>SIBK01000028.1 GCA_009695205.1 Pedosphaera sp. | reverse complement strand
CGTTCGTTCGTCGATGAGCTCCTGCTCTTTGAGGTGACGCAAAAGGTCGCCGGAATTTCGAGGGGTGAGGCCATCAAAAAAAGGAGCCCACTCGTTCGGCTTTCGGCACATCGCCGACCACTGCCGCGAGATCGCATCCTCGATTTCGGCCGGGAGACTCCAAAGAGTGAAGCATCCAGGCGGGGAAAAGACGGCGGCGCAGCGGGCTGCAGCTACCGCACAAACGATCCGAGCTTGGGCGAACCAATGAGTCGCCGGGAATCCACGGGAGAGAACGGACCTGCCTGCTTTGCCCAACACCCCCTGGGTGTTCCACCACGCGGCGCCATCCATCTCGCCAAAACGGGCCACAGTCAGGCGTAACTTGATCAAATGATCGAGGTCGATTCCGGGTTGTTTTCGATCCGTGGTCACTTGCAATGTTCTGGCATGAGGATCCTTTCTCAAAATCCGCAACGAACAGGCGCGAAGCACTTGCGAATCTGAGAGTTGGAGATCCGAACCTATCCCTTTCGCCCAAGAAGACCAGAAAAAGCGGAACGGAACTCACGGGCGCCTTGGGTGGTTGAGTGCAGGCCAATAGTCACGTGCGGAGGGGTTGCGCAGTCAGAGAGGTTCGGAGATCCCGTCGGGGGGGAGCGACGGGGGCGCGGTCTTGAATGCCGTAGGCCATGATGGCGAAGGAGCGCGCCTTGGCGGCTCAATGGCGGCGATTGTGGTCTGCTGTGCTTCGGGATTCCCATCGCAACCGGCATGGGGAAGAGGGTGTTCCCGATATCACCGATTCATCGATGGATTCCCGGAAGCACTCGAATCAATCATCCACCCCGTATGACCGCCGTTGTCGTACCCCTGTGATCGTTATCCAGTGGTAAAAACAGAGCTGCTCCTCGACTTCGCCACGATCCGCGCCAACCAGGCCCGACCCATCCCTTTCGCCCTTCGCGTCTACCGCTGGCTTGGTCGCGGCCTCCGCCCGACGGCCGGCAGCAGGGGACATCCAGACTCGGGAACGCCTCGGCGGCCTCCTGAAATTCACCGAGCGGCCGCATGAGTATTTTGACGCTACGGGATTTGTAAGAAGCGGAGCGATAAGCAAATTCCTATCAATGAAATCTGACTAATGACTTCTGGTCGGGTTATTGCCTAAGACGTCGGTAAATCCAGCCCTCGCCGCCTTTTTCAGCACCCGTCAGTCCATTCCCAGAGCGTGCGTTACTCGGACCGGCGAAACCCTGATCCATTGCGTAGTACAGATGTAGTACCCCGGCATCATCGCCTGGGTCATAAGTGTCCCAAATCCACATCGACCCACCGACTCTAAAGGGGTCGGTTCCGTCGGAATTCATGGCTGCTCCTCTCCAAGGCGCCGGTGCTAAAGGCTATTCCACCGCCCGAAAGGTCAATTGGACAAAATACTGTATTCACTGCGACCAGCGGATTGCGATCGACCTGATTGCTGAGCATCAATCTACGTGCGGGCAAAAACCACCCAGAGATCCAGTTCCCATTTGTGAGCGGAGCGTGTTCGAAAAGCTGTCCCCGCGGGGAGCGCAGTTTTGGAGAGACGCAGTCAACTACAGGAATGTTGGACAATTTCCGAGAGCTCTCCTTTTGCTCAAAATGTGTGTCGAGTGCGAGCGCGTAACAAAACCTTGCTTGAGTGGACTTTGTTCAGACTTAAAGGCTGCCTTAAGTGGTCCAGTTTCCTGCGAATGTGTCGATTCTACCATTACGCAGATTATTCAGATGATTAGATCCAGTGGGTTAGATCCCGGGTGAAACAGGTAGGAGAAGGTTCGGATCAGACATCGCGAGCTGATACTCTTCAAGGCTAACTTCATCCGCGTCCATCCCGCTCGGCGAGCCAGTAGCCGTGGTCCAATTGGACCATGCGAACCTCGGCAATCACTTAAGGCTACCGGGAAGTGGACATACCCGGATAACGGAGCGTACTTCCCCAAGATCGCCAGCCATCAGTTGGAAATGAAAAACTGCGTTTACCCGGCGTGACGCAGCTCCCATGGCAGACAATGGCTGTTCGGCGCGGTCGGTTGGCGGAGCCGGCTCCGGTGCGCATTCCGTTCAAACCGACCACCGATTCCGATCTGATCCGGACAGTGTTCCGGAGAATGTCGGACAGCATTCCGATTTTGACCGGACAGTTTCTCGGAGCGAAGCGACGCTTGAGTTCGTCAACTACTCCTCTTCATTTCGCCAGTCAAGCTCCCCTCCGATCTTTTCCGCAGGAGAGCCCCCCGATTGGCGAGTCGTGGGGAAGAAAACCGGTCCCCAATGGGAGTAGCGCCGCTGCTGACCGGTCCCCGACTAGCAGGTCGCGGTCAGGGGCGGATGGCCTTTTATGAACAGTTGAAAGGGTACAGTGGGGGTACAGTGACAATAGAGGGAGTGTCTCAATTAGATCGTAAACCATTGATGGAGAGTGGTGCACCCGTCAGGAGTTGAACCTGAAACCTGCTGATCCGTAGTCAGCCGCTCTATCCAATTGAGCTACGGGTGCGTTCCGCGGCCGGGAAGCTAGGAATCACTCACCTCCGACGCAAGGAATTTGAGGTTTACAACCGATGAATTCTCATACTTCCGCCGACGGTGCCGGGGGATCAGTCCGCCCGCGCAATCCAAATCGCGACGTCTGCTGGCGTTACGCCGGTAATCTCGAAAACCTTGTGGGAGGACGACTGCCCCCGCAACAACGTAACCGCCCTCCGGGGACATCGCAGAACCTCCGCCAAGAACTCCACTAACGCCTCATTTGCGGCACCGTCCACCGGAGGGGCAGCCACCTTGATCTTGAGTTCCGAACCGAGAATTCCAGCGAAGTGCGTCCGGAAGGCACGCGGTTGAGCCTTTACGGAGAGCAGGACACCCGTGCCTTGATTGCGGAGGTACGGAGCTAATCCCGTCGAGGAATTCATCGGCTAATCCCGTGCTGATACAAGAGCGCCAATACACCATCTGGCATCCCGGGTCGAAGCCAGTACACGAGTGCCCAAAGGCCGATCAACAGCACCAGTGAGCGAAGATCCACCGAACCAAATCGGAGCGGCAGCCAGCAAACAGGTCGCATCAACCGTTGGTGAGTTGTTTGAATGAATTCGAAAAACGGATGGCACCCGAGGTAGACATGTTGCAACAGCACCCCAACCACCAGTACGACGGACAGGGTCCATCGCCACGGCAGCCACCCTCCGAGGCCGACCGCAAGGCAGGCGTGGAGGGGCATTCCCTGCCCCGGTTGCCGTGGGAGTAATCCCAGCCGGGCGAACCAAAGACTGATCGGCCACCACAGGAGCCCCAAGGCGAGCACCGGCAGAATTATTTGGAACCACGCGGGAAGTCGTCCCAATACGCCCAGCTGATTGCGGATGAGCCGAGTGAACGGCTCGGCCTGAGCTGGGCCACGGTTCACGGCTGCCACGAGGAGCATTGATCCGTACAGGCAGAAAATCGACCAGCAGAATCCCAGCAACGAGAAGAGGAACATACGGAAGAAATAGTCGCTGCGAAACGCCAGCGTGAGGGCTCCCGGCGACCACCTGGCAGCCCAGCCTATCTGCCGCCCTATGTGCCAGTAAAAGAGAGCTCGAAAAACCAGGAGCCCGACCAACCAGACGGCATGATGCCAGCGTTGAGGGCGAGCGTGCTGCGCGGGACGCAAATTGGAAGCGAGAGTCAGAGCGCCGCGGGTCATCGGCTCAGCCGGGACCCCCCGCCACGACAACCAGAGTAAAACGGCCGTCACATTCAACAGCAGATCGATGAATGCCATGCGCAGAGTTCCGGGATTTCGCAGTTGCCTCGTGATCGTAACGGCCCCTCCGACACCGGCCTGCGGGCTTCGACTACATCATTTTAAGAAGTGTGGCCGCCATGTCGCTCGGCGTTGGTGAAATGCCGATGCCCGCCTTGCGAAAGGCGTCGATCTTGGCCTTGGCAGTGCCCTTGCCGCCGCTGACAATCGCACCCGCGTGTCCCATGCGACGTCCGGGCGGTGCGGTGGCCCCCGCGATGAATCCCGCCACAGGTTTGGTGCCATTCCGCGCGATCCATTCGGCCGCCTCCTCTTCGGTACTGCCGCCAATCTCGCCGATCATAATAATGCCGTGCGTCTCCGGGTCCGCCATGAACATTCGGATGACGTCCAGATGCGAGGTTCCGTTGACGGGATCGCCCCCGATCCCGACGCAGGTGCTCTGCCCGACGCCGCGCGCCGTGAGTTGAAAAACCGCCTCGTAGGTGAGCGTGCCGGAGCGGCTCACGACGCCGATGTGACCCTTCTTATGAATGTAACCCGGGGCGATCCCGATGCGGCAACCGCCCTGGGAATCTTTGCCCTCGCCTGGGGTCACAACTCCCGGACAGTTGGGACCGACAAGGCGGGTGCTCCGCCCTTCCAACGCTCGCTTCACACGGATCATGTCATTGACGGGGATACCCTCCGTAATGGCAACGACAAGGCTAAGGCCGGCATCGGCTCCCTCGAGGATTGCATCGGCCGCGAACGGTGGCGGCACAAACACAGCACTGGCGGTGGCGCCGGTCTGTCGAACCGCGTCGGCGACGGTATCGAAGATGGGTATCGTGTGGCCGTTATGTTCAAAATTTTGGCCCCCTTTTCCAGGCGTGACGCCGGCGACGATCCGGGTGCCGTAGTCGAGGGACAACTGGGCGTGCTTCGCCCCGAAACTGCCGGTGATGCCCTGGACCAGAACTTTGGTGTTGGATTGGACGAGAATGGACATGGTGTCGAGAAATAGAAAATCAACGAAATGAAAATGGAGAAAATGAGTGCGTTACGCGCTCCAGAACGAACCGCTGTGTCAGTGGGTACTTACGGCAGCCACAACCTTGCGAGCCGCGTCGGCCATGCTGTCACCGCCGATCAGAGTAAGCCCGGAATCTTTCAGAGTTTGCTTGCCGGCGAGGACGTTGTTTCCTTCGAGGCGGATGACCAGTGGAAGCTTTAGACCGGTTTCACGAACCGCCGCGACGATGCCGGTGGCGATCACGTTACAGTCCATAATGCCGCCGAAAATATTTACTAAGATCCCCTTCACGCCTGGATCGCCGAGAATGATCTTGAACGCCGCCGAGACCTGGTCCTTTGAAGCCCCGCCTCCCACGTCGAGGAAGTTTGCCGGTCTTCCCCCAAAATGCTGGATAATGTCCATCGTGGCCATCGCGAGTCCGGCGCCATTGACGAGGCAGGCAATATTCCCGTCCAGCTTGATGTAATTTAGGTTGAACTTGCCAGCCTCAACCTCAAGAGGGGATTCCTCGGCTAGGTCGCGCATTTCCTGGATGTCCTTGTGACGATACAAAGCGTTGTCATCGAGCCCAATCTTGGCATCCACGGCCACGAGGTTCTCCTTGCCGTCCGGTCCTTCGACGATGCACAGGGGATTGATCTCCACCATCGACGCATCGCATTCCCACCAGGTCTTATAGACACCCGCCACCAGCTTGCAGGCGGCGTTGAACAAATCGCCCTTGAGCCCGAGTCCACTGGCAATCTTGCGACACTGGAAAGCCTGCAGGCCCACCGCCGGGTCGATCCATTCCTTGAGGATTTTCTCAGGGGATTTTTCAGCCACCTCCTCGATATCCACGCCGCCTTCGGTGCTGGCCATGATCACCGGCCGCGATTTCTCCCGGTCCAGCAGCACAGCGATATAGAACTCCTTCTTGATGGTCTCGGCTGCCGCCACAAGCAGGGTCTGGACTTCTCGCCCCTCGGGTCCCGTCTGCTTGGTGACGAGCACCTTTCCCAACATGTTTTCCGCGAACACAACCACTTCGTCGACGGAGTGCGCGAGTTTCACGCCACCCTGGAATCCATGCTTAAACGTGCCTTTGCCCCTCCCGCCCGCGTGGATCTGGGATTTCACCACGGCGAGTTTGTGGCCGGAGGAAAAAAGCCGCTCGGCGGCGCTGCGCACCTCCGCGATCGTCTTGCAAGGGTCTCCCGAGGGAACAGCGACCCCGTATTGTTTCAAAAGCTGCTTGGCTTGATATTCGTGAATGTTCATGAAAAATAAGGATTTGATCCAGATGAGAAATCAGTGAAGTCGACCCAAAACACACCGTGTCGCACGAGGCGGACCGGGGAGGCTTCGACACCCAGCCGTCGTCGGCATTTCGAGGTCCGCTCACCGGAGCCCTATAGGAACCACCTTTAACCCAACAGGGCCGGTATAAACCGATTGAGGTCGAATCAGCCGATTGTCGGCGAGCTGTTCCAACACGTGAGCCGTCCATCCGCTCGTCCGGGCGATGGCAAAAATCGGCGTGAAGAGGTCGGTTGGAATTCCAAGCGAGTAATAAACCGTTGCGCTGTAGAAATCGACGTTTGCGTGGAGGTTTTTCTCCTTGAGCATTAGTTCCGCAATCCGCTCTGACATCTGGATCCATTTCGGTTGTCCGAGCTTGCCACTCAGGATCTGCGCCATCCGCTTCAGATGCGGGGCGCGGGGATCCAGAACCTTGTAGACCCGGTGACCGATGCCCATGATCTTCCGCTTTTGAGCCAAACTCTCGTGCACGTAGGCATCCACCTTATCCAGCGATCCGATCTCCGTGAGCATCTTGATGACGCCCTCGTTAGCACCGCCATGAAGCGGGCCCTTGAGGGTCCCAATCGCTGTGGTGATGGCCGAGTACATATCGCTCAACGTCGCGATGGTCACCCGCGCACTGAACGTCGAGGCATTCATCCCGTGATCCGCGTGTAGCACGTAACAAAGGTCCAATGTGCTCTCTTTTTCTGCCGACGGCTTTTCGCCATCAATCATGTAGAGAAAATTTGCAGCCTCCCCCAGGTGTCCGTCGGGGTGTATGAGGGGCTTCTCCTGACGCGACCGGTGAAAGTAAGCCGTAACGACCGGGATCTGGGCGATCAATCGAAGGGCCTTCCGGCGTTGCGCGTCCATGGTGTCGTCATCCGCTGTGGTATCGTAACAACCCAAGGCGCTGACTCCTGTCCGGATCGCGTGCATGGGAGGCGTATCCTTGGGGAACCGGGTAATCGTATCGACGACGCCCTTGGGCAATTCCCGGTAGCCGGCGAGCGTGGCTTTCAGTTCGGTCAATTCCACATTGTTGGGCAGGTGGTTGTGGTGGAGGAGGTAGACCACTTCCTCGTAGCTCACCCTCCCGGCGAGTTCGTTGATGTCGTAGCCGCAGTAGACCAATTGGCCAATTTCGCCGCGCACGTCGCTCAAGCGCGTGTTGGCGGCCACAACTCCGTCAAGGCCCTTGGTAGCGGTCGGTGCAACAATTGGCGTGCTCATTAGTGTTCGTTCGAAAGAAAAGGACTGCGCTCCATCACAAGAGACGATGCCAAGGTTGTTTCCCCCCCGGCTATACCGTCAACGGATTTCAAGAAATTTGATCGAAAATTGTGACTCACCCAGCCAGCGTCTTACCGAAAATGTAGCGGTAAGCCGAGATCGAGAGAAAAATCCCCTCGATGGCCTCCGCTCACAAAACCAAAAGAGCGAATCCGACCGCCTGTTTTTCTCGAGCACACCCACTTGACACACCGCTCTGCAACCTCTCAAGCTGCAGAAAAACCGAGGAGGCTTGCTATTAATAATGGTCGAAAAGAGGATCCTCGACGAGGTTCACGAGGAGGCGAGGACACGGCACCGGCGATCCCAGGCGCGAGGACTGCGCTTTGGGCGATCTTAGGAGCCATCCTGATCGGAGGGGCGCTGACTTGGGCTTGGTGGCGGACGTCGGAGAGCCCGCGGGCACCAATCGCTGAGAAAGCAAAAACCGCCCAGCCGACGGAGGTGCCGCAGAACTCCATCGCCCCGAGTGCAAATCCAGCCTTGGCGGTGAGCCAACCTCAGGCGGAGGCTGCAGACCTTAAACGGGAGGCCGTAACCGTGGCAGGTCAGGTGGCTGAGGCGTATCCGAAGGATGCCCTGACCTACGCTCTGCTCGGATCGGCTTTTTACAATACTGGCCGATCCGACGAGGCGACCACGAACTTGCAACGATGTCTCGAACTGAGCCCAAACATGACGGAGGCTTACGAGATCCTGGCGCGCGTGGCTTACGACAAGGGGGAAATCGACGAATCCGCAAGGCTCTGTCAAGAGGCGCTGAAGCGAGGTTTAGCGACTGGGGAGATTCTTAACCGCTTGGGGCGAGCTCTCATGGATCTTGGACGGAGTGAGGAGGCAGTGCAGGCCCTTCAAAAGGCCGTCCACCTGCCCAGGCCGACCAGCGAAAGCTCCTACCTCCTGGGACAAGCCCAACTGCAGTCCGGCGATTATGCGCCGGCGAAGGGGAGTTTCCTGCGGGCGATTGCGCTACTTCCGGACCACACTCAGGCGTTCTTCGGGCTTTACACCGCATCCATGAGGTTGGGACAAACGGAGGACGCTGGGAGGTATCGTGAGCAATTCCTCAAATTGGAAGCGGTTGACCGCCAGGATCTGACCGACCGAAACGCCCGTGAGGACACGCGGACCGGCCTGTCCCAGGTACGCGAAACCGTGGCAAGAACTCTTTTCGGCGCAGCTCAGATTTACCGCGCTCACGAGCAAACCGGAAAGGCGGCGGACCTTTTTCGCCGGTCGGCTGCCCTCGACGCAGACAATCCCATGTACCGGTCCGCGCTGGAGGCGTTTTATGTGCAGACCAAGGAACCAACCAAGGGCGTGAGGGTATTCGAGCAACTGGTGGCGGAACAGCCGAAGAACAGCCTAAACTACCTGTTCCTAGGTCGGCTTCAGGGTCGACTCGAACAGTTCGAGGCGGCGGAACAATCCTTTCAAAAAGTGCAGGGATTGGCTCCCCAATGGGCTGAGGGCTACCGCGCCCTGGCAGAACTCTACCTGAGGGCGAATCGCAAGACGAACGAAGTGCGGGCTCTGGCCCGGAAGGTCGTTGAGTTGGAACCGAGCGGTTCTCACTATTATTTTCTAGCCGTGGCCTGCTTCAAATCGAATGACCGCCCGGGCGCCTTGGAGGCAGCGAGGCAGGCACTAGTCCTAAGCCCCGGCGAGCCAAAATACCAACAGTTCCTCCAGCAGGTCCAACAGGCTCCGTAGGATGATTACCCGCCACACCGTGAGCTCTCGCCATTTTTTTGCGGGTTGGATTCTTCTCTTTCTCCTTCTCCTTCTCCTATCGCTCTTCCCCCGCTCCCTCTCGGCCGCCGGGTCGAATTGCCCCATCCAACTCAAGGATGTCACCCGCGAGACCGGCATCACTTTCGCTCATACCGACGGCAGTTCCGGGCGACGCTACATCGTTGAAACAGTCAGCTCCGGCTTGGCAACGCTCGACTACGATCGGGATGGCAAGATCGACGTCCTTTTCCTCAATGGCGCGCCCCTGCCGGGCTCGCCCATCACGACACCTCCACCGCGCAACGCCCTATACCGGAACGAGGGCGGATGGAAGTTCAAGGACGTGACGCAAGCGGCCGGGCTGATGGATACCAATTACCACCTGGGTGTGTGCGTCGGTGACTATAACAACGACGGTTACTCGGATATTTACCTGAACAATTTCGGACCGAATATCCTGTATCGAAACAATGGAAACAGCACATTTACCGATGTGACCCGAGAGGCTGGCGTGGCGGTGGGAAACCACGTGGGCGCCGGAGCCTGCTTTCTGGATATGGATGGTGACGGAGACCTGGACCTATTCGTGGCGAATTACGTGGGCTTCACTTTTCCCACCCACCAGATCTCTTACATGAACGGTTTCCCAGCCTATGTCGGCCCTTTGAACTACCCGCCAACGGCCAATGTACTCTACCGCAACAACGGCGATGGAACCTTCACCGACGTGAGCGTCGCTTCCGGCATTGCGGCACTTCTAGGCTCCGGCATGGGCGTGATCGCTGCCGATCTGGACAATGACGGCGATACCGACATCATCGTGGGAAACGACCTCCGCCCGAATTTTGTCCTGCTCAATGACGGCACCGGCAAGTTCAAGGAAGTCGGGGGTCTCTTGGGATTAGCCTACGATTCCTTTGGACATGTCCAGGGCTCGATGGGTGTCGAATGCGCCGACTGGAATAATGACGGATGGCTCGACGTTTACATCACCCCGTATCAGCGCCAACTGGCTACCCTCTACCAGAATCACACCGGAATCTACTTTGAGGATGTTGCCCGGCAGACCGGCGCGGCTGCCGGAACCTATCCACACGTTAAATGGGGCGCGGGTGTGGTCGACTTCGACAACGACGGCCACCGTGATCTCTTCATCGCCTGCGGCCATCTGATTGACAACATCGAGCAATTCGATAGCACCACCCGTTACAATGCCCAAAACATCGTTCTGCGAAACACCGGTCATGGGCGGTTCGTGAATGTATCCGATCTGTGCGGCGATGGTTTGCTCCCGAGGCTTAGCAGTCGAGGAGCGGCGTTCGACGACTTGGACAACGATGGCGATCTGGATGCGGTTATCCTGAATTCACGGCGCGAGCCAACAGTCCTCAGAAATGACTCAAGCCCGACCAATCACTGGATCCAAATTCAACTCCGTGGCACAAAATCCAACCGCGACGGAATTGGAGCCCGGGTGACCGTCACCGCCGGCGACTTGAACCAGATCGATGAGGTCCATAGCGGACGCAGTTACCAGAGCGACTTTGGGAAACGGCTCCAATTTGGCCTCGGACAGCACAGCGCGGTCGAGCAAATCCGAGTGAACTGGATTGGCGGCGTCGTCGACATCGTCCGCAACGTGGCCGTCGATCACCTGATGACCATCGTGGAAGGTCGCGGCCTGGCACCGTCGGCGCCGGCCAAACAGCAATGAACACTCTCCCTCGTAACGATCCGCCCTTGGTTCTCGGATTTTCGCGAAACTCCTGGGTCTCCAGCCATCGTCGCAACGTGCTCGCATTGATATGTTGCGCCCCCCTCCTCCGAGCCGCAGAAGCGCCTTCACCGATCCAGCTTAAGGACGTCACCCGGCAGACCGGCATCCATTTCCTTCATACCGACGGCAGCTCTGGGCGGCGCTACATCGTGGAGAGCGTCAGCTGTGGATTGGCGACCTTCGACTTTGATGGGGATGGTAAAATCGATATCCTTTTCCTGAATGGCGCGCCCCTGCCGGGCGCGCCCATCACGACACCTCCGCCACACAATGCCTTATACCGGAACGAGGGTGGATGGAAGTTCAAGGACGTGACGCAAGCGGCCGGGCTGATGGATACCAATTACCACCTGGGTGTGTGCGTCGGCGATTATGACAACGACGGGGACCCGGATATCTACCTAAACAATTTCGGGCCAAATATCCTGTATCGAAATAACGGGGACGGGACCTTTTCCGATGTGACCCGAGAGGCGGGCGTGGCGGTGAGAAACCACGTCGGCGCAGGCGCCTGCTTCCTGGATATCGACGGGGATGGCGACCTCGACCTTTTCGTGGCCAACTATGTCGACTTCACCTTCGCGAAGCATCAGACCCGCTATGTCAATGGCCAACCCGCCTACGTGGGTCCCATGATCTACGGGCCTGTTCCCTCGACGCTCTTCCGCAACAACGGGAACGGAACGTTCACGGATATCAGTCGCGAGTCCGGCATAGCGTCACGCGTGGGTACTGGCATGGGGGTCGTTTGCGCCGACTACGACGGGGATGGGGATAGCGACATTATTGTGGGCAACGATGCCATGGCTAATTTTGTGTGGAGGAATGACGGCAAGGGGCATTTTGAGGAAGTCGGCTTGATGTCGGGTCTGGCATACGACGCAAACGGTTTCGGACAGGGAACCATGGGTGTGGAATGTGCCGACTTCAACAATGACGGCCGTCTCGATTTCTATATGACGGCCTATCAGAAGCAGTGGGCAATCCTCTACCGAAACGCAGGTCGAGGATTGTTTGACGACGCAACTCACCTCACCGGGGCTGGCACCGGCACCTTCAACCAGGTCAATTGGGGAATCGGCATGATCGATTTCGACAATGACGGTAACCGCGACCTGTTCATCGCCTGCGGTCACCTCCAGGACAATATCGGCCTTTGGGATGACACCGCCAGTTATGAGGCCCACAACATTTTGCTGCAGAATACGGGCCATGGAAAATTCATGGACGTCTCCGCTCGTTCCGGGGACGGCATGGCCGTCAAATTGAGCAGCCGGGGAGCCGCTTTCGATGACCTTGACAATGACGGAAAAATCGACGTCGTCGTTCTCAACTCGCGGCGCGAACCAACTCTCTTGAAGAACGACAGCCCAACCAAGAACCACTGGATTCAAGTTCGGCCACGGGGAACTCGGAGTAACCGGGATGGCATCGGGGCACACATTAAAGTGGTTGCGGGCGACCTCACCCTCGTCGACGAGGTGCATAGCGGACGAGGGTACCAAAGCCACTACGGGATTCATCCGCACTTCGGCTTGGGACCGCGGACACGGGTTGACCGCATCGAAGTCCGTTGGATAGGCGGTGGCACCAATGTTCTCGAAGGCGTGGAAGTGGACCGATTGATAGAGATCACCGAGGATAAGACCCGCCTGTAACCGGGTGTCGAGCGAGGCGATCCCACCAGACCCACCCGCGTATTTTCCGCAAAAAGCACCCCCCAGGCCTGGCAATCGTTTTCTCGCTTGGTTCCCGCCGGCCGAAAACGGCACTGTTCCAGCATGCATTGGGTTTGCCTCGCTCGTAATCTTGGATTGACGGGAGCTTTGATGGCTGCAATCGCGGGCTGCGGAAGACCCGCCCCTCCACCCGTCAGCTCTCCATCAACCACCCCCCCGCCACGGCGCGCAGACGACGCCGGAGGCGATCCGAACTACCATCTCAATCGGGCGCAACTAAAGCTTCCTGCAATCCGGCTCTGGGTTGGAACCAAGTCCATTACGGCAGAGGTCTGCCGCAGCGTCACGGAAATCTCCACCGGGCTCATGTTCCGTCCCGGGATTGGCCCAGACGAGGGCATGTTGTTTCTTTTCGCCCGTCCGCACCAAGCGTCGTTCTACATGAAGAACGTTGGTTTTGACATTGCGGCGGCGTACATGGACTCGGAGGGAGTGATCCAGGAAATCGTCCAAATGAAGGCCCAGGACATCACACCCGTCCCGGCAAAGGCGGCCAACATTCAGTTCGTCCTGGAAACCGATCCGGGCTGGTTCGAGCGAAACGGTATCGGGCCCGGAATGTCCGTAGGAACGGAGAATGGCACTCTGAAGGCAGCCTTCAAAATCCCGTGAGCCGTGGGCGAAGCGGCGTGTCCGCGCAAACTCAGAAGTCCTGAAACGATCATCACGAACCCAAGGTCCGGTTCATCCTCCAAGGATAACCTTTGACAGAAGGAAGAGCACGTTCTCCCGAACGCGACTACTCATTCGCCCCAGGAAGAGCGCGTTCTCCCGAACGCGACTACTCATTCGCATGCGAGAGGTATTCTCACGAAAAACCATTGACGCAATGGCACCGCCCGGTATTTTGCGCGCCCGCGTTCAGACGCAGGTGGAGTCTCCTCCCCCAGCAAATGAACTGCGGGCATTAGCGTTCCAGAGTAGCTCAATGGTAGAGCACGCGGCTGTTAACCGTGGGGTTGTAGGTTCAAGTCCTACCTCTGGAGCCAATTTTTGCTTAGGAAATCACGGGTTTCAAGAATCTTCCGCAGGAAGCTGTCTAGTGAAGGATGCGTTGATGCGCCCGCACTCCGAAACCGCCGGCGAACTTGATGCCTCGCTTCCCACCGGCCTCGAACGCGCTTTCAAAGGAGAATTCTGATGCCAACCCCAGTCGTGGTGTCCTCGATCAATCCCCACCCGCATCGGCGGCGCCCCTTCTACCATCGGTTCTTGCTGGCGTTGGGGCTGTCAGGCGGTCTGATCGGCTTTTCGCTGGGGGTCGGCATCCTCCGCTAACATTTCATCGCCGAATTCAACTGGGTGGACGCGATCTTGAACGCGATGATGATCCTCACCGGCATGGGGCCGGTGAACCCCTTAAACTCGGACTCGGCCAAGTTCTTTGCCTCGGCGTATGCGCTCTTCTCGGGCGTGGTCTTTATCACCACCGCGGGGATTCTGCTCACGCCCATTTTCCACCGGGTGTTGCACTTATTGCACATCGAGCAACGTGATTTGCGCTGAGGCAACGGAAGGCAATGTTCGACGCCAGACTCAGCAGCCATTTTGCGTCATTCTTTCCATTTCCCTTTCGTAAATGTTTTGGTACCAATTGGCGGAAGAATCCCACTGGTACACAAATTCACAGCACTGCGGGAAGTCGTCACGCACGATTTCAAAACGACTCAACCGGACAACCACCCATGAATTCACTCAACCCTGAGGCCGCTCAGTTCCTGTCGGCACAACCCTTCAAGCTGTTCGTCGGCGGGCGATGGGTCGAAGCCCTGAGCGGAAAAACGTTTGAAACGTTTGATCCAGGCAAGGGGCGAGTACTCGCAAACGTGTCGGCAGGCGACAGTGCGGACGTAAATGCGGCCGTTGCCGCCGCGCAGGAGGCCTCCCGAAAAAGCGGTTGGGCCACAATGCCCGTCAACGACCGCGGGGTCATTCTCCATCGGCTAGCTGATTTAATCATCAAACATCAAGAAACCCTCGCCCAAATCGAATCTCTGGACGTCGGTAAACCCCGCGGCCAGGCCTCGGCTTTCGACGTGCCGCATGCGGCCCAAACCTTCCGTTACTACGCCGATCTCGCCGTCCATACCCGCCGCCGCGAACCGATCGCATTGTCTGGCCTTGAGGCCCGCACTCTGCGGGTTCCGTATGGCGTGTGCGGCTTCATTTTTCCATGGAACTTTCCGTTCCTGCTGGTCGGCTGGGGCGTCGCGCCCGCACTGGCGGCGGGTAATACCGTGGTCATTAAGCCCGCGGAAGACACCCCGCTTTCCACGCTTTACTTCGCGAAGCTCGCCCAAGAGGCCGGTGTGCCGCCCGGTGTCGTCAATGTCGTCACCGGCTTCGGTGAAACTGCTGGCGCTGCATTAGCGCGCCATCCGGAACTCAAACGCATGTCCTTCACGGGGTCGCCGGAGGTTGGCCGCCTCATCGCGGAGGCGTGCGGGCGAAACCTAGTGCCGGTGAAGCTGGAACTGGGTGGCAAAGGCGCCGCGGTGATTTTTGACGACGTGAATGTGGATGCCGTAGCGGATTCGCTTGCGGCGGCTGTGACTCTCAATGCCGGACAAGTATGTTGCACCGCCACCCGCTGGCTCGTTCACGAAAACATCCGCGATGCGTTCGTTAAGAAGGCCATCGCCACGCTCGGCGCGATGAAAATTGGCTACGGGGCAAATCCAGAAACAAACATCGGGCCGGTCGTCAGTGAAAAGCAACGCGCGCGAGTGCTTGGATATCTGGATCGAGGCGTGAAAGCAGGCGCGAAAATTCTTCTTGAAGGCGGACGCGCGGAAGTAAAAGGCCACGAGGGCGGCTATTACGTGAGACCGGCGCTGCTGACCGGCGACTCCGGCAACGTCTGCGCGCGCGAAGAAATTTTCGGGCCGGTGGCGTACCTGATGACGTTCAACGACGAGGACAAGGTGGTCGAACTCGTCAACAGTTCGGCGTACGGCCTGGCCAATAGTGTTTGGAGCAATAACCTCGACCGCGCCAACCGGGTGGCGGAGAAACTGGTTGCGGGAAACAGTTGGATCAACGCCCACAACCTTTTCGCGCACGGCCTTCCGTATGGCGGTTGCAACCTCAGCGGCTGCGGCGGCGGCGTCTTGGGACCTGAAACACTCTCGGACTATCTCCGCAACCAAACAGTCGCGCGGCCGTTGGTCTGAGGTCATGGGCAAGCCGAGCGTGTGTCTGTGGGGCCTGTGTTCGTCGAGTTTTATCGTTAGCGACGTTCCAATTCCGATCATCCGGTACGTCACTCCAAACCGCCGCAACAGGACTTTCCAGAACTCCCCCCATTGCGGGGAAAGCACGATTCCAACCCCTGCCCTCACTCCTGCCAAATGAAAACAGCCGCCCTAAGAAGACTCCGGGAAAAACTCGCCGCCGACGAACCGATCTTCGGCCTTTGGATCACATTGGAGTCGGCCAGCATTTCGGAAATGGCCGTCGCGCTCGGCCTCGACTGGATTGTCATCGATGCCGAACACGGTCACCTGGACTGGAAGGAAATCCTCGAACACATCCGAGCTGCCGTCCGCAGCGAAACCGTTGTCCTGGTGCGCGTCGCCGAATTGAACGCGGCCCTTATTAAGCGTGCCCTCGACATTGGCGCAGACGGCGTGGTGATTCCATGGATCGAGACCGCCGAACAACTCAAGCAGGCAGTGGCGTTCGCCCGGTATCCGCCGCAAGGTCTTCGCGGCATTGGGGCGGAACGCGCGACGGCTTGGGGACAATGCCTTCTCCAGCACACCGCAGAAGCCAATGAGAATGTCTTGATCGTGCCCATTATCGAGACCGTGACCGCCGGTCGCCAAGTCCACCAACTCTGCCAGGTCCGTGGTGTGGAACTTTTTTTCTTCGGCCCCGCGGACTACTCCTCGACTGCGGGATACCGGGGACAATGGGAAGGCCCGGGAGTTGCCGCGGAATTGCAAGCCATCATGAAAACGCTTCGCGCCCAAGGTAAACACTGCGGAGTCATCTCAACGAGTCTGGAAAACTTGATCGAACGTCGTCAGCAAGGCTTCCGCATGTTGGGCGTCGGCTCGGACACCGGATTGCTTCTGCGCAGCCTTCATACGGCGCTCGGTGTCGTGGGACAGGACCGAAATATATTGCCGGAGTTTGTGCCGGAGAAAACGGCGCTTCCGATGACTCCCCTGCCTCGACCGCCGGAATCACTGCGTCCGGATCGCCCGGAAGACATGAATGAGCGTGGAAAAAGCCCACCGACTGAAGGTAATCCTCGGAAAGAAAGGGAAAGCAGAACATGAGCGCGCGACCATTCATCGCCACGTGGACCGCCGACTTTTGCGACAGCGCCGGCGTGCAAAAATATCGTGACATCGGACTGTCGGTCCTCGCAGGTCACCCGCACATCCAGCAACACGTTTTCCAAGAGCATCGCAAAGAAATCGGCGCTGACCAGATTGACGATGCTCAAGGGGTGATTGTGCTAACGCCGGCGGTCACCTGCCAAAGCGTGTCGAAAGCCGATAATCTTCTCGTGATGGCACGGTTCGGCGTTGGTTATGACGCTGTGGACGTAAAAGCCTGCACCGCCGCTGCTGTGCTCGTGACCATAACGTCGGGCGCGGTCGACCGTCCGGTGGCCGAGGCGACCATCGGCTGGATGATTGCGCTCAGTCACCATGTGCGCATCAAGGACGGACTCGTGCGCACCGGCCAGTGGGACGAACGGTCAAAACACATGGGCCGCGAATTGCGCGACCGCACCCTCGGCGTGATTGGCCTCGGTGGCATTGCGCGCAAGACGATCGCACTGCTGCGCGGCTTCGAAATGAAGCCGCCGATCGCATTTGACCCGTTTGTTGACGAAGCGATGGCGGCGACGCTCGGCGTGCGGTTGGTAACTCTGGAGGAATTACTTCGGCAAGCCGACTTTGTTTCCATCCATTGTCCATTGACTGAACGAACGCGCGGCCTCATCGGGGTCCGGGAATTGGCGCTGATGAAATCGGATGCCTATCTGCTGAACACGGCGCGTGGCGGCATCGTGGATGAGGACGCACTCTACGACGCACTCAAGAACCACCGTATCGGGGGCGCTGCTTTGGATTGTTTTGCGCAAGAACCGGTCACCGCACCGCATCGTTTCGGTGAATTGGAGAATGTGCTGCTCGCACCGCACAGCATTTCGTGGACGGACGAGTTGTTCCGCGACATAGGGCGGGCTGGATGCCAGGTGATGGTGGATCTTTCGCTCGGTAAGAAACCGAATGGGGTTCTGAACCCGGAAGTATTCGGTCAACCGGCATTTCAGGAAAAGTGGAAACGGTATTCCAGCTCGCACTGACCCCTATGGGCACACGATTGCAACACCAAACCGTTTGGATCAGCGGCGCCGCTTCGGGCATGGGCGAGGGCGTTGCGCGGCTATTCGCCCGAGAGGGAGCCAGCGTTGCATTGATCGATGTGCAAGCGGCCAAAGGCCTGGCCATCGCCGAGGAGATTCGCTCCGAGGGAGGCCGGGCGGTCTTCATCGAGTGTGACGTCCGGCACGAGGCCTCTGTGCGATTCTCAATCGCGCAAACGGTCGTCGAGTTTGGCGGTCTGCAGTCCCTCGTGAACTGCGCTGGAATCGTGCAGGTTAAACTCCTTCACGAATTGGAGGTGGCGGATTGGGATCGGCTAATGGATATCAACGTCAAGTCGATCTTCCTTTCGATCAAGCACGCCATCGCGCACCTCAAGAAAAACCCGCGCAGTTACGTGGTAAATATCGGCTCGATCGGCAGCTTCATCAGCCAGAGCTCCACGCCCGCTTATATTGCGTCGAAGGGTGCCGTTCTGATGTTGAGCAAGTCGATTGCACTCGACTACGCCGCCGACGGTCTGCGCTGCAACTGCGTCTGCCCCGGGATCACCGACACGCCGATGCTCCGCGAGCACCTAAACATGACCCCCGATCCAGAAGCCACGCTGAAGAGCCGGCTGCGCCGGGTGCCAATGGGCGTACCCCTGACGCCGAACGATATCGCCAAGGCCGCGCTTTACTTTTCCTGCGAAGACTCCGCCGGCGTCACGGGCACGTCACTCGTCATCGACGGGGGGTACCTTGCGGCAGCCGAGTGGGAACACCCGGGCGCCACCCGTTTCATGGAACCGCAAATGGGACTGAGAGAGAAAGGGGGCAGCGGGTATTCGAGAATCACGCTTCCCACCGATTCCTGACTTCGTCGAACCGAAGTGACCCCTCACCACGAACCGTCGCCCCGTAGTCGCGGACGAAAGTCCGCGCAATCCTTTTTCCTGCAACGGTTCATGGCATCACGGCGCGCACTGTTAAGTTCGGTGGATTCTCCCTCCAAACTGGAAGGGCGGATTTCCCGCATCCAGCTTTCCAGTCGGTGGGCTTCAGGGTTGCTCCGCCCACGGATCGCTTCTTAACAGCGTGAACAATCCGCGTTCCTGAAACCATTGGTTCGTATATTCGACATTCTCTCGATCCTTACTTCGCCTCCGGACTCCTGATATCGCATTGAGACGTTTTGCCACTTGGAAAAAGCTTGAACCAATCTGGCGTCTGCTGCAAGACAGCCACGAACTCCTTTCTCTAAACCAAACGGTCTTCAACCATTTCCTATGATTCCCTCAGCACTCCGCTCTCGCCGAAATTTTGCGCTACAAACGGTTTCGGCTCTCAGCCTTGCCGTGATGGGCCTTCACCTGGAGGGTCGCGCTGCAACCTCCCCACGTCATCGTTTTCTCTGCTGCGACTACCAGGGGAATAAAGTCGCCATCATCGCGGTGGACGGTTCGATCGAATGGGAGTTTGCCACAAAAACGCCGCAGGACTGCTGGATGATGCCCAACGGTAACGTACTCTTTTGTTATAGTAATGGCGCCAAAGAGGTGTCCCGCGACAAGCAGGTGGTCTGGGAATACAAAGCCCCCGGCCAGGCGCAGTGCCATTCCTGCCAGCCTTTGCCCGACGGCCGAGTGTTGGTGGCGGAATGCGGCCTAAGCAGGTTGATCGAGGCCGGGCGTGACGGCCAGGTGGCGAAAGAAATCAAAGTGGCTTCGCAAGCCAAGAACATGGGCCACCAGTTTCGTGGCACGCGAAAAACGGCCGATGGCCATTATTGGGTTTGTCTTATGGACGAGAAAAAGATCGTGGAACTCTCAGACGCCGGTGCGCTGCTCCGTGAGATTCCGGTGGATGGATTTCCGCATGCGGCGATTAAGCTGCCCGATGGACATTTGCTCGTCACACTCGGAACCGCCGGCAAGGTCATCGAACTGGATGCGGATCTGAAAATCGTCTGGCAGCTCGGCGAAACCGAGGTGCCGGGAAATCCTTTGCGACTGCCCGCCGGCTGCCAGCGTTTGGCAAACGGGAACACGCTCGTCTGCAACTATCTCCCGGGCGACTTTATGGGCAAACAACCCCAGGCCTTTGAAGTAACACGGGATAAACATGTCGTCTGGGAATTCACCGATCACGCGCACTTCAAGACGGTGAACCAGATTTATGTCATCGACCTGCTTCCCGGCGGGAAGAGGAGCGCAGTACTCCGCTGAAAACCAAGCCAAAGGATTCATGTGAAACGAGCTGCGGTAAAGAAGAAGCTCCCTGTGATTCGCCGGGCATTTACCCTGCGATTGAAACCAAACGCGTTCGACAAGTATAAATATTTTCACGACAACATATGGCCGGAGCTCGTCCGGGAAATTGAATCCTGTGGAATCGCCCAAATCACCACCTTCGAAAACAACTTGCAGTTGTTCCTATACTCCGAAATCTACGACAAAAAGGCGTGGGATAAGTTGTGGAATTCCAAGATCCATGACGCGTGGGCCAAATGCATGAAACCGCTTATGCAGTTTCGTCCGGATGGCAAAGTCGATGCAGGTCCGTTGCGCGAGATCTTTCATTTGCAGACCGCGGTGGGCAAGCCGAAGAAAAACGCTCGTCCAAAGGCAACGTGAACCCTTCGTTAAAAGGCAAACTCGCCGTGGTCACCGGCGCAGGGCGAGGACTGGGCCGACAGACAGCGCTTTATTTGGCGGCGCATGGAGTTACGGTCGTTGCGGTTTCCCGCGATGTAGAACAATTGCGCCAGATCGAGCAGACGATCCGGCAAGCCGGGGGCGTGGCGCAGGCCATGCCAGCCGATGTAAGTCGGCCTGAGACCGTGGAGAAACTTAAGAAAGAAGTCGAACAACGTTTTGGGGTTGTCTCGATTTTGGTAAATGCTGCCGGAGTTTTCGGCCCGATCCAACTCATCAAAGACAGCGACTCGCAACGTTGGACCGACACCTTCGCCGTCAATTTATTCGGCCCCTATTTTACCTGCCGCGCGTTTGTCGGCGGAATGATTCAAAATCGATGGGGCCGGATCATCAACTTCACGTCAGCCGCCGCCCTCCACCCACCCGGCCCCCTTAACAGCGCATACGCGACGAGTAAAGTTGCTCTCAATCAGTTCACACGACACCTCGCTGCCGAGTTGGAGGGAACGGGCGTCACCGCCAATGTTCTTCACCCGGGCGATGTGAAAACCGAGATGTGGGCGACCATTCGCGCTGAATCCGAACGGATGGGATCTGAAGCGGAGGGTTATAGGAATTGGGTGCGCTGGGTGGAACAAACCGGCGGCGACGAACCCCAGAAGGCGGCGAACCTCGTGCTCCGCTTGCTGAGCGAGGAGGCGGCCGTCACCAACGGCAAGTTTCTTTGGATCGAAGGCGGTCTGCAGTCGCCGATCCCGAGTTGGGGCGACGATGCTGGCGCTCAACCCTGGCGATAATTGCCAGCGCACAATGCACGACCGCGACCGAAAGCCCAGGAACCCCAGCAGTGCCTGGCGCCGTCTGCGGGCAGTCGATGAAATCGGCGTGATCGTGGCGTTGTTGAGCGTGTGCGGCCTCTTGTGGGTGGCTGCGGGCGACCGATTCGTACAACCTACGAACCTGCTACAGGTGGCCCGACAAGCGTCGAGTTACGGTATCATGGCGGTTGGGATGGTGCTTCTTTTGTCCATGGGCGAGATAGACCTGTCGGTCGGAGCCATCCTCACCCTGGTCAATATCGTCACGGCTGTCGCGTTGCGCGAAGGAATGCCGACGCCGCTCGCCGTCGTCGTCGGTTTGGTGACCGGCTCGCTGTGCGGCCTCGCCAACGGCCTGCTCGGTGTGCTACTGCGAATTCCGACTATTATCGTTACGCTGGGCACCATGAGTGTCTTCCGCGGCTTCGCGCTCGTATTGTCCAAGGCGACACCGATTGGTAACTTTCAAAAACATAACCTTTTATTCGACCTCGGCAGCGGCAAATTACTGGGCGTTCCAACGAGTGTGTGGGCCATGCTTGCGGTGGGTTTGGTGGGACATGTAATACTGGGCCACACAGCGTTCGGTTGGCGTGCGCAGGCGATCGGTAGCAATGCCCAGGCTGCGCGCTTTTCGGGCATCCCTCTCGACCGCTATCGCATCGCGGCCATGACAATCATGGGTTTAGTGGCGAGCATCGCTGGAGTGATGGAATTGGCGTTTCTCCAGTCGGGCAGCCCGACGACAGGGCATGGCTATGAGCTCTACGTGATCGCCTCGGCGATCATCGGCGGCACGGCCCTCACTGGTGGCAGCGGTTCGGTGCTTGGCGGAATCCTGGGCGCGCTGCTCATTGCAGTGATCCGCAACGGCTTGGTGCTGTTGGAATTTTCCGCGTACTGGAGCACCGTTGTCACAGGCGCCGTCATTATTGCCGCCGTAGCCATCGGCGGCTTGGTGAAAAGAAAATAGGTACATTTATGATGAAACGTACAGATTCACAGGCTCCAATCAGGGCAAGTAGGGAAAGACGATTTATTCTCCTCCTCGCCGTGTCGCTCGTTGTCGGTTGCAACAAACAACCGTCTGGTGACGACTCCGCAAACATTCCTGGCAAACCTAAACTCGGTTATGTGTTGCATGGTTTGAATGATTTTACACAGATCATCAAACAAGGCGCGGAGGACGCCGCGCGCGCTGAGAGCGTATCCGTCGATGTGGTCGGGCCGGCTGGTTTTTCGGCCACCAGCGACGCCATCGCCATGTTCGAAGGCCTAACCCAAAAACACGTCCAGGGGTTGGTGGTGGTGCCAATGCCCGGCGAAGTGTGGGTCACCCCAATTCGCCAGGCGACCGAGGCCGGCATCCCGGTACTAACCGCCAACGTCACCAGTCCTGGATCGACCGCCACAGCGTGGTTCGGACAAGATGAATATGGGAGTGGCGTGATCCTGGCCACAGAGTTGCGCAAGTTTCTCTCCGCCCAGAACAAGCTCGAAGGGCGGATCGTCGTGGGCATGTGTGCCCCGGGCGTTGGCGTTTTGGTCGATCGTTATCAGGGCTTCAAAAAAGGCATGGCCGACACGAAGTACCAAATCACCGTACCCGTCGACGTCAATACCGAGAACACGGCCAACTATGGCGCGTGGGAAAACCTGGCCGCAGCCAATCCCAACAGTGTGGCGATCGTCGGACTGTGTTCCATGGACTTGCCAAACCTGGCCAAACTAAAAGTGCGATCGAAAGGTCAATGGCTTATCGCGGGCTACGACCTGGGCCGCGAGACCCTCGACGCCGTTAAAGCCGACATCGTCCAGGTAGTCGTCGGCCAGCATCCCTACTTGCAGGGCTACCTGCCCGTCCTGGCCCTCGCTCGGCACTTGCGCAGTAAACAACCGCTCCCCCAAGGGTGGGTCGATATTGGCACCGAGGTCATAACTCGTGTCAATGTGGACGCGATCTATGGGCGTGAGACCGACGAAAAACAGCAAACCCATTGGTACGCCGACTATGTGGGAAAACATTTCACTGACCTAAACGCGGTGGCCAAACCACTCCCGAAAACCAAGTGATGGACAGACCGCGAAGGCCCACGAACAATGCTCGCCCACCCGTTCATCCAACTCAATCGCCTTTCGAAGCGCTTTGGCGGTGTGACGGCGCTTGACGACGTGAGCTTTGCTATTTGCCGCGGCGAGATCCACGCCGTGGTGGGTGAAAACGGGGCGGGAAAATCCACGCTGATGAAGCTGCTCGCGGGCGTCCACGAACCCGACGGCGGAGAAATCAGAATAGCGACGCAGAACGTGCGACTCGTTGATCCTCGCGAAGCACGGCGTCATGGAATCAGCATCGTTTTTCAAGAGCTTAATCTGTTTCCGCATCGCACCGTCGCCTCTAACATTTTCGCCAACCGCGAAATAACCAATCGATGGGGTGGAGTGGACCGCTTGGCCATGAACGAGGCTTCCCGCCGCGTGCTCGCCGAGTTGGACGTGCCTCTTTCGCCTGACGCGCTCGTCGGCCCGCTTACCATCGGCGAAAAACAACAGGTTGAAATCGCCCGCACGCTCGAACAGCAGTCGCGGATCGTCATCCTCGACGAACCCAACTCGGCCTTGAACGAATCTGAATCGCAACGGCTGTTCGACATC
Organism: Pedosphaera sp.; assembly: GCA_009695205.1. GTDB lineage: Bacteria > Verrucomicrobiota > Verrucomicrobiia > Limisphaerales > UBA9464 > SIBK01. The sequence goes on along the minus strand of SIBK01000028.1, from coordinate 24,930 downwards.
ATCCGCCGACTGCGGGCGCGGGGGATCACAATTGTTTACGTTTCGCATCGATTGGAAGAAGTGTTCGCCATCGCCGACTCCATCACGGTCTTGCGCGACGGTCGTTATCAGGGCACCTATGCAACGAACGAGACCACCGTTCCGCAGATCATCGCGGCCATGATCGGAAGGCCCTTGGGCGATTCGTTTCCACAGAGGCCGAAAGACTCCGCGCCGGGTCCGGTGGTGCTTCAGGTGCGCCAACTATGCCGCGACCCGGGTCTCGGCCCCATCAGCTTCACCGCTCGAGCCGGCGAAATCGTCGGGTTCGCCGGACTGGAAGGGGCCGGTATTGATGAATTGTTTCGGGTGCTTTTTGGCCTCGACCCGATGACGAGCGGCCAAATTGTATTCCGTGATAAACTTCAGCGACCGACAACGCCTCTCGCCGCGATGCGCTCCGGCTGGGCTCTGATACCAGAGAGCCGCCGCGAGCAGGGTTTGATGATGGACAGGTCGATCGCGCGCAATACGACCTTGCTGGTGTTGGACAAGCTGCTGGGTCGCCTGGGCCTGATCGACAGGCAACAGGTTCACACCACGACCGATCAATACGTCAAACGGCTTGGCATCGCCACCGACAGCCAGGAGAAGACAGTCGCCCACCTCAGCGGCGGCAACCAACAGAAAGTGCTTTTGGCAAAGTGGCTGGCGACAGGTCCCGCAATCCTGATTCTCAACGATCCGACACGCGGGGTCGATATCGGCGCGAAATCCGAAATTTATGCGCTCTGCCACCAACTCGCGGCCCAGGGCATGACACTCCTCATTACCTCCAGCGAGGCCGACGAGATTCTGGGCTTGGCCGATCGTGTGTTCGTGCTTTCGAAAGGCAGAGTGTTCCACGAGTTCCATCGAGGGGAGGCCAGCAAGGCGAAACTCCTACATGCCGTGACAGGTCGAATGCCGAACGAAAGCATTCCCACTAATCTTTAGAGAATTGACCTATGAAGCTAAGGTGCCGACGGGGTAAAGACGTTACTTTGACGTGCCGGGAACCAGCGCTCAACCGTGTTCGTCCGAGGCTCGAATTGCGGTTTCCAGGTTGAAGACTTGACCCCAACCGGTAGTAATCCAGGCTCTGGAGCACCGCTTGAAGACCTCCACCAAAAACGAGATGGTTTTCTCTCTCACGCCTGCCAGTGCCTGGGCTGCTAATCCGTTCCACGGACGGGCAGACGCGAGACCGGAGATCTGGGCCTCCGGTTTCCGAGAACCGTGGCGCTTTAGCGTGGATCATCTAACCGGCGATCTCTGGCTTGCGGACATAGGGCCGGATCGGGTGGAGGTCGTGAATTCAACTCGAGGATGAAGATTCTGTTCGTTCAATATCTTTGTTTCCTCGGTTGCGTTTTGCCGGCTTTGGCGATGAAGGCGGGCGCACAGTCCCCGGCCATGCCCGCTCACGTCCAATTCAATCGCGACGTCCGGCCCATCCTCTCGGAAACTTGCTTCCCCTGTCACGGAGCCGACATAAACAAGCGAAAGTCCAAACTACGACTGGACGTTCGCGAGGCGGCTCTCGAGAAAAAGGCCTTCGTTCCCGGCAAACCGAATGAAAGCGAACTCATCAGGCGCCTCTTCTCCACTGACCCGGAAGAAAAAATGCCGCCTCCAGAATCAAACCGCCATCTCAGCGCGCCCCAAAAGGAAATCCTCCGCGCGTGGATCCAGGAGGGTGCGACATACGAGAGACATTGGGCGTTCACGCCGCCCATGCGACCTGCGCTACCGGCTGTGAAACAACTCCGCTGGCCCCGCAATCCAATTGATTCATTTATTCTCGCCCGTCTCGAGGCCGAATCGCTTTCCCCATCGCCCGAGGCCGCGACCCAGAAATTGCAGCGACGCGTCAGCTTGGACCTCACCGGTCTGCCGCCGACGCCCGCGCAAATGAAGGCCTGGTCTCGCGCGCAAGACCCCCTCACCGCAGCGGCGGATGAACTGCTCGCCAGCCCGAGCTTCGGAGAGCGCATGGCTTCCGATTGGATGGATGTGGCCCGGTACGCGGACACGCACGGATTCAACAACGATTCGCTTCGATCAATGTGGCGATGGCGTGACTGGGTGATCGACGCGTTCAACCGCAATCTGCCTTACGACCGATTCATCACCGAGCAACTCGCGGGCGATCTGCTGGAGAAACCCTCCATCAATCAACTCATCGCCACCGGCTTCAATCGCAACCACGGGATCAATTCTGAAGGCGGCATCATTGATGAGGAATACCGTGTCGAGTACGTCGTAGACCGTATGCAAGCCACGTCGCTCGCGTGGATGGGCCTGACAGTCGGCTGTGGACGATGTCACGATCACAAGTTTGATCCCGTCACACAAAAGGATTTTTACCGCCTGTTCGCCTTCTTCAACAACGTCGATGAATCGGGTGAAGACGGTCGCGTGGCGAATGCGTCGCCCACTGTCCCCTCCCCGACCACAGCCCAACAGGAACTCATGGCACAACACCGCCGCCAGATGGAAACGGCACAGGCGACCCTGAAGCGGCTTCTGGCCGCTCAAGATTGGAATGGGGTGAATCTTGAGGAACTCGCTTCCGACTCACCCGTGCAAGAACCATTCGCCGCAACGAACAAAGTCATTGCACTCGACCTGACGTCGTGGAAGTCGCCCTCTGGGGTGATTTCGAATCTCGCAGGTGGCAAACCTTTTCAGGTCAAAGGTCCTCTCACGACCGCTCCCGGGCCCAACGCAATCACGGGAATTTATCTGGAGGGCGCGACACAACTCAAGACGGATGGGCTGCCGAATGCCACTACTGGCAAGGGTTGGGCTTTCGCCGCGTGGGTGCGTCACGACCGCGAGACGATAGGTCCTTTGTTTTCAACGATGAACTTCAGCGCACCGGCCTCCTCTGGGAGCTACGGCCAGGGCGTGGAGGTGCGCCTTACGGAATCCGGCGCGGTGGAAGTGCGGGTGTCGCAACACTGGCCCGCCTATTCCATCGACATCGCAACGCGCGAACAAATTTCGCCACGGGAGTGGCGGCATCTGTTGGTGACCAGCGACGGTTCGACCAAGGCCAAGGGTGTGCGTGTGTTTCTCGATGGCCGCGAATGCGAATTTGTTGTGCTCCACGATGACTTGACCGGCAGCCAGGGGATCTCCGGTGAAGCGCTGCTGGGTGCCTCTGGCGAGAAAGACGTGAGCCGTTTCGCCGGCACGCTGGCCGGGATACAATTAGTCGCCCATGGGATTCCAACCAACTCGCTCGCCGAGTGGTCGCACAACGAGGCCCTAGGCTTTGCCGCCCGAACCCCGGCGGTGGATCGCCGGACGGATCAGACGGATCTCCTGCGCCAGAGCTGGCTTGCGAAGCAAAACTCTGAGTTTGCCCGGGCCGCGAACTCTCTTAAAAGGGCGCACGCCGCTTGGATCCGTTTGGAACGTGAGGCCCCCACGACGATGGTGATGCGCGAATTGGCGAAGCCCCGCGCGACCTTTGTACTCTTTCGCGGCCAATACGACCAACCCCGCGAGCCGGTCACACCCGGCGTGCCGGAATTCTTGCTGCCGTTCCGCGAGTCCTCGCCGCACAACCGACTCGGGCTCGCGCAGTGGTTGACGGATCCCCGTCATCCGCTGACGGCGCGTGTGGTCGTGAACCGCTTTTGGCAAAGCGTGTTCGGGACCGGCATCGTAAAGTCGGCCGAGGACCTCGGATCTCAGGCGGACTGGCCGAGCCATCCCGAGTTGCTCGACTGGCTTGCGCGGGAATTCATCGAGGGCGGCTGGGACGTAAAAAAACTGATGAAGCTCCTGGTCACCTCGGCGACCTATCGGCAGAACTCACACTCCACCGCAGAACTGAACGAGCGCGACCCGGAAAATCGCCTGCTCGCGCACGGACCTCGCCAGCGGCTCACCGCCGAGATGTTGCGCGATCAGGCGTTGGCGCTTAGCGGACTCCTGCAGGATCCTATCGGCGGGCCCCCCGTGTTTCCGTATCAACCGGCCAATCTTTACAAGGGCATCATCGTCGCCGCGGATTATCCCGGCACGAGCTATGTTGAATCGCAAGGCGCCGACCTATACCGGCGCAGCCTCTACACGTTTTGGAAACGCACCGTACCGCAACCCACATTGGCAACATTCGACGCTCCGGACCGCGAAGTATGCGTGGCGCGCCGATTAAAGACCAACACCCCATTGCATGCACTGGCCTTGATGAACGACACCATTCAACTCGAAGCCGCACGAAAACTTGCCGAACGGATGTTGACCGAAGGTGGCGCGGAAATCGAGCGGCGCCTGGACTTCGCGTTCGAACTAGCCACAGCGCGCCTTCCGAACCCGACAGAACGGATCGCCCTGGCCACGCTCGTGGAACAACGGCTGGCGTATTACCGCACTGATCCGGAAGCGGCGAAGGCATTTCTTTCCGTCGGGGCTTCGAAGTCGGATGCGCCATTGAATCCCGCAGAGCTGGCCGCGTACGCCAACGTCGCGAGCCTGATCCTCAACCTCGACGAAACAATCACCCGCAACTGAGCGATGACCACTCCGGTCCTGTTTAATCGGCGACATTTTCTGGCGCGTTCCACGCTCGGTCTCGGCGCGCTCGCCTTTGGGCAGTTGCTCGGCGATGCCGTTCACGCGGGGGGCGCACCCGGCAGTTCAATTTTGACACCCCATTTCAAACCGCGGGCAAAGCGGGTGATCTTTCTATTTCAATCGGGCGGCCCGTCGCAACTGGAACTGCTCGACTACAAGCCAGGTTTGCGGGTGCACTTCGACCAGGATTTGCCGGATTCGATTCGAATGGGCCAGCGCATCACTGGCATGGTCACGGGCCAAGCGCGATTGCCGGTCGCCCCGAGCAAACACACGTTCAGCCAGTGCGGACAAAACGGCCGGTGGATCGGCGATCTGCTACCGCATACCCAGAAAATCGCGGACGAGCTTTGCGTGATCAACTCCATGAACACCGAGGCAATCAATCACGATCCCGCGATCACCTTCATCCAGACGGGCAGTCAGCAACCAGGCCGACCGTGCCTGGGCTCGTGGGTGGATTACGGCCTCGGATCAGAGAGCGAAAATCTACCGTCGTTCGTCGTGCTGATTTCCGTGCCGGCCACCGGCACCGGTGATCAGGGACTGTTGTCACGGTTGTGGGGCAGTGGCTTTCTTCCGAGCCGGCATCAGGGTATCAAATTGCGCAATGGAAGCGAATCGGTGCTATACCTGAACGACCCCGTCGGATTGGACCGGGCGGGCCGTCGGCAATGGCTCGATACGCTGGCGACACTCAACACGGCCGAGCTCCAGAAGGCGCACGATCCCGAAATCGCCACACGCATCACCCAATACGAAATGGCTTACCGGATGCAAACTTCAATGCCAGATTTGATGAACGTTTCGGGCGAACCCGAATCCACTTACACGCTATATGGCGAGTCCGCGCGACAACCCGGCAGCTATGCGGCGAATTGTCTGCTCGCGCGACGACTGGCGGAACGCGGCGTTCGCTTTGTCCAATTGTACCATCGTGGTTGGGATCATCATGGCAACCTGCCCGAACGAATCGGAGTTCTCTCTCGGGATGTGGACCAGGCTTCCGCCGCACTCGTTTCCGACCTGAAGCAGCGCGGCCTGCTCGACGATACCCTGGTCATCTGGGGCGGCGAATTCGGACGCACGGTTTACAGCCAAGGCACCCTCACGCAGGATAATTACGGCCGCGATCATCATGGCCGTGCCTTTTCCATCTGGCTCGCGGGTGGCGGCGTGAAACCCGGACTCACCTACGGCCGGACGGATGACTTTTCGTTCAATATCGCAGAGAGCCCCGTTCATATTCACGACTTGCAGGCCACGATTCTACATTGCCTCGGTTTTGACCATGAGCGCCTGACCTACCGCTTTCAGGGCCGCCAGTACCGGCTGACGGACGTGCATGGGAAAGTCGTGAAGGACATTGTCGAAAGATCGTGATTGACGCTTTGAACGATCGAAAATAGTGTGAACAGAAATAACTTCCTCGAAAGCCGCGCTCCGTTCATTGCGGACTCGTAAACGCACTTCATCCTCCATTCGACCTTTATGAAAGTCTCTCCAAACATTTCCGCGCCACGGCTCGCAGTCATCGGACGGCGGGCATTTACCTTGATCGAACTGCTGGTCGTGATCGCGATCATCGCGATCCTGGCTGGCATGCTGTTGCCCGCATTGGGAAAAGCCAAGGCCAAGGCCCAGGGCATCGGGTGCTTGAACAACCTGCGACAAATGATGTTGGGCTGGCGGCTGTACTCCGATGATGCGAGCGATATCCTGCTCCTGGCCCGGGATATCCAGGCCCCGAAACGCACCGTCTGGGTGACTGGGTGGGTGGACTACAGTAGCCTCCCCGCCAATTGGGACCCCAAGGTCGACATCGCCAAGAGTCCGATGATGCCCTACCTCGGAAAGAGTTTTGCCGTCTGGAAATGCCCTGCGGACCGTGTCACAGTGAAGAATAACGTCGGCCTGAAGGTGCAGCGAGTCCGCAGCAACTCGATGAGCCAGGTATTCGACGATGGCAGCTGGCTGCCGGCGTCTGCCTGGCGAGTGTTTGGCAAATTGACCGATATCGTGAACCCCGTGAAAACATGGGTGCTGCTGGACGAGCATCCCGACAGCATTAATGACCCGGCGTTTGCTGTTCAAATGGCCAAGCCCGATGACAAGAACGCTCAGATTATTGATGTCCCCGCCTCGTATCACAACGGAGCTTGCGGTTTCTCATTCGCGGACGGCCACTCCGAAATCCACCGCTGGCTCGGTTCACGCATCAAGGTGCCCGTTAGAAATGGCACTCCCGTATTGCCACTTCCGTTGGGCCCGGCGGGCGACTCCCTCAAGGATGTTTTATGGATGTCCGAGAATACCACGGTTTCCCTGAAAACTGGCACTTACCCGTGATGGAGAGTCAGCAGCCCTAATTCCATGCACCATCGCTGCGTCAGGAGTCCGGCAACCAAGCGTGGCGTTCGCACCCGAGTTATCCAGATCACATCTTTTCCAACGCTTCTGAGCGGTTGGGTGTTTCATTTTTAAATTCTTATCGCAATCGCATGGCAGCCTCTCTGTGCCACAAAAATATACTATGTCAATGATGCGCTGAAAACGGATGCCGTCTATTGCACAGCGGCGGAAGATGATCCCTGACGGGAGGCAGGGACGGCCTTTACCTTCAGCAGCACGACGGGAGTCACCGTCTGGTACAAGTTGAATGTCTGGAGAACAAAGGTTTGGGGGTGAATGCGCCGCTGGATCTTTACAACGGCACGGGAATGAACCTGGTGCTGGACCACTGTCTGGTGAGAAACAATGGGACGGGCGGGATAAATCATTTTGGCCGGGACATGACACTGACGGTGCTTAACAGCACGATAGTCCAGCAGGCTGGGGTTGACATCTACCTAAACGCATAACCATCCAATCACGGAGCCAGGGAGCTGTTGGATGTGATTTATTTCAGGTAAGTTGCGCCGACATGTGGGTGTGAGCGATTCCGAGTTAAAAAACTGAATTCCCGTAAGCAACGGGCATGCCAATCTCTCGGCATGCCGCTAAACAGATCTGTCTTTTCGCAATTCATGGATCGCGTCCATCCGGAATTATTTCATCGCTGCGTTGATCGTTATTCCAAAAACTATAAGATCTCCGCCTTCTCCTGTTGGAATCAATTCCTCGCAATGGCGTTCGCGCAAATCACCTATATGCAGAGCCTCGCGGACCTAAAGACCTGTCTCCGCGCAAGGCCCGATCAACTTTACCACTTAGGCTTCCGATCTTCGGTCGCGCATAGCACTCTTGCCGACACTAATCTCAACCGAGACTGGAGAATCTATGCCGACCTTGCACAGTCGCTGATCCGTAGAGCCCGACGGCTCTATTCTGGTGACCCACTTGACGCGGAGATTGCCGAGACCATTTATGCATTCGACTGCACAACTGTTCAACTCTGTTTGAGCCTCTTTCCCTGGGCAAAGTTCCGCACCAGCAAGGGTGCCATCAAGCTCCACACTCTCATTGATATCCGGGCTCGGTGCCGACGATGATCACGATTTCCGAAGCGAAAATGGCCGATGTGAGGGCGTTGGATGAGTTGGTCCTCGATCCCGGTGCGTGGTATGTCATGGATCGTGTCTACCTAGACTTCGCTCGCCTCCGTGTTCTGGCGGAGGCGGGCGCATTCTTCATGACGCGGACCAAGGCTGGGGTTCTGTTCAGCCGGCAGGAATCGGTGCCCGTAGACAAATCTACCGGTGTACGCAGCGACCATGTCGTGTTGCTCGTTACAGCAGCAAGCATCAAGAACTATTCGGAGCGAATACGTCGGGTGGCCTACCGGGACCCAGAGGACGGGAAAGTGTTGGTATTCTTGATGAACAACTTTGTGCTACCGGCCTTGAAGATCGCTGCCATCTACAAGTTGCGATGCCGTGTGCAACTGTTCTTTAAATGGATTAAGCAGAACCTCCGTATCAAACACTTCTTTGGCACGAGCGAGAACGCAGTGAGGACAAAAATCTGGATCGCGGTTTGCGTTTATCTGCTGGTGGCGATCCTGAGGAAGGAACTGGGTGTGGAGATGAGCTCCTCCCAAATTCTCCAGATTTTGAGCGTGACACCGTTTGAGCAAGTGCCTCTGAATGAGCTGCTTGAGAAAGTCCAATCCCAAGATATTCCTATATCCACTCCTAACCAGTTGATGCTGTGGCAGTAATGGTCGGATGGTTATAATTCGTCATGACCTGCATATAGAAACTTCCACCGCCTCGACGACGAGCGGTTGGATGGCTCAATCGTAGTGGCATCAGTCCCGACATGAATTGCCGAAGGCCCGGCGTGCTGCCTACCAGGCGGTTACTCTTTCCCCCATGTTTATTGCGGCTTGGGCGCGCATCACCGAGCTGGAACTGGGACGAGACGATTTGATTGCCGCGAAATCATCACTGCTCTCTCTGAAACAGCTCGCTCCCGATCACGCCCTCACTCGGATGCTTGAAGGGTTCGCGGAACTGACCGGAAACCGTCCCACCGCTGCGGTCGAGAGATTCCAGGCATCGCTGGCCCGGGACCCCTCGCTCGCCGATGCATGGTTTGGCCTTGGCCTGGGACGCATCCGCCAAGGGCATCCGACCGAAGGCTTGAGCGCTCTTGAAACCCCTGTGGCACTGGAGCCTGAACGTTCTCTCTTCCGCAGTTACCTGGCCAAGGCGCTTGCGCTGAACAGGCGTGACGCGAATGCCTCGGTGCAGATCACGGAGGCGAAAACACTCGATTCCGGGGATCCCACTCCCTGGTTGTATTCCGCGTGGTTCGACTACGGTAAAAACCGAATTAATCCGGCGATCACAAATCTTCAGCGATCCATCGAAAGGAATGACAACCTCCAACTCTTTCGTTCACGCGCCCAACTCGACCAGGACCGCGCAATGAGCGTGACCAGTCTGGCGCGAATGTACGAGCGGCGGGCATGCCTGAGGTCGCACTCCGTGAGGCCGCTCGCGCTGTGGCCTATGATTATACAAATTCTTCCGCACATTTATTCCTCGCGGACAGTTTTGATGCGCTTCGCGATCCAACGCGTTTCAATCTTTGCTATGAAACAGCCTGGTTCAATGAACTTTTACTCGCGAACGCGCTGGTACTGGTCGACGCCGGCATTCTCTCGCCGTCATTGTCTCGGCAGAAGAATTCCCGTTTGTTTGCGCGAGGTGTCCTGAGATTCACGTCGTCCGGCCAGGTGCGCAGCGATGGCCAATACCGCCAGATGGCAATGCAATCCGGCGTATTTGGGCGGACAGCCTACGCGCTCGATGTCGACTATCAGCACAACAATGGCGTTCGGGCTAACAAAGATTTGGATCGTCTCGAACTGTATACTCAATTGAAGCAGCAGCTAACCGATGCCGATACGGTTCTTCTCCTACTTAAATTCGAGGACTACGATGCGGGTGATAACTTTCAATACCAGTATCCCACCAACCTTCGCCCGTCCTTTCGATTTACCGAACATCAGCACCCCATCGCCTACGGCCTCTGGCGCCATGATTGGTCTTTCGGCTTTCAGACTCTTGCCGCGGTTAGCCGGTTGGCAAACGAACAACATTTTTCCGATTCACAGACCTCGAACTAGGTGTTGCTGTATCGCAATAACGGAGTGTTAGCAGGGATGCGCGATCTCCCGTTGGACATTCAATACCGAGGTCAATTGGAAATTTGGACGGGAGAGATTCAGCAACTCGCGCAATTCGATCGACACACCCTCGTGGCGGGCACCCGGATCCAGGATGGCGACTTTATGACTCGCGACCTCCTTACGGGCGATACGAGATTATCACCGCGCTTTGGTGATACAACCGGCCAGGGTGTGTTTCATAAAGCCGCAATTTTAGAGGATTTCCGGCGAATCAGTTTTTACGCCTACGAGACCTGGCACTTAATGGATCAACTCGCTCTGACCGCCGGACTGGCGTGGAAAGACTTGAGATATCCGGCGAACTTCCGCAACCCGTTATTGGATGCAGGCACCGAGCACACGTCTCGACTCCTGCCCAAGGCTGCGCTGGTCTGGAGCCCCGTCAATGCTCTGACGATTCGTGGCATGTATGGACAATTATTGGGCGGCGTCAGTCTGGATGAAAGCTATCGCCTGGAACCGGTCCAACTGGCTGGGTTTAGCCAGGCATTCCGGACAGTGATTCCGGAATCCATTGTTGGATCCATCAGTGCCCATCAACTCGATTTAGGTGGCACGGCGGTCGATGTGAAGCTGCCCAGCCGAACCTACCTTGGTTTTTTAGGAACAGTTACGGATTTCGATGTCGATTAACAGATTGGAGTTTTTCAATATAATACGTTTCTCAATTCAGGGGGTGGGACGCAAATTCAGGAACGCCTCCGCTACAAGGAGCTGTTGCTCCAGGGCAGCGTCAACCAGCTTCTGGGCGATTATTGGTCACTGGGCGCAGCCTACGCCTATGCCAAAACGAGTTTGAATTCCAGCCAACCCGCCGCAGCGTTTGCCAACAGCAACGAGGCAGGCTTGCATTCGCTGCGCTGCCAGATAGTAGTCAATCTGCCCCAGGGCTTTTTTGCGGCGGCGAGTAGTCACTGGCTTTGGCAGGGTGTGACCCGTCCTGCGCCCACAGATACGTCTCTGGTTCAGCTCGATCTTGAGGGGGGTGGCGTTTTCCGCGGCAGTCCTGCGAAATCTCAGTCGGGTTGCTCAATGTGCTCGATAACGACTATAGCTTCGCCCCGATCAGCGGAGTTCCAGAGCTCCCGCGCGAGCGCGTTTTCTGCGCGAGGTTGCGACTGAACTTTTGATTACACTCCGTAAGCAGATGAATGTGTTGTCTACTGAACCCATGTGAGGTGCCCACAGCCTACTCGGTGATAAAGGTATCGGCGTGTTCGTAGCACGGTGCGCAGCAACAGAGCAGCCGCAACACATCGGGACCCGTATTCCACAGCTTGTGCTTCTGGCCGGGCGGAATGGCGATGGCATCGCCCGGGCGGACATCCCGGGTCTCCGGGCCGATCCGCAGGCGACCCGTCCCGTGGGTGATGTAATAGATTTCTTCGGTCCGGGCGTGGTAGTGTTCCTCGGTGGCTTGCCCCGGTTGCAGCCGGGCCTCCGCGAGACTCTGATTGCGGATGGCGCAGTTTCGGTGCGCGAGTAGTTCCCGGATCTGCGAGCCATCCTTGGTCACAAACGCCGGCATCTGGTCGAGATTGGCAATGTCCACGACAGAACATGTATCATTGCCAGTGAGTTCGGGGCAACCCCAGGGCGCGCCAGGGCGCGAAAGAAAAACCGCGGAGCGGCCCAGAGAGGAGCCGGCGTCATGGTCAACTACGGCGACCAAGCCAGACGCCGGCAAGTATGAGGAGCAACGCCCACCCGAGCCTCGGGGTGACCGGCTCATTCAGAAGCACGAAGGCCCACACCATGGTGCTGACGGGGACCAGGTTGCCAAAGAGGAAGACCCGACTGGCGGGCCAGTGTTTCAAAGCGCGGTTCCAGAGAACGAACGCTGCCGCCCCGCCGAAAACAATGGAGTAGGCCTGGATCAATAGGAGCCGGAGATCCCAGTGAATCGGGCGGACCGACAGCTCAAAGGCGGCTAGAGGCAACAGCCAAACTCCGGCCCTCCACATGGTCGCCGCGGTTACTTCGATGCCCGTCATCTCCCGCACGTGCACCTGGGATTCTCGAGTGTACCAGGTCCAGAGTAACCCTGCGCAGACACCCAAAGCTTCGCCGTACCAAGGAGCCTGCCCGTTACGGATGGCGGGCCAGAGCAGGAGGAGGACGCCAGAAAATGTCAGGAGGGCCGCGGACATTTTTGGAAACGAATGTCGGGATGGAGCCAATTGCCCCTCCCAAATGAGAACCCACACGGGCGCGGCCGCCAAGTGGAGCGCAAAATGGGAGGAGGGAATGTATTGGAGGGACCCATTGCAGACGGCGATGTAGGCCGCCAGGGAAAAGCCTCCGCGAAACCAGAGCTGAATCTGTGCACCCCTCGAGAGTCGGGTGGTGGGCCCGAGCCATCCTGTAAATCGAAGGCCCGCGGTCAGCAACATCCCAGCACACAAGAAACGGCTGGCGCCGGTCCAAACGGGAGGCCATTGCTGCACAAGATAACGCAAGCCGACATTGTTGCTGCCCCAGAGAACAGCGGCCAGAACGAGGCCGAGGCCAATGGAGATTTGATGAGAACGATCCCGCACGGGCCGGAGTATTCCGAGATTCGCCTCGAGCACCACTGCAAGATAATTTTTTTTCTCAAGCGACGATTTCCAAGCGGCCGCTAACACAAGAAATCAGGCAGGGATGCCTGGCGCCACGTAGCGGCGGGCATCCTGCCCGCCCGTGAGCAGGGCTTCCCAGCCCAGCGGAAATAGGTCAAGCAACAGGCAAGTCTTCGAATTGTCAAACACCCCTCGACTTGCCCTACCCTCCTTGCCGGATTGCACCCATTCCTCATTTCAACGGGCGGGGATATGATCGTACAACTTCCGTGTGCAAAGACTTCAAGCCTGGTTTCCGACGTTTATTTACGGCGACCGTCTGCGAAAAAACGGAGCCCGATTGTTCAATCGTGAATTGCTTCAGGAGTGTCACCAACTCCGGGACTTTGATGATGCGGGCCGTCGATGGTCGGCGCGCAACTACCCGGGCGGCTACACTTCGTACGGATCCCTCGACAAGATCCACAAGATGTCGAGCACCTTCATCGAGCTCGAATCCCATCTGAATCGGCACGCCCGCGCCTTCGCCCGCGCCCTCGACTGGGATCTTGCAGGCCGCGGATTGGTGATGACGGATTGTTGGGTGAACATCATGCGGCATCGGACGGCTCACAGCCTGCACCTGCATCCCTTGTCTGTCGTAAGCGGCACCTATTACGTGGCCACACCGCGCGGCTGTTCAGGATTAAAATTTGAAGATCCGCGCATGAGCCGCTTCATGGCCGCGCCCCCCCGAATCGCCACGGCCCGCGCTATCAATCGGCCGCACGTCACTTACCCCGCCGAAGCCGGCCGCCTCATCTTGTTTGAAAGCTGGCTGCGGCATGAAGTCCCGTCCAGCCCGGTCCGATCCGAGCGGGTGAGCATCAGTTTTAACTATGCCTGGTCCTGATTCGACCGGCACATTCCCCAAAACATTCGATCCATCACCTCAATCCGCAACCGTGCACATTCTTCATCTCAGCAGTGAATTTCACCCCTACTCGAAGACCGGGGGACTCGCCGAGATGGTGGGAGCGCTCAGTCGGAACCAAGCAGCCAACGGACTAAAGGTCACGGTGTTGTCGCCACTCTACAGGGGTTTGGCGGCGAAATTCCCCGACCTCCGGCCAACCGACTGGCACTTCGATCTGCCCCTCCGCGACCATTGGCAGAGCGGCCGCTTCTGGGAATGCCGGCCATCGGCAAATCTACGACTCCTTTTTGTCGAGCATCCTGAGTTTTTCGATCGCCCGACGCTCTACGGGGACGTCCGGGGTGAGTATCCCGACAATGCTGAGCGGTATTGTTTTCTGTCGCATGCCGGCGCCTTGCTCGCCCGGTATCTGCCCGACCCGCCTCAGTGGATCCATGGGCACGACTGGCAGGCAGGCCTGCTGCCACTGCTCGTTTCACATCGCCGTCGGTTTGACCGTTGGACCCGCGCTCCGCGGACGATGCTCACGATTCACAACCTTGCCTATCAGGGTACGTTTCCCATTGACCAGTGGGATCGTATCACAGGCTTGCCGCGATCCTACCTGCATTTGGATGGGGCGGAATTCTTCGGTGGTGCCAGCCTGCTAAAAGCCGGGCTCGTGCATGCCGACGTATTGACGACGGTAAGCCCACATTATGCGCATGAGATCACCACGGAGGAATACGGCTGCGGTATGGAAGGGTTGCTGACGCATTGGCGGAAGGATCTTCATGGCATCCTCAACGGCGTCGACTATACCGAATGGAACACGGACAATAATCCGCACCTGCACGATTCCTATCGTCTGGGGGATCTCGCTGGCAAAGCCCGGATCAAGGCCGCATTGCAGGCAGAGATTGGATTGGAAGTCCGGGCCGATCGGCCCTTGTTCGTCAACATCTCCCGGCTGGAAGCGCAGAAGGGTTCCGACTATCTGCTCGAAGCCTTTCAACAGATTTTGGAGGAGAACTGGCAGCTCGCCATTCTGGGCACGGGAAATCCCTTATTTGAGACGGCCGTCCGCAACTTTTCCAAACTGTACCCAGGGCGGATTGCGGCGCAGATCCGATTTGATGCTGCCCTGGCGCACCGACTGGAGGCGGCGGCGGATTTCTTTGTCATGCCGTCCCGATTTGAGCCCTGCGGGTTGAATCAATTGTACTCACTGCGCTACGGAGCGGTCCCGATTGTCCGTGACACCGGCGGCCTCCACGATTCGGTTGTGGACATCCGGGAATCCTCGGAGCGGCCCACGGGAATCAAGTTTGGACGCCCTGACGCGGAGGCGTTGGCCCATGCGTTACGCAAGGCGTTAGCGATCTGGCGGGATTCCGGCTTGCTCGATCACTTCCGCTGGCACGGGATGACTGCCGATTTTTCCTGGCAACGATCCGTGGCGGAATATCAAGCGCTCTACGAGATGCCCGTGACGCGGAAGTGACGTCCGTCATTGAACCTGCAATCGAGTGGAAATCGAGTGGCTATTGAATTCCGGCGCGTACATGCACTGGACCTCAGCGACCCCGGATGGGTAGTCGCCTCGATGTTGGACCCGCACCGAATACTCAAATACATACGTGCCCTTGGCCAGGTATTCGATATAGAAGTGACTCGCCGTGTCCCGGGTGCTTTCGTAATAGCCGAGGCCGTCCTGGAATTTGTATGAGGAAAGAACATTGACCGGCTCCAGGCCACTGCCCCGCTGATCCTTCAGGTGAACGAACTCCAGGTTCCGATCGGCGCGCAATTCAATCCGTACCACCAGTTCATCCCCCACGGAAAGCGATCCGGTGATTTCCTCCAGCACCGGCCCGGTGGCGCTGTTCCTTCGCCTATAGATCTTCTTTTGCAGATTCAACGGAGTCCCGGCATGGGGTGTCACCTTTCCGAGTTCCTCAAAATACTGCCAATGCACACCCCCCCAGGCGACGCCTGGATCCGCCTTCCGCACCGTGATCTCCCCCATCTGCGTCGTGACTTCGGCCGCCGCAAACCGGTACTCGTAGGCCCCCGTTCCCGGCTCTGCGGCCAATCCACCCGCGGCACGCGGCCTGGGGGTTACGTCCACACCGCCTACGGTCACTTCCACGAGGGCGTCCTTCGACAATAGATCTGCCCCGCGGCGAAGCAGTCCATAGACCGCATCCGCTGTTCCTTTCGTCGTTTTCCAAGCCTCCGTTTGCTTTTGCTTCAGCAGCCAGACCTTAAGATCCTCAACCGCCCGCGTGTCGCCAGCCACCTCATCGAACACTTCAATCATGAGCGCCTGCGTTTCAATCGGAGCACGCGCCCAGGACCAGGCTTCCTCCGTATCCCGCCAGAACATCCCGAACTCCTCGTTACTGACAGATCGTTCGCGGAGCGACTTCACGATGGCTTGAGCCAGTGTCACATCTCCGAGGCGTTGCGCTGCGAGAGCCAGGTGCCCCTGCGATTGGCGTTCGCTTAACGGTACCCAGTACCGTGTCGCCTGCCCTCGGAAATAGTCCATGGCGGGCCGAAGCTCACTCAAGATTGGCATGTCCTTAAGAAAAAAAGAGCGTCCGTACAGATAGAGAGCCATGGAGCTGGAAAGATGATTGTCGTCGGGTTTCCCGTGCTGGAGAATCTCCCGGTGCTGGTCGATCACCCATTTGTCCAGCGCCGGTAAGGCGCGAAGCGCGGGCCCCAAATCGGCTCCAACCCCCAGCTGGCGCAACCGGCCGAATCCACTGATGATATATAAAGTAATATAGTCATTCGCCCTGCCCCCTGGAAACCAAGCCCATCGGCCGTCCTCCAATTGAAGTTCCGCCAGCTTTTGCAGCGTTTGATGAAGTTCCTGTTCCACGCGGTTGGGTTCGAAGAAGACGCCGAGATTGCGATGCGCCTCGCTCTCGTTCCGGGCGGCGCGCAACCAAGGCGTCTCCAATAGGGCGACCGATTTCAGCTCGGGATTCTTCTCAAGAGGACTGTCCAGAGCTGGCGAATTTCTCCAAAGCTCAAAAATGCGGGCGATTTTGGGGTCTCGGTTCGCAATATGCTTCGCTACGGCGTTCGCATAGTAGCGGTTGAATATCTGCTCAGCGCATTCGTGTGGGAACTCCATCAGATACGGCAACGCCATGACGGCATACCACGCGGGTTGAGACACCATTTGCACGGTGAGATTCTGATGACGCAGCGTATCGGAACTCGCGGCATTCAGAAGCTTTTCGAATCGAACCGCCTTCGTCCCCGCACCGCGCATCGCCAGGGGCAGCGATTCGGTCAACAGCACCCGACGGGACAACACTGGCACCATGCCCTCTTCGCCGTCGCTCACGTTTCCTGACGCAGCCACCGCGGAATACCGAAGAAATCCCATCCCGTCTGGCACCGTGATTCTCCACGAGAAACTTCGGGATTCCCGCGCCGGAATATCAAACGTATGTTCGGGTGAGCGGTTGCCCAAGGCGCTGTCCATGGACTGCTCGTCCGTGGCGGCGCGAAAAGTGAGACGCACGTGGCCCTGACGAGGTAAATCTCCCTGGTTCGACACTTTCACGGAGAACTCCAGCACATCGCCCTCGCGAAGAAAGCGAGGTGGGTTCGGTTGCACCATCAGGTCGCGAGAAGTTACAGCGGTCGCCTCGATGGACCCACTCCGGAGGCGATTGTCATGTGCCATGCCCAGGAGCCGCCATTGGGTGAGCGCCTCCGGCAGAGTGAACTGCATGCGAACAGCGCCGTTCGAATCCGCGAGCAGTTGTGGAAAGAAAAACGCGGTTTCATTCAGATTCTTCCGGGCGGAAACAACGTCGAGATTGGGTGTCCTTCCCGCAGTGCCGCCGGCACCGCTTTCGCTGGCCATCAAACGGCTCTCGAAACTCTCCAAGGTCTTGGCGGCCGGACCCGGTGCCTCGGACGCAGCACTGTCGGCCAGCAGCAGCGCCGGCATTGGTGACGCCATCCTCATCGACGCTCCCCGCATTCCTGCAGTGCGGGTTGTGTTCAACCCACCCCCTCCTCCGTAGGAGCCGAATGCCCCGCCTTGGAAACCAAAAAGTTCGGCTGGAAAACTTCGATGCGAGTAGTCCGTCGAAACTTGTTTTGGGACCCAGCTTCCGAATACCGGACGAAACACGTCGATTGCGTTTAGAAACATTCCCGAAGAATCCGCCCATTCCCGCCGGAAGAATCCAGAGAACGCGGACCACTCATGGCGCTGAAATGCGTCCAACGACGCGTCATATAAGACGGCGGCCAATTCGGTGGGATCCCGGCGCCCCACTTGCCCTGCGGGTCCAGGCGGCGGTTCGATCACAAGGGTCCACGTCTCCCGTTGTCCCGGCTCCAGTTTTGAGCGGAACGATTCCCATTTCAAGGTGAGCTCGCGATCGCTCCAGGGAACCTCCACGAGACGGCTCTCCATATAAGCACGGTTTTCCCGCACAAAGGTGACGTTTACCTGAAATCCGCCTCGCATACGCTCGTCAACGCGCTGTCGAATCGCCTGTTGTGTCCTTGAGGAATCGGTCCAGAACTGGGCAAGGCTCTTGCCTCGATGAATAATTTCAACGAAGGCCCTGCCTCGCTTGTAGCCGGTTCCCCACAAGGCCGAAAACTCACCCCCGGGCTCCACCCGCCAGGTTGGAGCTGCGAAAAGATGCGGAATCTTCAACCCGAGTTGAGAGTCCGTCGGTCGCAGAACTTGTATCGGTCGTTCGGCACGAACCCGTTTGCCGTAGCGATCCGATGTCTCCAGCACGGCACGGTAGTTGCCGCGGGGCAGCTGGAATTCGATCGCGATCCGGCCATTGGTGCCCGTTTGAAAACTCTTCTCGGCAATCACCGCCGCCAGCGGCCAGGATTTAGGATCGGTCGGATCCTTCGGCGATTCCACAGAAACCGCCCCGTACCCACGTCCGAAGCGAGAGCCCGGCGGGGACCGCCGCAAGACCCGTGGAGGCTCGGTCAGTTGATGAATTTTGATGACACCACTCCCGGGTTGGGGTTCGCCATCGAGCGTGTCGAGCGCGATCTCCATTTTTATGGGAACGTCGTCGGTCAACCAATCCGGGATAGACACCCCGGCGACGAGTGCGGTGTACCCGACGTTGACTGTCCGATTCGCCGAACGGGTTTCTCCGGCGGAATCCGTGACGTCCGCGACTACTTCATAGGCGAACATTGGTTCATCCGCTGATTCCGCCTTTAGATCCGGCAGAGCTTGGAACGTAATCGCGAAGATCCCATCGGCACCCGAGCGGGTTTCACCATGTCCCATCTGCTGACTGCCTGAATTGCCCGGACGCCACCAGCACCACCAAGGCCATCGCACCCGACGCGTGATTCGATAAGTCACCTTGGCTCCGTCAATAGCCGCACCGGTGTACGCGAGTGCTTTTCCCGACAGAGTTACGGATTCGCCGAGTTTTGAAGGATTCCGAGGGGCATCGAGTGTCACCTCAAACTTCGGTCGTTTATATTCCTCAACCCGCACCGAAGCGGCGCCCGGCGGCGTCCCATCGACCTGCAACGTCATCTGCCCCAAGAGTCGGTCTCGCGGTGCGATAAAACTTCCCGCGAATGAGCCGCGCGTATTACACCGATGATTTAGCCGGCCGATCTCCTGGCCATTGGCATCGCGCAGTAGCACGGTGACTTCTCGTTCGGGCAGAGTTTGATAGGCATCCGCCTCTGTATCCACACGGATGCAGAGACCTTTATATTGGATGCTCTGCCCGGGCCGATAGATCGCCCGGTCGGTAAAGAAACGGGTCTCTTCCCGCGCACGCGGGGCACCTGGTTTCTGCATGGGGGCAAAATCCTGTTCTGACGCGAGCTCCCGCCCTTGGTGACGGACTCGAAAAAGATGAGAGCGCCGATCCGGCCGGGGAAAACGAAACACACCGAGCTCGTCCGTCGTCACCGGCGTGAGCGCCACGCGCTCTCGGCGGTCGTCCAATACCCACGCATCAACGGTTGCTCCCGACACGGGTTCGCCGGAATTGGCTTCCAACACGAAGCCGCCGAGCTCGCCGGAGCTCACACGCACGATGAGGGCCAGATCGCTCACCCAAACGGTCGCGGCGATCACCGTGTTATTCGTTCTTGAAAACAGGGGATCGGCACTCGCCAGAAGGAAATGAAATCCAGGAGCGAGTGGCTTCGGGAGGTGAAGGATTTCGGTGCGTTCACGGAAATCCGGCGTGGAGGGCAGATCCTCGGTCCACTCCTGTTCCACAGGCCGAGCCAGAATGCGTCGCCAGTGTTCCTCGCGGAAGCCCGAAGGCCGCGGCCAATCCTTTGCCAGCAACATCTCCCACGGAAACGGCACGGCGCGCAGCCGCACGTGGGTTAAATTTCGATAGGTCACGGAGATTCCTTCCTGGGGCTCATTCCAGACTTGCTCCGTCCGCATGGAAAGCGACCGGGCTTCGATCTCCGCGATCAGATTGCGGCACATCCGGCCACCCGGAGAATCAAGATGATTGGAAGGAACTCCGGAGGCCAGTGTGTGCGCTGCCGCCCACTCCCCCCGATCGCGCAGGCGCCTTGCCAGTTGAGCGCGGGCGAGTGCCGAGATTGGATCTGCGGTCCATCGTTCAAGAAAACCCTTCAGTGCGGCATCGTACTGACGGTCCTTCGTGTTACCCACGGCGGTTCGGCCAGCCCACTCAATGCGGGCAAAATCGGCGTCAGCCAGAGCAGACGGCTCTGGGTCGTTGCGGTGAAACACCAGGAGATCGCGGAACAGGAAGAGAGCCTTTTCGGCCTGGGATTCCCCGGACCTGCGCTCCAATGTGCCCTGCAAGAACTCATCTACACCTCCGAGCACTTGAACCACACCGGCATAGGGTTCATCGGTGATCAGCTCCCGTTGGTCCTCTGGTTTTACGACACCTGCCTCGGCCGATGTGTAAAAGGAGAGGGCCTGATGGACCAAAATGTCATAAAGGGTTGGTCGATACCGGTCCGGCAGCGAACCCTTATCGAGGAGATCGTTCCAGTCGGCCACAGGAACCGATTTCAGAGTTAAGTCCGCCTTCAACGCTTCACGAAAATGGAGGTCTATCTCGGCGAAGATTCGACGGAGATCCCACGTTTCAATATCCGCACCGGGCGGTCCGGAGGTGGCCGACCGTTGCAAGTACCGCCACGAATTCTCTCGATAGTGGGTCAGGTACCAATGCCCCAGCAGCAACTCGAGGACGGGGCGTATTTCGGGCGGTGCCGTGGGAATCTGGGGTTGGAGGCGCCGAATTCGCTGCACCGCACGGCCCCCTTCGATCAGGGATTCGAGCGACGCCTGCATTCCGATTGCCCGGGTCGCCTCAGCCCACGCGCGATCCGCAAGGGCACCGCTGAGAATCGGTGCGAGATTGGTGAGGGCCGATTGCGGCAGCGCTTGATTGAGGCTGTCCCGGACCTTCTTCCAATCTGCATCGCGCGGTCCACCCATCGCCAGCATTTGGAGCAATCCCGACACGCAAATCCCCACAATCCAATTTTTCATACCTGCCAAGTTCCGCCCTGAGAAGGATGCTACCATCACTACCCGCTTATTGGATGACGAGCCAAAAGCCGTTTCCTTAGAGCGAATCTTGCCGGCGCATCCACACACCCCGCCGTCGGTAACTTCACTGCGATGACCCCACTTTACGCTTGGAACTTGGCGGCCGCGTCCCTGAACTCACTGGGTGGCAAGAAAAGATCGTTCAGACGCTCACCAGCAAGGCAGGAATGAGCTCCTTGGGGTGATTCTCATCGTGCTGGCACTGTTCCTATTCCTGGCGCTCTTCAGTTACGACCGGCGAGACCTGAATTTCAACCGCGCTCCATCCAATGAAAACATCCACAACCTGATCGGTCGCGTGGGCGCACGGACTGCCTGGATTCTGTTCTTCGCGACCGGTGCAGGCGCGTATGTCCTGCCCGTGCTGCTTTTGGGCTTCGGACTCGCTGCCTTTGTGCCCGGATTCGGCTACTTGCACCGGAATTGGAGGTCCTGGCTCGGCGCAACCGGGTTTCTCATGGCGTGCGTCGGCCTCCTGGATCTCTACAGCGATTCCCTTGGATTTGTCGCGGCGAATCTACATTCCATCGGACCCGGCGGTTTGATCGGAAAAGCCCAGAATCAGTACGGCCTCGAGTACCTTTTCAATCGGGTCGGTGCCTCGATTCTTTATGCCGCCCTCTATTTCGCAAGCCTCTGGCTTCTCACGGATTTCCATTTCTGGTCCTGGCTCAAATCCACGCTCGCCAACCGGCGGGCACAGCCAGAATCCGAATTTGCCCAACCAGCTGATTTGGATAAAAAGACGCGCAAACTTCGCGAAAAGATCGACGTTGGAGCGGCCTCCGAACGGCCCACTTTCGCCGTCGCCGGATCCACGGAACCCTCCCGGGAAAGTCTAGGCGCCGATCTGAAACCGGTCCCCGAACCCACCTTCCGCGATAACAGCCTGTCGCGTTCCCGGGTGCCCACCGGCCAACCCGTCCTCGATGGACAAACCATCCGGGCCAGTGAAATCCCGCCCGCCAACCCATTTTCCATACCGGAACCCGCCAAGCCCGGACGGAAGGGTGCTGCAACCACTGCGGAAATCCTCGGCCATGATGGGCCCGGCTCCGAAGCGGGCACGCCTTCGGCGGACGAAGACGCAACCGCCGGTTCATCGCGCGTGGGTGAAAAAACCGATCCGCCCCCCGGTGGCCCGACCGAAATGCCGCCCGGCGGATTTCCCCCGGCCGCCCGGGTTCGACTGCAACAGCAAAAACGCAAGCCCATCACGGTCGCCAGCACACCGATGATCGGAGATTACCGCCTGCCGGGTTTGGATCTGCTCAACCATCCGGATCTTTCGATCAAACCCACCGAAACCCGCGAGGAATTGATGGCCAATTCGCGGCTTATGGTACAGACGCTCGCGCAATTTGGCATTGAGGTTGCCCCCGGCGACATCACGCGCGGCCCAACGATTACGCGCTACGAATTGCATCCGGCTCCCGGGGTTAAGCTCGAAAAGATCGCTGCCCTCAACAACAACATGGCCGCTGCCCTCAAGGCCGAGCGAATCAACATCCTCGCGCCCGTCCCCGGCAAATCGTCCGTCGGCGTGGAAGTTCCCAATGCCATCAAGACCAAGGTGATCTTCCGTGACATGATGGAATCGCCCGAGTGGCAGAACAGCAAGGCGCGCATTCCGTTGTGCCTCGGCAAGGACGTCTATGGACATCCAATCATCGCAGATCTTGCCGAAATGCCGCACTGCCTGATCGCCGGCAGCACAGGCTCCGGAAAATCCGTGTGCATCAACTCGATCATTGCCTCTCTCCTATACAAGTTTCGCCCCGATGAACTCCGTTTCGTGATGATCGATCCGAAGGTGGTTGAACTTCAGCAGTACAATGCCCTGCCCCACCTCGTCGTGCCTGTGGTGAACGATCCCAAGAAAGTTATTCTCGCCTTGCGTTGGGTCGTCAATGAAATGGAGAAACGCTACCAGATTTTTGCCAAGGTTAACGTCCGAAACATCAAATCATTCAACGAACGCCCGAAAGATAAACCCGCCATGCCGGCAGAACCCGAGCTCCCGCTCATGGCGAAAAAGGAACGTGTGGAACCCGGCGCCGACGGCTTTGCCGTGGAGGTCGACGAACAAATTGTCGTGCCCCGCGATGATGATATCATCATCCCGGAAAAACTTTCCTACATCGTCGTGATTATTGATGAGCTCGCGGACCTCATGCTTGTCGCTCCGGCCGACGTTGAAATGGCCATTGCTCGGATCACCCAAATGGCGCGGGCCGCCGGCATCCATTGCATCGTCGCGACCCAGAGACCCTCGGTGGATGTCATCACGGGGGTGATCAAGGCAAATATTCCGGCCCGTATCGCCTTTCAGGTGGCGGCGAAAGTTGATTCGCGGACGATTCTGGATCAAATGGGCGCCGATAAACTCCTGGGCAAGGGCGATATGCTCTATCTACCGCCGGGCAGCGCGAAATTGAACCGTGCGCAAGGCGTGCTGATTACGGACCTGGAGATTGAACTCATCGTGGACCACATCGCCCGTCAGGGAAAGCCGAGCTACGAGGTCGAAATTCATCAGGCACTTCAAAAGACCCAGAGCAGTGCGGGCCAGATGTCCTTCAATGGAGACGACGAAACCTCCGACGAGGATCAAGAGCTCATCGAGAAATGCATCGAGATCATCCGAAGCGAAAAAAAGGCGAGCGTGTCGCTCTTGCAACGCCGCTTGAAACTCGGCTACGGCCGCGCCTCTCGGATCATGGATGAGCTCGAAGAGCTCGGGATTGTCGGGCCCAGCAAAGGTGCCGAACCGCGGGATATTTTACTCGACCTTGACGGCCAGGGTTACGATGGCGGAGGACAATCGATGGTGTAAGCACCGCGTGAGTATACGTGGCCAATAGCGAAGAGGCTCCAACCTGTTGACGCGGAGCGCACTGGAGTTCGCCATTTCTATGCGTGCTACGGCCTTCCTTTGTCGGAAACTTTGTCGAGTCGAGTCCGTCCACCGAGGAAGGGAAAGGTGTCCAAGATTCGAAATCAAAGTGTGGCGTATAACACCCTGTGACGAGGCGTGGCGGCGTCCCAGTCAAATCGGTCGGCGAAACTGGAACGTAGCCGATTGAGTCACACTGGCCGTAGGGTCAAAAAACTCACGCGGCCTCTCGGTAATAAAATTTCAAGAGGCCGCCGAGGCGCTCGCGAGTCTGTAGATCCCCTGACATTTCACCGATCCGATCCTCGGGCGCTGTAAACAGGATCACGTTGCCCTTGCCTTGGTGATTTCGCTCCGCGTGGAAGTGATTCACGTAATTCTCAAGGCAGTGGCGGAGAGAGCTTTCTCCGAAAAAAATCATTTTCGACAGGAGCTCGTCCTTTACGGATCGAATCCAGCGTTCGCAATGGGCGTTCAGATTTGGACTCCGCGGCGGCAAATTCACCGCTTTGATGAATACCAGCACGTAGTAGGTGATGAGCCCGGCGGAGGTCCAAACTTCGACGGTGAAGAAATCCACGGCAGCCAAGACCTCGGGGTGTGATCAGATAAATTCTCGCCAAGAAGTCTTCCGCTCCCGATCCGGAGCTGGAAGAAGGCTGTGGCGTTCGAGAACATTGCCAACGGTCTGATGACTGACCTCGTAACCCAAGTTGCTGAGCGCAC
>SIBK01000138.1 GCA_009695205.1 Pedosphaera sp. | reverse complement strand
CGCGGTCGAAGGTCTCAACAATAAGATTCGAGTGACTACCAGACGGGCCTATGGTTTTAGAACCTTTCGCGCTCTGGAAGTGGCTCTCTATCATTCACTCGGGAAACTACCCGAGCCAACTCCTACCCACAGATTCTGCTAGCGAAGCGAGAAAACGATAGACGTGATCCATTCGCACCTATGGCACTGATTCAATGTCCTGAAAGCAACCGCCCTGTCGCCCAGCAACCCGGCGCCGGGATCCACTCGGAATTGACCGTTTCAATATTGCGACACTAATTGCGACAGTGTTGGCAATTGTTATCAAACCAGCGATTGATACGGCTAACGTGGGATTCATCCAATGGAATCAATGGGTTGGTCGATTTTGTTGAAACGCAAAGGCACCCCCTGAACCCCCCGAAAGCCAAATTTTGAGTCTAGCGCGTCTGCCAATTCCGCCACGTCGGCCACCGTTTCACTGCGTCCAAGGCCTATGCAAATGCCATGAGTCGCCCGTCAACCCAATCAAAAGCCGCGGAGTTTCACCAATAAATCCTTGCTCTCCACGGTGTCGCCAACACTCACATGGATTGCTTCGACCACCGCGTCCGATGGCGCGTACGCGGTTGTCTGCATCTTCATCGCCTCCATCATCAGGAGCTTCTCACCTCGGGCCACTTTCTTTCCGACACTGACGGCGATGCTGGCGATGAGGCCTGGAATGGGTGCCCCGATCTGCAATGGATCGGCAATATCTGCCTTCGGGCGTGCCTTGGTGGCCGGTGTGACCTTACGGTCTGCGATATAGGCCTCCCGTGCCATCCCGTTCAGTTCAAAGCTAATGGTTCTTCGCCCGTCTTTATCGGGTTCGCTGACGGCAATGAGTTTGATAATGAGGATTTTCCCCTCCTCAATATGCACACTGATCTCTTCACCACGCCGTAGTCCGTAGAAAAAAGTAGGCGTGGGCAGGACGCTGACGTCGCTGAATTCGCGACGGTGTTTTTCGAAGTCTGCGAATACCTGCGGGTACATCAGATGGGAATACAGGTCGTCATCGGACACCGGCCGTTTCAGTTTCTCGGAAACGTCGCGGCGCAACTTGTCGAAATTGGCCGGAATCGCAACAGCACCGGGGATGACACCTTTGCGAAAGTTCTTGTCCGCTTCCGCTGCGCGCTTTTCTCCGAGGACAACTCGCGTCACCGCCTTGGGCCAGCCGCCTTCGGGCCAGCCAAGCCCTCCCGCGAGCATGTCGACGACGCTTTCGGGAAAACTGGTGGTTCCGGGGTCGAGGTTGACGACATCCGCCGGTTTGATCCCGCGGCTGAATAGGAACAGGGCCATGTCCCCGACCACTTTGCTGGAAGGCGTCACCTTGACGATGTCGCCGAAAAGTTGATTGACCTCTGCGTACGTGCGGGCGATTTCGGGCCATCGGTGGGAAACGCCCATACTGGCCGCCTGCTCTTTGAGATTTGTGTACTGGCCGCCTGGCATTTCGTGAAGGTAGACCTCGGCGCTGCCCGTCTTCGGGGCGGTGTCAAAGGGAAGATAATGTTCCCTCACTTTTTCCCAGTAGTCGGAGAATTCGTTGAGAGCCTGCAGATCAAGGCGGGTGTCGCGCGGTGTATTTTGCAGGGAGGCGACGACGGCATTCAGATTCGGCTGACTCGTCGAACCGGACATGGACGCCATGGCGAGATCAACAATGTCGACACCGGCGTCCGCTGCTTCGAGGACCGCGGCGGAATTGACGCCTCCGGTGTCGTGGGTATGGAAATGGATCGGGAGTTCCACTTCTTCGCGGAGGGCCTTTACTAATTTGTATGCGGCGTAGGGACGGCACAGTCCTGCCATGTCCTTGATGGCCAGGATATGCGCTCCCATGCGCTCCAATTCCTTTGCCAGTCGGACGTAGTACTTGAGGGAGTATTTGTCGCGTTTGGGATCCAGAATATCACCGGTATAGCACACGGCGGCTTCGCAAATCGCGTGGGTGTCTTGCACGGCGTCCATCGCAGCGCGCAGGTTTGGGAGATAATTCAGGGAGTCAAAGATTCTGAAGATATCCATGCCGGAGGAGGCGGCGTGTTTGATGAAACCGTGGACGACGTTGTCGGGATAGTTGGAGTAACCGACGGCGTTCGAGCCTCGGAACAGCATCTGGAAGCAGATGTTTGGGATCTTCGCTCGCAGTTGGCGGAGCCGGTCCCAAGGATCCTCACTGAGGAATCGCATGGCGGTGTCAAAGGTCGCTCCGCCCCACATTTCCAGCGAGAAAAGTTCTGAAGCTCGCCGGGCCACGGCGTCGGCGGTGGTCAACATGTCGTAGCTGCGAACGCGTGTGGCCATGAGCGACTGGTGGGCATCTCGGAAGGTGGTGTCGGTGATCAGCAGCCGTCGTTGGCCTCGCGCCCAAAGGGCAAATTTCTTGGGGCCCAGTTCGAGCAAGCGTTGCCGCGAACCGGCAGGCGGTGCGACGTCGTTGTCTGCGGTTGGGGTGGGAGCCAGGACGAGAGCTTTGTCCGGCTTGTAACCCTTGGAATGTGGGTTTCCGTTGACGATGACATTTGCGAGGAAATTGAGGAGCTTGGTGGCTCGATCGCGTCGGGGCTTGAACTCGAACAACTGGGGGGTGGTGTCAATCAGCGTGGTGGTGGCTTGGCCGTTACGGAAAACGGGGAGGCTGATGACGTTTTCGAGGAAAGGGATATTTGTTTTAACGCCGCGGATTCGGAATTCCCGAAGGGCGCGGTCCATGCGGCTCAACGAAATGTCATACGTCTGGCCGCTCGCGATAACCTTCACGAGCATGGAGTCGTAAAATGGAGTGATCACCGAACCGGCGAACCCCTGACCGCCGTCCAGCCGGATCCCGAATCCACCGGGGGAGCGGTAGGCCAGGATCTTGCCGTAGTCCGGCGTAAACTTGTTCTCGGGATCTTCGGTGGTAATCCGGCATTGCAGGGCGTAGCCACTGCGCGGCACGGAGTCCTGCGTGGGCATGCCCACCTCCTTTGAATGGAGAGCGTGTCCGGCAGCGATGAGTATTTGTGCTCGGACGAGGTCGAGTCCGGTGATGACTTCGGTCACGGTGTGTTCGACCTGAATTCGGGGGTTCATCTCAATGAAGAACCATTCGTGCCGGTCAAGGTCGTAGAGGAACTCAATTGTTCCGGCGTTATCATACTTCACCGCCCGAGCCATCCGGGCCGCGGCATCGCACAACTCGCGGATGACGGTTTCCGGGAGGCCATAACTTGGGGCGACTTCGATCACTTTTTGATGTCGTCGTTGTACGGAGCAATCCCGTTCATGCAGATGGATTACGTTTCCGTGATGATCGCCGAGGATCTGCACCTCGATGTGTTTGGAGTGGGCGATGTATTTTTCGAGAAATACGGCCGAGTTGCCAAACGCGCGTTCAGCTTCCCCTTGTGCCTCGTCGAGCAGCGAGGAGAGGTCCCCCGACTTTTGCACGACGCGCATGCCGCGCCCACCGCCGCCGAACGCCGCCTTGATGATGAGTGGAAATCCAATGCGCTTCGCGGCCTTCAGAGCTTCGTCCCGGTCGGAAATGGGTTCTTCGGTTCCGGGTAAAGTGGGCACGGAAAGTTTTTGAGCGAGCGACCGTGCGGCGGTCTTGTCCCCCATCATCTCCAGCAACTCAGGTCGGGGGCCGACAAAGGTGATGCCGGCAGCAGCGCAGGCTCTTGCAAAGTGGGCATTCTCGCTGAGGAAACCATAGCCCGGGTGGATGGCGTCCACCCCCTTCGCCTTGGCGACGGCGACAATGCTGTCAATGTCGAGATAGGCGGCTACGGGGCCCTTGCCTTGGCCAATGAGATAGGCCTCATCGGCCTTGAATCGGTGCATGCCGAAGCGGTCTTCCTGGGCGTAGACGGCGACGGTACGGAAGCCGAGTTCCGTGGCCGCACGGAAGATGCGGATTGCAATTTCCGAGCGATTGGCGGCCATGATTTTTTGGAAATCACGGCGGATGTGGGCGGATTTTTCGGCGGAAGAAGCCATAAACCGATTCGATTGTTACCGGAGAATGGCAGGGCCTGACAAAGAAAAGTGAGGGATTGCCGAATTTCATTTCATCGGCCAGATTTTCCGGATGCCGATTTACGATTTTTATTGCCAGGATTGTGGGAAGGATCACGAGCTTTTGGTGCGTTCCTCCAATTGGAAGGGGACCCTGTGTCCGAAGTGCGGGTCGACCCGCCTGGAGAAAAAGATGTCCTCCTTCGCGGCCGTGGCGGCTGGCGTATCGGGAGGCGGTACGGAGGGACCTTCGTGTTCCGGGGTTCCGAGTTCCTGCGGTATGTGTGGCACGGGCAAGCCTCATTCACACTAAGGCAGATTTACCTCCAAGTCATGCCCGGAGCGGTTACCGGGATCCTTTTGCTCCGGCTGTATTAAATGGCAATACCACGGTGATTGCTCTTCATGCGTAAGTACGCATTCTCGGTAAAGTCTACCGGGCGCGACGCTTCACCGATTTGGTGCAGTTGGGCTTGGACAAACGTGGAGAATTCGGGCTCGTGTTTCTGCGGTGCATCCTTGACCCCCGTTTGCGCTACACGTTGCAACATTCGGCCGACTTTCAGACTTGGCGGAATGCGGATGATAATGAATTGGCATGGCCGGGTTGACGGGTAAGGGGTACCGTTGATCGATGACCGCGAGGAACAATGGCGATGGCGAAATTTTTCAGTCGCCGGTGCATCCACAGACGAGGGAGGATGCTGCCTCCGGCCGATACCGTGGATCCGGTGATAGAGGTGTACAAGTGTGACGTCGATCGGACGCTATTGCGGCAGAACCTGGGGCGTTCATTGGATCAGCGTGTTGCACAGGCGGCGGCGGCGGTGCACGAGGTGGGGCGATGGCGCCAGGCACCACGGGCCACCTCTGCCATTGCCCAGCGATGATCGCCACGTTGGACACCGTCGCAATCCTCGATTGCAATCGGCTGGCGTTGAATTTCTCGTGATTGGTGGCTGGGCTGCCATTATTCACGGATCCGCCCGGGTGACGTTGGATGTCGATGTGGTGTATCGCCGGCACCGCGACAATTTGGAGCGGCTTATCCAACTCAAACGCGCGGCCGGGCGGCCCAAGGACTTCGAAGTGATCGGCGAATTACAGGCCTTGCTCGAGGAGCGGCGAAAACTCACGGGTAGTTGAACTACGTCGGCAGGCAGGGGTTAGGGTACCGGTGTCAAAGTTTTTCCAAGTCAGCAAAACGTCTCGCTGCGAAATCAGGAGTCCGGGTGTAATCCGATCGGGCTGCTCGGTGCAGAGCGGCACTGCGGTCTAAACAAGGTTTACCGGATCCACATCCACCGTAAGGGTTAGGTCTTCGGGTAAAGCCACCGTGGTCTGGATGTCGGTCAGAACGCCCGCCAAACGGCTCATCACCCGAGTGCGCAGCATGATTTGATGCCGATAAAAGCCTTCCGCGCGGAGCAAGGGTGCGGGAGCAGGCCCTGCGATGATGAGGTCCCGCCAACCGGAGAGTCGTTTTTCGAGCTCTTTCCGCAGGTAACCCACGGTGAATTTCACCTTGTCCTCGTTCCTCCCTTTCAACGTCAACAACGCGACGCGGGCGGCAGGCGGGTATTTCAACTGTTCTCGAAACTCAATTTCCTGATCGTAAAACCCGAGGAAATCGTGGCGTCGAGCGTATTGGATGGCAGGGTGGAATGGGGTGAAACTTTGAATGAACACTTCCCCTTCGACGTCTCCGCGTCCGGCCCGTCCGCTGACCTGTGTCAGCAACTGAAAGGTACGCTCGCCGGCCCTGAAATCAGGCACGTGCAGGCTAAGATCGGCATACAACACGCCGACCAGGGTCACATTTGGAAAATGAAGCCCTTTGGCGATCATTTGCGTGCCCACGAGGATATCGAGCTTGCCCGTGCGGAAATCCGACAGGATTCGGCGGTAGTCGTCCTTACGCTTGAGGGTATCGCGGTCCATGCGGGCAACTCGGGCGCGGGGGAAGAGCTTGCGCAGGACATCTTCGACCTTTTCAGTGCCGAGGCCGGAGAAGCGAATGGCCGGGTTACCGCACTCGGGCGCAGGGCATTTCGAGGGCACGACCTCCTCGTGACCGCAGATGTGGCACATCAATTTTTGCGCCTGCCGATGAAAAGTGAGACCTACGCTGCAATTCGGACACCCGGCCACGTACCCGCATTTCGAACACTGCAGTGAAGTCGAATATCCCCGGCGGTTCAGAAACAAGATGGTTTGCTCGCTTCGCTCGAGACGTTGAGTGATTGCTTCCTTCAAGGGTTGCGAAAAGATTGCCGGAACTCCTCCCTTGGCCCGCCGACTTTCCTCCCGCAAGTCCACGATGCGCACGACTGGCATCTTCAGATCGGTCACCCGGGAAGGCATCTCCAGCAGGGTGTATTTCCTGCTCCGGGCATTGTAATAGCTCTCCATGGAGGGTGTGGCTGAGCCCAGCACCACGACGGCGTCCTCTTGCATCCCGCGCACCACCGCGACGTCGCGCGCATGATAGCGGGGCGCTTCTTCCTGCTTGTACGAATGTTCGTGTTCTTCGTCCACGATGATGAGTCCGAGACGATCAACCGGGGCGAATATTGCCGAGCGGGCACCAATGACAATCCGAGCCCGACCCTGACGAATCTTGTGCCATTCATCATGACGCTCTCCGGATGAAAGGTGCGAATGCAACACGGCCACGAGCGTGGCGTGAGGGCCCGTATTGAACCGTGCCTTGAACCGTTCAACGGTCTGCGGCGTAAGAGAAATTTCTGGTACCAGCACAATCCCCCCCTGTCCACGCCCAAGGCAATGCGCCAATGCTTGAAGATAAACCTCCGTCTTTCCGGATCCGGTGACGCCGTGGAGGAGGAGTGTGCCGGGGTTGGCGGGACCTTTCCGCTTGGCGGGAAGTTGTGGATCCGTGACGTCGGAAACGGGTTCGAGACTTGCCCCGTGTCCCGCGACAAACCGCTCGTCCGTGGCTGACACGATGGCGGCCAAAGCCTTCGCCTGCTCCGAATTCAATACGAGCGGTTGCGTCGGCAGGATCTGCTCGCGACCGTAGGGATCTCGTTCATCGATTCGTGGAGCAATACGCAACAACCCCTTTTCCTGGAGTCTACGAATGGTTTCCGACGTTGTCTCTCCAATGCGGAGGAGGTCTTGCAGGGACATTTCCCGCCACTCCTCAAGTATTTTCCAGATGTCGTGTTGTCGCTGGGTGAGTTTCGGCAATCCAGTTGGCTGAGGAATCAGGCTCACATGGAGTCGTTCCCGCCACCCGGCATCCTCCTTCCGGACGGCATCGGGAAGGACACTTTTGAGCGCAACCTCGACAGGACAACAGTAATAGGTCGCAATCCAGCGGGCGAGTGCCAGGACTCGCGGGGTGATCAGGCCCCGAACTCCCAGAACAGAGGCGATGGGTTTCAGGTTGGTGTGAGTCGACGACTCGGGCAGATCGGTAACCACGCCAGTAACAAGGCGCGGTCCGAAGGGGACTTTGACACGCGTCCCGATCACCACCTCGGCTGCGAGTTCTTCGGGCACGGAGTAGTCGAACTCCTTGCGGAGGGCGATTTCGAGGGTAACTCGCGCGATCATGGGGTGAATTTCAAATTTCAATTTCTAGAATACAATCCAAACTCTTGCCCCGCTGTGAATCGACGCTGGCAAATCTTCATCGTCATCGCCTTGCTCGTGCTCGGTGGCGCGAGTCTCGTCGTTTTCCTGATGTTGTCGAAGACGCGGCAGGAAAACCGCTACAACGGCATCATCCGAACGGCTGCGGGCCAGCATCAACTTCCCCCATCGCTAGTTAAGGCCGTGGTCTGGCGTGAGAGCCGTTTCAATGCAAGGGCCCGCGGTCGCGCCGGGGAAATTGGATTAATGCAGTTGACCGAAGCGGCGGCCCAGGAATGGGCGGATGCCCGTCGGTACCGCACGTTCGCGCACGAGCAAGTCCTGGATCCGGCGATGAACATTCAGGCGGGGTGCTACTACCTCTCAAAGTTGGTGAAGCGTTACCCGCTGGCCGATAATCCATACGTCTTTGCACTCGCGGACTTTAACGCTGGTCGCGCCAACGTGCTGCGCTGGATGAAGGAAACAGAGGGAACCAATAGTGCTGCATTTTTCGCCCGCATGGATTTTCCGGGTACCCGAGAGTACATCGCCGCCATACTCCAACGGGAGCCGCGATATCGGCGGGAGTTTAGCCCGGGCTATTTTCCTGATGCGCCGGCCGCCCAAAGTACGCCGCGGCAGAGTAAGTCCAGGTAGACCGGATCTCGGAAAGTGTCCTCCGAATGGCCATAGGTGGTGCCAAACACCCGCGCCTTGCCGTACTGATTGATCCAGGCCACGGGATATGCGTTGCCATCGCGTTCACTGACGGATGTCGCCAAGGCCTGCGCGTTTGGCCATAGCTTCTCGATCACGTACAACTCGTCCATGGGTGTCACCCATCCCTCGGGTACTCCTCTCAGAATCGGGTGATTGGGTTGCACCCGGGTCACGGGGTACCGGCTTTGGTGATCATGCCGGCGACTGGTGACACCGAGGAATTCCCGCCAGTCATCGATCCCCGCAGCTCGGTAAGTGTGCATTGCGCAATGGATTACTACAGCAGGAACCCCGGCGCGATGAGCGGCCGTGATCTTGCGGATATAGTCGGGTGAATCGGTATCTGCGAAACATTCATTGTGGACAACGACGTCAAAATTCTTCGCCCAATTCGGGTTGTCGTAGAAGGGTAGCATGGCCCGTGTCCCCGAGCCCCCTTCGTTGACCACGGTCCATTCTACGCTTGCATGCTTGGACATCGTGGTTACGAGCGACTGCGTCTGCATCGGGTAGTTGTGGCAGCAGCCGCCCGTGATCAAGAGCGCGTGAAGTGGGCCGCGGACGCTGCCGTGGGGGGCGGTCTTACAGCCAGAAACCAGCGCGACCAAGAAAAGGCCGGAAGCCAGCGAAATCCGAAATGTGCGAGGAAGCATGTGCATGAGGCTACTCGGCGGGGAATCGGTCGGTCAACAGGTGAGCAGTTCCCGGTCGGACCGCTTCCGCAAAGGATCTGGACGATGGCGGCGATTTTAAACAAGCGCCCCGATGCTTCAGCATCGTTGTTTTTTTGATGGTTTCTCGCGTGTCTCTTTGATCCCTCCGGTACCCTCGGGCGCATATCGCCGTTTTCATGAGTTGGATTTAAATTGAGAATTGATGCGCCGAAGGCTTGGCATTGTACGCAAAACCCGTTTTGCTTGGGCGATGCAAGCTTGTCGTTTCCTTTCCAGAATTCTCGCGTTGTTTACCGCCACGGTGGCTCTGGCCGCCGATGCCACCAACGAAGTGAGCGCCTTCGTTGATCCCGCCCTGGAGTCTGCTGTTCGCCAACAGGTTTTCGCCAAGCGCGGAACTCTTAAGCCAATTACCGCCGCGGATGTTGCCAACATTTCGACGGTCCAGGGCAATCTCCGTGGCATTACCAATCTCGCCGGCCTGGAGCATTGCAAAGCCCTTGCCTCGCTGGATCTCGCCGGGAACCGTATCGTGGATCTCTCACCCCTCACCGGCCTGCGCCAGCTTCAATACCTCAATCTCCAATCGAATCACGTCGCGGACGTCAAACCACTCAGCACGATTCCTGCCCTACAGTACATCGAGCTTTCGGCCAACCGGGTCTCCGATGCCGCGCCCCTTGCCGCCTGCACCAACCTGGCGTCTCTCTACCTTTCCAATGATCAATTGACCTCGCTCAATGGCCTGACGGCGTTCCCACGCTTGGTCTCCTTGTACCTCGATGGCAACCGTCTCACGACGATCGCTGGACTTGAAAATCTGCGAAGTCTCTCGAGTGTCTCGCTGTCCCGAAATCAGATCTCCGACCTCGCGCCGCTCGCGGGGCTGCGTGCGCCAAGTTTCTTCCTGCTTGAGAACAATCGGATCAAGGACCTGTCACCCCTCGTCAAATCCTGCACGGCCGATGCCCAAGGACCGAACAACTTCGCACCGTTCCTGAACCTTTATCTAAAGGGCAACCCGCTCGATAAAACGGGCCGGCAGCAATTGGAAGAGCTCAAAAAACTCGGCGTGCGTGTCAATCCGTGACACACCCATCCCTTGCTTAAGCATCATCTCATTCATCCGCAGATCAATGCGTTGCTCGGCCGCGCCGGACATCACTCGCGAGTATTGATCGCAGACGGTAATTATCCTGCATGGAACAAGAAGGGGCCCAATGCCGAACTCGTCAGCTTGAATCTATCTCCTGGCATCCCGACCGTTGTCCAAGTGCTGAGGGCGGTTTTGAGTGCGGTGCCTGTCGACCAGGTAAACGTCATGGGAATTCCCCCCGATGACCCGTACGCACGCCAGGGCGAGCCGCCCGTGTGGAACGAATTCCGTCAGGCAGTTCGTGACGCGGGCCTCTCGCTGCCGTTGGAACCCATTCTGAAGTGGGATTTCTATCAGCAAGTGGAATCTCCGGACCACGTCCTCACGATCCAGACTGGCGACCAATCCCTATGGGCCAATGTCCTGCTCACGCTCGGTTGCCGGACGGTTACGTAGGGGCGGATTTCCTTTTAGACCTCCTCTAGGTTGACAGCTTATTTTAACTTCATCGGTTGAACGATCGGGCAAAATCCTCCGAGGATACCGTGCGGACTTCCTTCACGTGTTTTGATGCGGCAATGAGCTCGTGCAGACGGGCTTCGTAGGCGGCGGCGTTCAGCGGAAGTTCGATGGTTTTATCGCAAAGCGAGGAGTAGAGCATGGTGTTGGCGAGCTCCACCGAGTGGATTCCTTCGGATCCGGGCGC
The DNA here is from genome assembly GCA_009695205.1 of Pedosphaera sp. Lineage (GTDB taxonomy): Bacteria > Verrucomicrobiota > Verrucomicrobiia > Limisphaerales > UBA9464 > SIBK01. Next base: position 218 of record SIBK01000138.1, on the reverse strand, counting down.
GATGAGCGGCGTGCCGTCCAGGATCGCATCGGCGAAGTTGTTCATTAACGCGGCGTGCGGTGAGGGGTGGATTTCGATGGGCAATTCGCACGTCCAGGTGTCGGGTTTGCTAAAGCCCACGAGTGAAGTGCGACTCCACTCGAACATATCCGCTTCGTTACGAACGAAAGTCAGCCGGTTATTTTCCAGCACGGCCCGACCCCGTGTGCCGGCGATCT
>SIBK01000027.1 GCA_009695205.1 Pedosphaera sp. | reverse complement strand
TGGAATCCAGAGCGGCCATTTGTTGAAGGAGTGCGGTGCGTTTGGACAGGAATGAATCATTCATTGAGAAAGTATGTCTAGCATATAGACATACTTCATCAAAAAAAGGCCGAAAACTCACTCTTTTCAGATTTTTGTCTTACACCCAAACTAGCATTCACGAATCCAGTATTCCAAACCGTTTGCCGTTTGAAGGAAGCCGCCGAACTGGTTGCCTTATCGCCTCACCGTTTGAAGCGGCAGTTTTTCCTTCTCTTGCGGCCTTCCCAAGCTCTCACTTTCCACGTGGGCGCAAAATCCGAAATTGGCTGGAACACGCCGGGCGAAGACGGCGTCAAACGTCACGTCTTTGCTCAGAAGCATGGACGCGACTGGCTGTTCTTTGAACGGCCGCGCCGCAAGGGCCGCCACATTCAATGGATTCCTCTTGAAAAACCGCCGCTCTCCGATTGGCTCGAACTTTTGGATTGCCTCGAACGCCGGTCCGCTCGCGACCTTCACCCGCCGGAAACCGTCGAGTATGTCAAGAAATTGATCCGCGACCGTTTCCCCCATCACCTCTTCTCCTGAGCTATGGCTCGACGCCCGCTAATTCTTGTCACCTCGTCGCATCAGTCGTCCGGCGCTGAAATGCTGGACGATTCTATCAGCCTATCCCACCGGTATTTCGACGCGGTATTGGATCACGGCGGCATTCCGGTGGCGATGCCGCTCTCCACAGACGCCCGGGTTCTTGCCGACATGGTGGATCGATGCGACGGCATCCTGCTGTCCGGTGGCGATGACATTGAACCGGGTCTCCATCGACCGGATATTACCGCCAAGCTAAGAAGCACCTGCGCCATTGCAGCGCCCGTACGCGATCTGATGGAGCTATTGTTGATCAAGGAAATCTTTCGAAACCCGCGGCCAGTCCTCGCCATCTGCCGTGGGCACCAGATTTTCAACGTCGCGCTCGGCGGCACGCTGTATGTGGATCTGCCGTTCGAACGACCCGACGGATCGAATCACTCCCAGCTGGATCGCCGTTGCGATCCCGTCCACCCGGTGGCCCTGGCGAGTGGCTCACTCCTCGCCTGTCTGACACGCCGGCGTTCCCTCGGGGTCAATAGCACTCACCATCAGGCAATCGATCAACTCGCCGAGCTGTTGGTTCCGACAGCGGTCTCTCCGGATGGAGTGATAGAAGCCGTGGAATTCCGCCCGGCGGATCGCGGGCTTCTCCAATGGTTCGCATCGGTTCAGTTCCATCCTGAACGGCTCTACGACCGCTTCCGCGAACATCGCCCGCTCTTTCGTGCGTTCGTCGCTGCCGCGGCCTGCGACAAGAAGAAGTGAAACCCATCCTCTCCATGAACCGTCGCCCCGTAGTTGCGGACGGAAGTCCGCGCAAATCTCTGTCCATCAGCGGTTCATGGTCTTAATTCATGTCCATTCGTTGGAAAACATTCCTCTCCATGAACCGTCCACTCGTACCCCTCGATGGAAAAGGCGATGGCAAGCCACCGCAAACTGACGCTCGGATGAAAGTAATTTCGCGAACACACGGCAGGATCCGGCGTGTTGGCCTTTTTATTCCCCAGATATTCGCGGGATGGCTGTTGTTGGCGCTATCGTATGCCACGGCTGCGGACGCCTCTCCGAAGTCGCCACAGGTCGTCGTCGCACCGCCGGTGCCGCTCTATGAGTCGCGTGCGAATCATTCCTCCGACGGCCTCGGGAAATTCTTCCTCGACCGGGAGATCGCGCATTTCATGACGCACCACGGGGCGTCCTGGCTTGAGCGGCCGGAGAGGGAGGAGGAAGAGCAGCCAACCCGGCTGGTGGAGGCGTTGGCCTTGAAGGTAGGAGAAGTTGCGGCCGACATCGGAGCGGGCAGCGGCTATCTGTCCTGGCGCATGGCGAAGAAGGTTGGGCCGACTGGACGGGTGTACGCAAACGACATCCAGCCCGAAATGCTGCAAATCCTGCGGACCAACATGTTAGCCCGCGGACTCACCAATGTGATTCCGGTGCTCGGGGACATTACGGATCCGCGATTGCCTACGAACGCGGTGGATCTCGCGATCATGGTGGATGTCTACCATGAGTTTGATCACCCCTTTGAAATGATCCGAGAGATCGTTCGATCCCTCAAACCTGGCGGGCGCCTAGTGTTCGTCGAGTACCGAGGGGAGGAAAAATGGATCCCTATCAAGGCCCTTCACAAGATGACCGAGGCGCAAGTCCGCAAGGAAATGGCGCTGCATCCGCTGGAATGGGTCGAGACACTGCGAGTTTTGCCGCGCCAGCACGTGATCGTATTTCGGCGGGCACCGCCTTGAGCTGGCGGGGGATCATTCGACCGCTGTCACCGTGAGGTCGTCGAACCGGATGGGCGTTCCGGCAAAGGGCATTCCCCACACTCCTGCCTTTCCGCCCGGGCCTTTGCCTTTCTCCGTTGCCGTTATCAGCCATTCACGGGGTTCATCACCCTCCTGCCACGCTCGGCCTTCGATCTTCAGTCCATCGGAAATCATCCGCACCTGGAGTCTCAGATTCGTCCATTCACCGGTTTTCCACTCAAAGGGCGCCGTGGCTCTGACGTCATCGCCTTTGAGCAATTCCACTAGCTTCTTGGCGGGAGCGATACGCAATTTGAATCCTCCCACCCCGCCTAGTCCGACTTCGAAGGTCGGAAACTTCCGGCCCTGTTTCATCGCGAAGATACGAGCGCCCACCCGAACTCCAGCGGATTCATTCGGGCCGAACATCACGCCGAAGGTGTCGAGCGGCGATCCAGGCAGCTCCAGAAAGCGGTTACCCCCCTCTTCCTTTACCGCAAATTGTCCATCGAGCACGAGGAACTCATCGGGTACTTCGGTGCCCGATACCTTGGAAAAATCCTGGCTGAACAGGGGCTTCGTCTCAGCTCGGGCAGTGGCGCAAAGAACAGCCGCAGCGAGAAGGATCGTCAGATTAATGTTCATGGCTTCACTATGAGGCGCCTTTGACGAGAGGCAACTTAAGGATCTTCAATCCGCGGGGATTGGGAATCATTGACCTTCGACGATTTCCAGGCCGCTTCCTTAAAAATACGCCTTGCCGAGTCTCTTCTTCCGAGCGATGAAGGCCGGTACGGATCCGTCTCGTCGCCCGTTAAAATCCATGAGCACTATCAGTCCTGTCGACAAACAGCCCCTAAGCAGCCTCGATGAATGGGAAGATTTCCTGGTGGAGCGGTATCCGGATCCCAACACTGTGCCGACAGCCAAGCCGGCGGTGGGACCGGCTCTCGAGAAGAAGAAGGAGGCTTTTCGGAACTACGAGGCGGATGCCCGCCCAACGGTCCGTGAGTTCTACCGCCTCAATCATCAGTATCAAACTCACGCCTTTTCCCTCGCTAAACGGAAGGAGTTTCTCGGACTGAACCGGATGCAGATGGGCGTCTGGGAAGCGGCCGAATATCTGAACAACCTGGTCGACGATAGCGATCCAGACACGAGCATGTCGCAATTGGAGCACCTATTGCAGACGGCGGAACAGATTCGCAAGGATGGTCAACCGCGTTGGATGATCATGACCGGGTTTATGCATGACCTCGGGAAAATACTCTGCCTGTGGGGCGAACCACAGTGGGCCGTGGTCGGAGACACTTTTCCGACGGGCTGTGCCTATTCCGACAAAATTGTCTTGCCTAAATTCTTCGACGCCAATCTGGATTCCCAGGATCCTCGGTTCCGGACCCGGAACGGGATCTATGAAGAGGGGTGTGGCCTCGACAAGGTCGCCTTGTCTTGGGGGCACGACGAATATATCTATCACGTCTGCAAGGATCGGCTGCCGGATTCCGCACTTTACATGCTCCGCTACCATTCCTTCTACCCCTGGCATCGGGAGGGTGAATACAGCCAGTTTCTCGATGCGAAAGATCGCGAGAATTTGAAGTGGGTGAATACGTTCAATCCGTACGATTTGTATACGAAAAGCCACGAAAAACCGGATGCAGCCAAACTGCGTCCATTCTACGAAGACCTTATCGCTGAGTTTTTCCCAGGGAAGCTGAGATGGTAACGGGCGCTGCCCCCGAAAGCCGACTAAGAATCGATCACTGTTCGCCGAGTCTCGCCAGCAGGACTTCCGCCTTGGCCACATCGTCCGGTAGGTCCACTCCGATGCCGTCGTGGTTTACTATTGCCACGGCAATGACAACGCCGTTTTCAAGCGCCCGGAGCTGTTCCAGTTTCTCCACCTGCTCCAGGGGTGAAACCGGGAATCCCACCAACCTCAGGAGTACCTCGCGCCGGTACCCATAGATTCCGAGATGCCTTAGAAACGGAAAAGCCGCCAACTGGTCTGACGGGGGACGATCCACCAGATCCCGCAGGAATGGAATGGTGCTGCGGGAAAAATAAAGCGCATCGCCGCTTTTCCCGACAACGACCTTCACAACGTTCGGGTTTGCCAGCTGGGAAGGTTCTTGGATCGGTGTTGCGGCCGTAGACATCTCTGCTCTTCGCAGAGCTACCGCTACGGCGTCGATGACGTCGGGATCCATCAACGGTTCATCTCCCTGGACATTAATGTAGCCGTCGGCAGCGACGCGTGTGGCCACCTCCGCGATTCGATCGGTGCCCGAAAGATGATCGCTCCGGGTCATTTCCACGCGGCAAAATCGCCCGGCGACCTCCGCAATCCGTGCATCGTCCGTGGCCACCACGACTGAGGACAATGAACGCGCCTTCTGACATCGCTCAATCACCCGTTGGATCAGCGGGCGGCCCGCGATGAGTGCAAGAGGTTTGCCAGGAAAACGGGTCGAAGCAAAACGCGCCGGGATAACACCAATGAGATTCACCACCCGCGATCAGATCAAATTGTAAGAAAAATGGGATCGGAATTTACCACACCAAGCTTACCGCGCTTCTCGAACGCGGACGGTGTAGTCCTTTGCCCGGTCGTTCATTGAGGCAAACGTCACGGTTTCCTGGCTGTTTTTCGAAAACACCACACTCTGCCACGGCGTCTCATCACCGGTGCTGAAGCCCTGAATGTCTTTAAACACACATTGAACCTGCACCCGAATATGGCGCTCAAGCCGATTGCGCATGTTGACGGCAACCTCAAGTCTGCCGTCCGGAAGCGGTCGCTCCTGAATGCCGTTATAAGTCACGCTTTCTTCCGCGCGTTTATCCAGGAGGACAAACTTGGACTGATTCTCAAGGTTTTTGCGGTCGGTATCCTTCGCCGAGTACGCACCGCCAGAACTGTTTGTGTAAACGACTTGACCGGCGTGAGCGGGGCCTGCCACCGCTTGACCGCCAGTGCTGCACCCAATGCCCGGAAAGACGGCAAGGGCGGAAATCGAGATTGCGGCGACTCCAGTGAGAAGATGAATGTTCATGTTGGGATGAGCGGTATACCGGCAGCAGCTTGGACGATGGAAATGTTTTATTGCTTCAATTATGATCCGGAAAAAACAACACCGTGTCCCGTCCGGTAACAACCGTGAAGGATACCGAGTGAGTGCTCACCACCCGGCCGGCGGAATCGATAAACTCCACCGACCCGGAATGATTTCCCGGCGGAACGCTAACAGCCGCGAAGCCCAATGTGTTCGGTAGATTGTCCCAACACCGGACATCGGCTCGCGGAGTGGTGACACTGCTTACGATCTTGCTCAGAATTCCCGCAACCAGCAGACCCGCACCAATCTCGTCGACACTGCTTCCGTAACCCTGCTGGGATCCGAGCACCGCCCCAGAAAGAATCGCTGCGTTGCCAAAAGCATCTGTGCCCTCCTTGAATCGCGCCTTGTTGGCTAATATCGCATCCATGACCCGTCCGCCACGCGAAGTCGCCTGAAACGTAAGATCATCATACACGGGTACTACGGCCACCACCTGTCCCCCCAACTGCACGCGAGCAGAAATCGCTCGCGCAGATCCCGGGAGATACTGGAGCCGCTCGCCATGTTTGCCGGCTGCCACCTTGGTTGGACCTCGCCCCATTTCCACAAACACAAGGAGGTTGGCCGCGGGATCCAGCGGAGGCGGAGTCGCACCTCGAACATTAGCAATCGCTCGGCGAAACCCATCCGATCCCTCCCCAGCCAGCTTGGCCGTCGCGAGCCCGTCGAGATAATCGAGAAGGACGTAGTCGCTTCGATACTTGCCCTCCTCGGCCTCGGCGTCTTGTATCTGGCCGCTCCGAAAACAGGCGCGGGCATTGTCCATCTCTCCGTCTATCCAATACAGAATGCCACGATAATAATACACCATGACCCGTTCGTACGGTTCGCCGCGGAAGGTTTTGACATCTTCCTTGTGAAAGAGTCCGCGGGCCTGACGGGCGGAGGCGTCGCCCGCTGTCAATCCACCCAACGCAACGATTGAATCATCCAGGGCAACCTTAGCCTCCGCAAATTTCCGCGCCTGCATGCTCTCCGCTGCCTGATGGTACGCATGAAGGAGACGATCTCGCTCGGCTCGGGCGCTCGCTTTTGAGCCGGTACCACTCTTGGCGTTCGCACAGCCTCCCAGGAACGCGCCAAGCACGCAGACCAACATAGCGGCACGTACCGCAGCGCCCCTCGTTGCGCACGCTCTAGCCGCAGCGAAACTCCCGCCCATCGGCGTTCTGCCGCGTGCAACAAATAGTCGCGCAACCAGCATGGAATCGGGGGCCAGGTACGACAGTATTACCGGTACGCAGCGTCCTCCAACCCCTCCTTTTTCACCTCCGCTGCGTCTTCCCACACGATTTCACTCGTGCGCGGATCGATCAACTGGAAGCTATAAAAAACATAGTCACTCACTCCCTTGGAGTTCCGGGTGGTCAAGCTTTGCAACTTTCCAGTCAGAAAAAAGTCTGCCCCTTTGAACTCCTGTACCCTCGGATCGGTCGAGGACGTTACCGCGCCGGTTCTCTTGAGTTCCCGCTCCTTCTCCAGGCTCGCCATCCGGTCGCGCGCTAGGAAAATCATCCGGCCTGCCGCCTTCTGATTAAGGCTGATTCGGATACGATCGAGAAACATATCCTTGTTGATCGTAAAACGCGACTCATTCACCACCGGATCCAGAACGATTCGAGGTGGGGTCGGAACCTGCGCCACCTGCGGGACGTTCAGAAGACCCCGCGCCATCTTGTCCGCCACCGCAACTAGATCTTGGGATTCGATACCCGTGCCAGCCACACGTCCGCGTTCGTCAGGCCGCATCTCAGTCACCTTGGAGCCGCTGGGATCTTTCACCCCGTTGGATGCACACCCGGCTATTAGCAGGGCGGCAATCCCCAGCGAGGGGCAGAATGAATTTACTAGGCGTGGTCGTTTTATCATCGAGTGCTTCATTATGAATAGCGCGTTGGGAATTGAGTGGAAAAAATGGCCAAGTCAACGGCGGAAATCGGCGAAAACAATCCCGGAAATTCCCCGCGGATCCTGGGCCTGTATCTCTGTGGTACGGACGCAGGGCGAGCTCACTTTATTCACTTTAACGTTCTACCAGGGCTGCAAGCTGTTTCTGTACAGCAAGTTTGAAATCTTACCCATTTCTGCAAATTGGCAATATTCGGTGCATATCGAACAAAAAACATGATCGGCTATATTTTACCAATACTTCTACTTGTCAGGGACTATTCATTTATGAAAGTATACCCGTCCATGAAAGCTGATTCGCTTCACAAATACGTTGCCCTTCACGAGTCTCTCGTCAAAGAAAAGAGTGCGCTCGAGGGGCGTCTCGCCCAAATCAATCAAGCCCTGAGTGGCTCGATAACTGCCCCCGCGCGGGTCGCAGCCGCGGCTCCAGCCGCTGCAGAAGCCGCGCCAGCTAAGCCTGCTCTCCGCGGACGCAGTCCGAGCCCCGGCCGCCGTCGCGGTCGCGGAGGTCGCGGACGTTCCGCCACCGGCAAGTCCTTGAAACTAATGGCTCTCGATGTCATTCGCTCCAAGCCTCTCACTCGCCAGGAGATTCTCGATGCGGTCAGGAAGGACGGATACGTCTTCTCCTCGACGAATCCTTTGAATTCTCTGAGTGCGATGCTCTATTCTAACAAGAAGGTATTCAAGGTTCGGGACGGCAAGTTCTCAGCCGTCTGAGTTCCTGCTCCGCGCCATAGCAAACCCTGGATCACCACACGGTTGGATCCTAACCCCAGCCCGCCATTGGCGGGCTTTTTTTTCCTACCCTGTTTCCTATTTCCCCTCCTCGACCCGCCAACTCTCCATGCTCACCCGACGCGTTATTCCCTGCCTCGACGTCCATGACGGGCAGGTCACCCGCGGCGTCCAGTTCGGTCGCGCCGAAGATGGCCGGCTGCAATCGGTTGGAGATCCTATCGCCCTAGCCCTTCGCTATAACGATCAAGGGGCTGACGAAATGGTATTCTTCGACATCACCGCGAGCGCCCATGGCCGGAGGTCGATGATCGATGTAATCGAGCGCGCGGGAGACTGCTGTTTTATGCCACTCACCGTGGGCGGTGGGATTCGCACGGTCGATGACATGGGAATGATGCTGAAGGCGGGTGCCGACAAGGTGAGCATCAACTCCAGTGCACTGACGAATCCGGATCTCATTCGCGCGGGAGCCGAAAAATACGGCAGTCAGTGCATCGTTGTATCGATTGATGCAAAGCGGGTTCAACCGGACCGCTGGGAGGTGTTCTCCGCCGGGGGCCGAAATTCCACCGGCCTGGAAGCCGTCGCCTGGGCCGAACGGGCCGTTACGTTGGGTGCCGGTGAAATTGTGCTCAACTCGATCGATGCAGACGGTACGAAATCAGGATTTGACCTAATCATCACCCGCCGGATTAGCGAATCTGTTGGTGTGCCCGTCGTTGCCAGCGGAGGTGCCGGCACACTCGACCATCTTGCTGAAGTGCTCCTCATCGGCCGAGCGGACGCTGTTCTTGCGGCTAGCATTTTTCATTTCGGCACCTACACAGTCCGGCAAGTAAAGGAACACCTGGCGCGTCTCAATATCCCGGTCCGGATGCAATAGGGGCGTTCTCCCGCCGCTGTCGTATACTTTCACGACATCGATGAACACGTCCTCGCGTTCCTGCTGGTGTTCGGCGCCGTAGCCACTGCCCGGCTGCCGCCCCGAAAGGCGCCGAAACCCTTGTCAACATCCACCGCGCAAGTGTAGCTCTTCGAGGCAGTATTCTGGATCTTCGCACAAATCCCGTTGTATCCCTCTGCGGACTCCCTGCTACCTTCCCACTCCCGTGGATACTCGCATCCTTGATCAACTGAAATGGACAGGCGACGGCCTGGTTCCGGCCATCATTCAGGACATCCGAAATGGCCGGGTTCTAATGATGGCCTGGATGAACCGGGCGTCGCTCGACAAGACAATTGAAACCCGGCGTACCTGGTTTTGGAGCCGTTCCCGCCAGAAATTCTGGATGAAAGGAGAAACCAGCGGACACGTCCAAGTGGTTCACGAAATCGCCGTGGACTGTGATGCGGATGTGCTCTTGATCCAGGTGGAACAAATCGGGGCAGCCTGTCACGAGGGCTATCGAACCTGCTTCTTTAATAGCCTCGACTCCGAAGGCACGGGCTGGAAGGTCACAGAATCCCGGTTGGAGACGCCCGAGGCGATTTACGGCAAGAAGGTGTAGGACCCAGCAACGCCCTCGCCCCCTTCACCATTGGCTTTGAATGGATCGCCTGCGGCATCACCGTTGGCAGCTCCTGACGTCGTGGAATCTAAATGCCCCCTCACCCGGCCTCGGCACCCACCCCCGCATCCGAGGATGCGGGGAGAGCCGGGGGTGAGGGGCCTGCCGGTGTCGCGCTTTTCCCAAGTTGGCAAAACGCCCCGCTGCGATATCAGGAGTCCTGAGTCTAATCCGGCTTGTGAACACTGTGGCAGGCCTTGCAGTTGACAGCCTCCTTGTACTTGGCCAAGGCGTCGGCACCGCCCTTCTCGAGCCCCTGCGCCGCGGCAAGAAGCTTCGTGGTTTTCTCCTTCCAACTGGCGGCATCGCCCTTGGGCGGCTTTGCCGAACACATGATCTTATACCCTGCTACGAGCTTCTTCAGTTCATCCTTGCTGGCTTCACCGTTTGAGGCCTTCTTGCAGGTCGGATCGGTGCCCTTAGGTGCTTTGTGGTATGCCTTCATGAACTCCTTGATGGCATCCTCGTTGGCGTCAGCCGCGTTTACTTGCCAGACCAACGAGCCGCTCGCGATAAGCGCGGCAACGAAGCCTGTGAATCGGGCGATATGCTGTCGTTTCATAATTTTTTCGTTGTGATTCCCCTGACGATTCGGGTCTTCAGTGAAATATCGGAAATACGCTATCGATCGACATCGCCACAGTCAATAATGCCCATCAGAACGAACCGTGCGCCCGAGGTATACAGTCAACTGAATGTGAAAAGATTCAAACCGTGAAGGGTGTTCTTCGAGTCTGCGGGGTCGGATTTGAAATTCTGTCGGCTCGTGAGACCGTATTCGTGTTCTCGCCCGTCGGTTACTGCGGGCGTTTGTCCGGCGGTTTGTATCCCCGGTGCCAGGCTAAACTCCACAACTGCTCGAGGAGCACCAACTCCACATGGCCATCGGCGAACACGCTGTTGATGGCTCCGGGAAGCTTCGCTCCAGCAGCGACCTGTCCGCGAAAGCTCGAACCATGGCGTGAAATGCAGTAACGCTGAATCATCGCATCGTTGCCCCCGGTTGCTAGATTCTTAGGAGGCCGATCGGTCGCCAAAGGCCACGAGTCGGCCCAGTTTGCATCCGAGAAGATCGGAGTTTTGACCGGAGTCTCATAGCTCGACTCTCGTGCATACTGTTTTGCCGCATCCTGCACGCCTTCACCCTCGGGCGAGTATTGCCATCCGTTCATCCCATAACTGCTTTCAAACCCTGTATTCCACTGAATGGGCGACTTCAGCGGACCGTACCACGCCGCGGTTGCCGTCCCTATGGCTTCCCCAGTGGGATTGCGGTTGACCGGCACCGGAGCCGCCGGACAGAGACGAATCTTGTCGGACGGAACACTGTTGGATCGAAGCACCGCCATCCAAAACCGCTGAGGGGTGTACGCGACGGGGAACGTTTTTCCGGTGTCGTTCAGATACATGAAAAAGCCGAGGCCCATCTGTTTCAGGTTGCTCGCGCAGACGACCGAACCTCCGCGCTGTTTTGCCCGGCTAAGAGCCGGAAGCAACATGCCCGCCAGAATGGCGATGATTGCGATCACGACCAGCAGCTCAATCAAAGTAAAGGCGTGTGCCGAAGGACGAGGCGTTAATTTCATCGTAGGAAAGGACTTATAGGAGGACTCTCATTCAGAGCTACCAAAGTTCTTCCAAGGATTCCAGGAAAAAGTCCAACGGCCACATAACTGAGGTGGATTATCCGTCCATCGCTTCAAAACCATTCTTTGCTAATGCGAAAGCCCGTTGCCCAACCGCTCGGCACACAGTAGATAGTCTGCCCGTACCACCAGGGGTCGTACGATCTGGGAAAATCCATGCCGTTCTGGCAAATCATTTCCAAACAGAACCGACCCGTCGTAGTCGCGGACGGCAGTCCGCTCAAACAACGTCCCTGCAACGGTTTATGGTCCAAATTCATGTCCATTTGTAATTGCTTGGTTCATTTATGGGCTTGCCTGGTCGATGAGACGGCTCGCAATGACCTGTCCCGATTCGGCGCTGAGTGTGACACACCCATCTGCATTCTTCCGATTCCTCGAATAAATTTCCTCGACGGGCACGTCAGGGCCATGGCGTCTGCGAAATTGGAAGAGGTTTCGCACGAGCACGAGCTTCTGGCCGGGCGCAAGCAGGGTATCGCGATTGCCCGCGAACCGAAAGTTGATGCCGTGTGTGAAACGTGCTCCGCGCAGGTTCACCGCTTCCCCCGAACCGTTAGTCAATTCCAGAAATTCGGCATCCCCTTTTTTCAACGTTTTTCAGTTTAGTTCCATGATCGTGATTTCGCCTGGTTTTAGTGCGCCGCCGTCGGTTTGAAAGTAGGTTTCATTGAGGGCCGACCACTGCTTGCCCTCGCAGGCGCGGACCTTTAGCACCGTGTTCCGATCGATCACCGGCCGTGTGGCAATGCTGGACAAGAGGGGGCTCCCCGGACGGATGGGCAGGGCGCCCGCTGCGTAGCGTCGGGCCGCAGGCGCCAACACTCCGCCCGGCAGCCGGGGATCGCTGCCATCGATCGTGAAGAATATGTCGCCCTTAGGCGGGTCGGTAAAAAATACTTCGAACCCGGCGCGGACGACGCCTCCCAGCTGGTTCAATAGGGCCGCATCGAGGCCCGGATAAAGGCCCGCAGCTCGAAGCTCACCGAGGACGACTTCGGTACGGGTGGGCAGCCACCGACTCGATACATCCTCGCGCACCGCCAACCAATCTGCAGGAGTCCGATAACCCCACCGTGCAGCTTCGGCCACGAAAACTGCCTCTAATTCGTCACAGCGCACATTCAGAGGGGCGGCAGTCCGTGCCGGGGTCAGGGCGCCCTCGTTGAAATACGCCTTGTAAATCCGATCCGCGAGGAGCACGCGGTAGTCGGGATCTCCTCCAGCGAAGAGCGTGGAGAAAAGGCTACCCGGACCGTCACCTGCCTGCCTGCCTGGGGCACGCTGAGCGGTCCGGTATGAGGGTTCCCCGTACCATGGGTGGGAAGCAAATTGAAAGAACCCATCGGCGTCGTTGATGTAGAACTTGAAGCCGCTTCCCGGAGTGATGGGCCCGACACACCGGTACTCATCCTCGCATCGGCCAAAAATCCAGAGTATATAAAATCGATGTACTGCGGCACATCGACCCACGTCTTCACCGCCTTGTAATTATCGCGGAGTTTGTGGACCCGCGCCCACGCACTTCCGTCGCCATCATAAGGCACGCCGGGATCGGCCCAGCCTCCGACATTCAAATTGCCGTTGATCGACTCATAATCCGAGTGGGATCCCCCCAGATAGCGTTGGTGCATCCCGGCGCCCTAACGCTCGCGCAAGTGGAACACGCCCCAATACGTGCCATTGAGGTAGAGTTGGACAAAACGTCCGTGAGGATTGAGCTGGCCCATCTCGAGCATCGAATCGTCAGCGAATACGTTCGATAGATAAGATCCCCGCTGCTCCATGTCGTGCGACCCGCTGCGCAATTCGAGTTGGTCGAATTCCTCAACCGCTGCCAATCCATGCTCGTGCCCCGAGAAGATTGGGAATTTAAGTTTGGGAGCGCCAAATTCAGAGCGGAAATAAAGCCGGAAATTTTTTTGTCAAAGTGGGTGAAATCCCCCCCGTAGTATCGGACGCCGCAGTCCTCCTGAAAACCTCGGCTCCCGTCCGGTGCCAGCCATTCGAGCGACCCCTTCACAGCATCGTTGTTGCGGATGCTGACCGGAGTTGCCAGCGATAGACTCGGGACGCCCAGCAAGGCTTTTCGCATCCGGGGGCCATAGGCGGCGTCCTTCGTGATGGAGGTCCGCATCACTCGAGACGGGATCACATCCGTCGGAAAGATATAGGTACGGGTGCTGACTCGTGCGGGCGCCCAGCCAGGTTTGAAGGCGACCGCGCGAAGCACGGTGGTCTTAGAGATGCACAAAGCATTCGTGTAGAGAAACCCTTTTGTCGCCACCGGCTCGGAAGAGTCGGTGGTATAACGGATGACCGCGCCGGGCGTTGCACAACGGATCTCGACTCTGATGTTGGTCTCGTAGAATCCTCGATCGAGATTGAATTCAGGCGCCGCAATGATCTGTCTGGAGTCCGTGGGGTTGGCGCTGCTCCCCGATGCCGATGCCGGGGCAGGTTCGCCGGGTGCCGGGTGGGTATTCGACGGGCTCACAGGGGAACGGTCTGCATCGGATGACGCGGACGATCGAAAGGCGGGCCGTGCCGAGGTGGCCGCGGATACGCGGCGGATCCGGGACTGGGAATTCGTCGCAGGATGCCGAATCCACCACACCCAGATCAACCCGGTTGCCTGGGCCAAGGCGAGGCAGAAGCGGGCGGCGACGCGGGGGTTCATGGCTGAAAATGGAGCCTCAACAGCTCCATGGAAACATCCTTCAGTCAGCAAAGAGGAACCTAAGGTCATCCAGGGTCAGTGCAGACGCAAATCGCTCCTCGCCGAACACATCATCCGATAGCGCCTTCTTCCGCTTCTGCAGCGCGCGGATCTTTTCCTCGATGCTGTCCTTGATTAGCAGCCGGTGGGCAAAGACATTCCGCGACTGTCCGATGCGGTGAGTACGGTCGATCGCCTGGTTCTCCACCGCGGGATTCCACCAAGGATCAAACAGGACCACGTAGCTTGCCGCAGTCAGATTGAGTCCAAATCCGCCCGCCTTGAGCGAGATGAGAAACACGGCCGCTCCCTCCGCATTCTGGAATTCCTTCACGAGTTCTCCACGGTTTTCGGTGGACCCGTCGAGATGAAACAACTTCCAACCCCGTTCGTGCAGCGCCTGCCGTAGCAATTCGAGCATTTCGACGAATTGCGAAAAAACCAAAACCTTCTCGCCCTTGTCGATCAGCGGCTCGAGATGGTCGATCAACGCCTCCAGCTTCGCGCCAGTTCCCTTCGCCTCCGGTTTCACCAAGCGCGGATCACAGCATATCTGACGTAGTCTGAGCAGCGAGGTCAGGACATTAAATCGCATCGAATTCAGCGATTCTGCCGTGGTGGCCTTTAGCAGCATCGCTTGCGCCCGCTTCAACTCAGCCCGGTACAGCAGTTTTTGCTCACCCTCAAGTTCGCAGTATAAATCCTCCTCGACGCGATCTGGCAGGTCGCGCGCGACCTGCAACTTGGTACGGCGGAGTAAAAATGGGCGCACGCGGGCTGCAAGACGTTGCCGGGCGAAGGGATCATTTTTCGAGTCATACAGCTGCTGGAATTGCGCCTGCCGACCGAGCACGCCCGGCATGGCGAAGGCGAGCAGGCTCCATAGATCGAGCAGACGGTTCTCGATCGGTGTGCCGCTCAGCACCAGACGGTGTTCAGCACGGAGAAACCGGGCGGTCAGGGCCGTTTGTGATGATGGATTCTTGATAAACTGGCCCTCGTCCAGAATTACAGCGAGAAAATCGGTGCGCGCCAGGTCTTCACCGATCAAGCGCATTTGCGCGTAATTAATCACGTGCAGGTCGGCCGCCAATGCGAGCGCCGGGAGTGACTGGATTTCCTGTCCCTTCCACACACGTGTCCGGAGTCCCGGGGTGAATCGTTCCGCCTCGGAACGCCAGTTGTCCGTGACACTCTTCGGGCAGACGACGAGCGATGGGCGATTCTCACCGCCGGGTTGCGCCCTGACCCATGTCAGCCAGGTCAACGCCTGGAGCGTCTTCCCCAAGCCCATGTCGTCGGCGAGAATGCCGCCGAAGCGATTGGTCGCGAGATAAGCAAGGAAGTGAAATCCATCCCGTTGATACGGGCGCAACTCGGCGGAGACCCCGATGGGGATTTCCGGAGTCACGCGGGCTTGAATTTCTTTTGCACGCCGTTGGACGCGTTCGAATTGCTCCTCACCCAGGAACCGCTTCGCCGCAGGGTCTGCGAGTTGCAGCGCGTGCAGCCGCTGCTTCCCCGCGTCGAGCTGGTTTGTCGAAAGGCCTAGACGCGAAAGTTGTTCCTCGTCTTCCGCGGAAACCTTGAACTCGAGTTTCCGCCAACCCTTTCCGGAAAGCCGTACCCACTTCCCCCGCGCGCTCAATAGCGCCTTGATCTCATCCGGCGTGAGTGTGGTGTCGTCGACATTCACGATGACCTCGAGGTCAAACCAGTCGATGCCGTTTTCCTCGACATCGAGCTTGAAATCGCCGGCCACCGATTTTCGAAGGAAGGACGCAAGTTCGCCCCTCAGTTCTACCATGGCTTCGGGTGGGAGCGACTGCAGCCAAGCCGAAAATAACTGCGGAAAATTCCGTGTGATTCGCGCCTTCCAGCATCGATCAACCCAGTCCCACGACACTCCCAATCCCGTCAGTGGATTTCCCATCCGTTCCAGCGTTGAACGATCCTCGATCACGATTTGTTTCGTGTCGGTCGGCTGTGGATTTGACCCAAACTTCATCCACCCTTCCTGCCCCCACTTCTCCCGGATCTTGCTATCAGGATCCATCGCGATAACCTCGAATCGGCAGATCTCACGCTGAGTGACCGAATCCGTGGCGATTTCGGCCCTGAGCAGCGGAAGAATCGGGATCAGGCGGGTTCGCGCCTCGATACGTTCAGGCAACACCATTTCCAATCGGCGGAATAGGCTCACGCCAGAAGTCGATTCCACCGCGGCCGCCGGAATCTTCACCGGCTTTCGCATGGTCCCACGGGCAAAACTCGAACCGGGTCCCTGGAATAATCCAGCTTCCGTGAGATACAACGCGGGGTGGCCGTCGAAGAGTGCGTGGATTTCCGAAACCAACGTTCCGTCCGAACTCACAAGTTCGAACGAATAGTCACCCTCCGCCGTCTCCGGCACGGAGACATTCCATCGCAGCAGATCGGGTATCCGGACGAGGGGTTCGCCGCGCTCGGTGACAAACCATGAGGCGAGCCATGAGACTCGCAACGCCTGGCCCAGCTGATTCATGAATGAATTATCCGAATACTGGATCTCTGGCCGCGGTGAAACGAAACGGGATGAGCCGGAGAACATCGCGAACACCCGTTCGGACTCCGGGGCGAGGGATTGATCATTCTGCTCGATCTCCCGCATCCTATTCAGCTTGATCTTTGCGAACTCGCCTTCACCCGCGTACCGACATTCGAGTTCCGCGCGGTCCTTTAGCAACCGGACCCGGATCTCGGTGAGGCGGCGGGGAATCACCGTTCCGCTGGCTGCGATCTGTTTCAGAGTGGATTGCCAGTTTGCGACCTCCAAGGACCGCCGCCACTTGCGGTATTGAGTGAGGAAGGGTTCGGCCGAGGTCACGGGCTCCATGAACGGCGGGATTTCCATCCCTTCGCCCACGGCCCATGCCGCAACCTGATTCCAAAATATTACAACATCCGCCCCGTTTTTCGGCGAAACCTGGACACGGTCCCAAGCCTTGCCCTGGACGAGTGGAAACCCGATAAGGCGAAGGTCAGCGCAGGTTACCCAGCCTCCCGGCGGAAGACGGTCCCAAAGCGCCTGGAAGGTTTTGGTGAAGGCCATCTCATCGTAAGTCAACGGGCGTCCGATCTTTTCTGACAGAATGGCTCCGAGTTTTCCCGGAGGAGGTGCCTCAACAGCCAGAGCAGTCCTCTTGGCTGCTTTCGTGGAACGCCCCTTCACCCGAGCCTGCTCCAAAGCCGCTCCGCCCCGTCGCGCGAGCAGCGCCCGCATCACGGCGTAGAGGTGTTTGCACTTATTCGCCGCCTGACATGCGCAGACACCTTCCCACTTGCCGTTGCCGCTTCGGGTAAGATGGACCTGATAGGCTAACCTTTCCATCACCAGCGCCCTGTAACGCATCTGGGGCACATCGCATACAAGGTTGTGGACACGACCCTCGTTGAGAATGGCATCGCCCCGTTCACAAGTCGGAGCGAGGAAGTCGGATAAAAATGTCTTCGTAGACTCAGGATCCAAAATTGGGAATTCCGGCAACATTTTATCGGCGAGGTTAACGATGAAAGTCCAACTGTCCAATTCACGATTGGGCAGGATCTTCCTCGCGGGCGAAGTCCCACCGCAGCCGTTCTCATTTCGGTAAAACTCTGGGGGGGTAAACCTCCGGGTCTGCTGGTTGCCAGGGGGCTCCGACCGCGGTCGGAGTCGGAGATTCCTTGTACCGGCAGGCCGTAGACTAACCCCGCCGGCGGCAAAATGAGGACTACCGTCCCACAATCGCAGGGGATGTGCGCCCAAAGCGGTATGATTCTTGCCGACGAACGCGAGTGCTGATTGCGAAGAGTGTGCCGTGGGTTGCTGCGGGTTTGATATTTTCGGCAATGTGTGTGTCGGCCCGGTTATTCCCCGTTGGGCCGACGCCAGTGGAGCGGATTCAGTTCGAGCGACTTGGGGGGCGTTGGCGTTACTCAAGCAGGAGAGAGAAACTGACCGATCCGTCCTGCGTGTGTTGTTTTACGGGCAATCCATTACCCAGCAAGACTGGACCCGAGTTCTGATGTCGGGGATAGGTCACTTCCTCAAAATCTTGAGGGGCCGGAAAAAATTCGAAACGTGAAGGGTGGTGCCCCCGACAGGACTTGAACCTGTACGGTAAGTCTTCCCCCATATATCACGATTTGCTTAGCAAAATAACATTATTGAACATCCTAAAACATAGTTGACTGTCTTACCTCTCAACTATGGCCTGCGTTTGGAAACACCCGAAGTCTGATTTTTGGTTTGCTCGTTTCCGCGATGAGCGCGGCGTGTGGGTTAACCGCTCCACCAAGACTACGGACCGCACCAAGGCGGCCGAAACTGCACGCACCTTAGAGCATGCAGCGAAGCTGGCCCGGCAAGGCAACCTGACA
The DNA here is from genome assembly GCA_009695205.1 of Pedosphaera sp. GTDB lineage: Bacteria > Verrucomicrobiota > Verrucomicrobiia > Limisphaerales > UBA9464 > SIBK01. The sequence continues at coordinate 31,865 of SIBK01000027.1, read as the reverse complement.
CAAGACCGCGCCCGTGCTCTTGTCTCGGAGCTTTTAGAGAGAACTAGTGATGCCACAGAGAGCATCCGAAGCGAAACCGTGGAGACTTTCTTCGCTCGCCATGTGGAAAGTCTCGAAGAAACGGTCTCGCCAGGCACCCATGCCCGTTATAGGGGAGTCATGGAACGGTTTCAAACCCACTTGGGCCAACGTTCCAAACGCGAGCTCAACGGGATTCTGCCGAAAGATGTTCAAGGCTATGTCACCACTCGTGCCCGCGAGGTTGAAGGAACTACCGTTGCGGCGGATATCAAAGACCTCCGGGCGGTTTTCAATTCGGCTGTTGGACTTGGCCTAATGGACAAAAGCCCCGTGCGCGGCATTCGTCTTCCAAAGTGCAAGGCGATGACGCGGGAGATCTTCACGGCTGCAAAACTGCGGCTGCTGGTAGATGCCTCCGAAGGTGACTGGCGGACTGCCATCCTCTGCGGTTGCTATCTCGGTGCCCGCCTTGGGGATGTAGTGAAGTTGAGATGGCAAGACAAGGATATGGCAGCGGGGGAAACTGGCACAATCACGTTCCGGCAAAGTAAGACGGGTCGAATGACGACGATTCCGCTTGCGGCTGACTTGCGGGAGCATTTGGATGCAATCGCAGGCGACAAAGCAGAAATGTACCTCATGCCAACGCTCGCCAACCGTCGCCCCGGAGGCCGCAACGGGCTCTCGGGAACCTTCGTGAAGCTGATGGAGAAGGCTGGGATTGACCCGCACTACGTCGAGGCAAAAGGCAAACGATTCGCAAAGCTTTCCTTCCACGCCCTCCGCCACGGATTCAACTCAGCCCTCGCCAATGCGGGAGTCTCTCAGGAAGTGCGTATGAAGCTTACCGGACACCAAACGACTGCAATGAACTCCCGCTACACGCACTACGAGTTAGACACCCTACGCGCCGCCGTCTGCAAGCCGCCCTCCCTTGATTCGACCAAATGAAAAAGCCCACGCCACCCGGTGACACTCAAAAAGCAGAGCCGTTCGCGGACGGTTTTATGGCGAATATGAATGAAAGCATACCAGCTAATCGCGGAGCGTCAAAACAAGTTCCTATCAATAATAACTTTTCGCTCTCTACATGAATATCCGTCTCAACGGCCTCCTTCGTTCATGGCTTTTGAACTCCCGCTGCTTCGTCTTACGCTGCCGAGTTCTTCTTGCCTTGGTCACGGGATTTACCGCCCAGCTAATCGGTGCAGCGGAACCCACCAACTCGGTGCTCCATTTTGATGGCAATGGTAGTTATTTAGAGTTACCGCCCCACAGCCTCGATGGTTACAAGGCTATCACAGTGGAGGCTTGGGTAAGGCCGGAACGATTGGGATACTTTACACGTTTCTTCGAGTTCGGAACTCAGAAAAATCGGTTAGTCTCTGTTTGGAATGGCTGCTTTAATGTCCATGCTTCCAGTGTTGGCAGGACATGGGATGGGGATGCCAATGGATTCCTTAGCCGACATGAAAATAATGGGTGGATCCATCTTGCAGTGGTTTCTGATGATAATTCTTTTAGCGGATATATTAATGGCGAGCAAGTGATTCATGCAAAAACTCCCACACCATTTCACACTTCCGGGGACGGTAGTAAATATTACTTTAGAAGGGATACGTTTGGTGGAGAGGAGGAAGACTACTGTGGTCAGATGGATGAAATCCGCATTTGGAACAAAGCTCTGTCAGCAAAGGATATTAAGGGTGGACTTTCCGGTCGAATAAAATGGGGTGCCTCAAACTTGGTAGTACTCGTAAACTCCGATTGTAACCGACTTAAAACCACTAATGGAGATGAAAATATGGCTTTATTTCGCGGTGACTTAGCTTGGAAAGTTCAAGTCCGATCAACGTCTGAGGAGTCACGGACGCTTAGGCTCCAACACCTAGAAATCATTTTCCCACCTGAAATTCATTCTTTAATTAATGGCGGCTTCAGGCGTTTAAAACTCGACCGAGGAGTCGCGTACGGATCGGGACGAGCATGGAAAGATGAAAATATCCAAACTAATGCTACGGCAGCCTGATTTACAAAGAAGATCTGAACTGGTTTCCTGAACAGTTCGCTACAGAAATATGCATATTTGCATGGGGTAACTCCAACGAGTTCTGGGCAGCAGTGCATCCGCTTAATTTATCGGCATCTCACGGGGTGTCCAAAGTGTTCATCTGAAGCGTAGCGACACAAATGCCTTGCGAAAGCTTCTTAAAACCCCGCTCACCCAAGCAATTCGCGAACGCAGGGAGGTGAAGCACAATTTTGAGTTTCTAAACTTTCTAGGTCTCAAGGAAGAGGCGACAGAGGCATTAATCGATGCGGCTGTGGCCGGAGGTTACCGATCTTTTCCAGCTCGCCTATTGCTCCGACAAGAGGTTCCGGAACGTCTGGCCAAATTCTATCAGGTGCGACAATCCATTTCGGCCCGTTTCATGGGTGGTATTATTGCGTCTCTTGGACTTGTCATGGGCTGCCTTTGGTTTTTCAACAGGCGTATGAAGTTTGCACTCTGGTTTGGCCTCTTGTGCGTACCGGTCAGCTTATGGTTGCTATTCGGAGAAAATAGTTATCGGTGTGATTTGAGGATAGCTGTTCTAAGCGCGTTAGTGCCGCTTATGTTTGGTTTGGTTCGATCCAGTCTGGATCGGGAAATACCTTTTCGCTGTTGGTTTGCAATAGTAGCAAGTTTACCAGGTTTATGTTGGGGTATCTACTATGCAATAATGAATGCAGCAGGAAAGTATTTCCTGTATAATGATATAAAATATAGTTGGTTTATTGTGGATCTAGCCGTTGTCGCCATGATTTGGCTTTCAGTGGAGACCGCCATAAGTGTTAAGTGTGTAGATCGCACCGTATCGATTTTCCAACACCGCTTCGTCCTGGGGACCTGGATCAGCGCCTTAATTCTCTGCATGGGTGTTCCCAACTTCGAAGTTACATATATCTTTTATTCCATCGGGGCATTTTTCGCGGGTGGTTTCTTCTCCGGGATATTGGATATACAAAAATCCCTGTTGCCATACTTACCCGTTCGAGCCGGCGAGAACCCCGATCTTGCCTGGGAGTTGATTCAGATACCGGCGGTAATTTCCTTTGCCTTGAGCGGTTTTTGTCTCTTGGGAAATCGTTTCCATGAATTACGAACCAGTCTTGAAGCCAGCAACGGCGTGGCTCTGCAGCAACTGGAGGAGATTAAGACCAAGAGCGAGGCTCTCCAAGTGGCGCAGGTGGCCGCGGAGGCTGCCAGCAAGGCCAAGTCCCAATTCCTGGCCAACATGTCCCACGAACTGCGCACGCCGCTCAATGCCATCATTGGCTATAGCGAAATGCTCCAGGAAGAGGCGGACGATTTGGGAACCCCGGAGATTAAGCCGGACCTGCAAAAGATTAATGGAGCGGGCAAGCATTTGCTCGGCTTGATCAATGACATCCTTGACCTCTCCAAGATCGAGGCCGGGAAGATGACTCTCTATTTGGAGACCTTTGAGGTCCAGACCCTTTTGAACGAAATCGCGGCCACCGTGTAGCCCTTGATTAATAAAAACGGCAATCAACTCACTTTGGAAGTCGCACCGGAAATCGGTTCGATGCGAGCGGATGTTACCAAGGTTCGGCAGGCGCTCTTCAACCTGCTGAGCAATGCTAGTAAGTTTACCGACAAGGGCCGAATCACCCTGCGGGCTCGGCGTCAGGGGTCCAACCTCGTCTTTGACGTCATCGATAGGGGTATTGGAATGACCCCAGAGCAGGTGGGCCGCTTGTTCCAAGCCTTTGCTCAGGCGGATGCCTCGACGTCGAAGAAATACGGAGGCACGGGCCTCGGATTGGCCTTGAGCCGTAAGTTTTGCCAACTCATGGGCGGCGACCTCACCGTCGCCAGTGAAGCGGGCAAAGGATCCACCTTCACCGCCACCCTCCCGACCGAAGTGATCGAGGTTGCTGATTAAGCAATACCAGCCTAATCGCGGAGCGTTAAAGGAAATGCCTATCAATCATTGACGGGTTGAGAATTACATTGGTTGCCACGTCACGTCCCTTCCTTGGACGCGAAATCGGCGCGCGTGGATGTTGGAACCCCGTCCTTCCTCGTAATACACAATCAACACTGAACCGGCCTTCAGATTGACCATCGAAGGGTATGCCCCGATGATACTGTCCACAGCCAGAGCATCACTCCATGTCTTCGCTTCGTCACGGCTGACACGCAACGCGGTGCCGTCTAATCGCGGAGCGTCAAAGGAAATTGCTATCAATAACTCGTTCATCTCGTGCAACTCGCCGTCGTCTTGCACGTCTTGCACAGGGGGCAAGGCTGAAATTCATTTCGCATGGGTCTTGCCTGGGACGTTCTTCGGGACCGGTCAACGTGTTGCCCGCCTTCACGGGAGCTTCGTGAGGTTCAATCGCGACAGCCTGCCGGAAGTAGGCGCCGATGTGGAGAGCAAGGCACCGGCTCCAGCCATTCGAGACCCACAATGGGTACAGGGATGCCTAATGGGCCTAGATTTTTCGGGTTAGGAGTCTCCTATGAAGGTTAAAAAAACGAGGAGACCTGACCCACCCCCCTTTTGCTCAAAATAGGTAAATTGGGCCTCTTGTGAGCAAATCGACGCGAGATCGTTAAAAACCCCTTACAAACAAATGAAGCCACCTCCAGTTACGCCCGATCAGCTTGACACCCTGATTGCAGCGAACCACAAGAACATCGCAAAGAAGCTCGCCTCCGGCAAAACGCGAAGCGCCCGCGAGTCCGCCCATCTGGACGAGATGAAGCGCAAGACGCAACGGGCTGACACAATCGACGTCCCGGCCCTGGCAATCTTCTGGCGCGTGCACCAACAGACCGTCCATCGGTGGGTTGATGCTGGTCATCCAGTCAACGACAAACGGCTGATGTGTGACATCCTCGGGAGCACTCCCAACATCCGCGGGCGGCTCGTCAATCGGATCCAGGAAGTCCGGGCCGCGCTGGGGATAAATAAGCCAGCCGATCCTATCACGCTGGCGGATATCGAGTTGGTGAACTGATCCCTTCAAGACGAGGTGGAAGAAATCACGGGTTGGATTGCGCAGGCACAAGTCCGGATGACCGCTGCGATAGCATCCAACGAGCCTGAAATGTTTGGCATGTGGGACAAGGTGCGGCGGAATTACAGCGACCAAAAGGTGAAAAACTTGCTGGCCCAAGCAAAACTCGGCATCGACTCCGACGACTTAATTGGGAAGGCCGAGATCGAGAGGATCTTCACTGCCTTCGCTGGGCGGGCTGCCATCTCCATTGCACGGATGAGGGACGCGACCGCCACGAAACTGGTGGGCATGCAGGACGCCGCAGCGGCTGGGCGTGTGATCTACAATGCCCTGTGGCGCGCCGGGTACGTGAAGCCATTCGTCCATGCCCGGGAGCAGGCCACGCTTTTCGGGCTGCCCGGGTGGGTCGTGGACGCGCTCACGAAGGGCTTTACTGACCTGATGGACAGCGTGGATGTACCTGATAGCAAGACGCTTGATGCCGAAAAATAACCTAAGCGGCTTTGGCTGGTGACTCCGGCGGAGCACCGCCGCCACCGCGGAATACCCCGGCATGGATTGCACGCCCTGGAATTGGCCATTGACTGCGAGCCCTCGAGGGGGAGGCTGGGAAAAATGAAATTCCCATCGGTTTTGACAGGCCGATTTCTTGTTTATCTGATCGCACTCTTGCCAATGCATTTACTGGCGGCTGGCGAACAGGCAACCGCCGTGGCAACCGTGACGGAGGGATACGTCACTGGCATCAAAGTGATCACCGGCGGGTCCGGCTACCAATCCGAACCGCGGGTTTCCTTCAGCGGAGGTGGTGGGAGTGGGGCGGTAGCCAAGGCAATCCTGAGCGGCGACAAAGTCGGGCAGATCATCGTTCTGAACGCAGGGAGCGGATACAGTGCGGCACCAGTGGTTGCGATTGAGGCTCCGCCGCGGGAGACAAGTTTAACGATCGAGCTCGTTCCCAAGATTACGGTTTGGGGGCAGAGCGGGAGCCCCCACCGCGTAGAGTGGAGCGCGACGCCGGGGCCGGGAGAGATGTGGCAGGTGCTAACCAACGTCACAGTGGGAACCGATGGCGTGACGGTGGTCGATTTGGCGGTAGGATCCGCGACACGGTTCTACCGGGCGGTGACGGTGGCGGTGACAGTGCCGTCGGCTCCGAGCGGCATGGTGCTGATCCCGGCGGGCTCGTTCGAGATGGGAGACACGTTCAACGAGGGCAATCCGGACGAGCGACCGGTGCATTCCGTGTTCATTTCTGGATTTTACATGGACAAGACGGAGGTGACGAAGGCCCTTTGGGATGAGGTGAAAGGATGGAGTACCGGTTACGGGTATGGCTTTGACAATCCGGGTGAAGGAAAGGCAGCGAATCATCCAGTGCATACTGTGAATTGGTTCGATGTAGTGAAGTGGTGCAATGCACGGTCGGAGCTGGCGGGTAAGACGCCAGTGTATTACACGGATGTTGGATTGACGAGGGTGTATCGGACTGGGGAGGTTCCTGTCTTTGTGAATTGGGGGGCGAAAGGGTACCGATTGCCGACGGAGGCGGAGTGGGAGAAGGCGGCGCGAGGTGGGTTGAGCGGGCAACGGTTTCCGTGGGGCAACTTGATTTCGCAAGGCATGGCCAACTACTATGGAACTGGGATCGTCAGCTACGATGTGGGATCGGATGGCTACAACCCGATTGGGAAAATCGGAGGGACGACACCGGCGACGAGTCCGGTGGGGTCCTTTGCAGCGAACGGGTATGGGTTATACGACATGGTTGGGAACGTATGGGAATGGTGCTGGGATTGGGTCGGTTCGTACTCGCTTGGGTCTCAAACGGACTCACGGGGCCCCGATTCGGGCTCGTCCCGCGTGATCCGGGGCGGCAGTTGGGGTCGCATCGCATATAGCTGCCGGTCGGCGTACCGCAGCGACAACCGCGCGCCGGTCGGCAAGAGCAACGGCGACGGCTTCCGGTCCGTCTTGCCCACAGGTCAGCCTTGAGCTGAACAGCCAGAGCGAGAGGAGCGTCAATAAGCCGCTTTCTTATACTGCCCATCTTCAAAGAATTTCCACGACACGGAAGTAACGGCCGACCTCCGCCACGACGAATTCTTGAGTGACGCTTTCGGAATCGGCCACGAATGCCGCGCCGGCGATAGTCCAGACTTTGAGATCACGTGAGGCTTGGAGTTGATACTTCCGGCCCAGCACCACCCGCATGTTCACGTTCACCCGGCTAACCTCGATGGCGAGTTCTGGCGAGAACGGGGGCGAGGCAATTAAGACTTTCGGCTGACTGGTGTACCTGATGCCGGGATTGGTGACGGTGAAGCCGGTGACGCTGCCGCCGGATATGATGGCGGTGGCAGTAGCATTCGACCCTCCTCCACCTTTGATCACCACCAACGGGGGCACCGTGTAGCCGTGCCCGCCGCCGATCACGTTCACGCCCACTACAAAGCCATTCACGACTTGCGCCCTAGCTGTTGCGCCGTTTGGTCCTACCAGTCCATCGCTCTTCAGGGCAACCGTGTGATATGTGCCCACGGCGATAGCGACGACTTCGCTTAGACCGACGGGCACCTTCGTTTGCCCTTGGTCGTTGGCTCCCCAAGCAACCACGGTGCCGTCATTCTCCAGGGCCACTGTGAAAGAAAAACCCGCTCCCACCGCAATGACTTCGCTGAGGCCAGCGGGGATGCCGTCTTGGGCACCGTTTCCCCACGCCACCACCGTGCCATCGTTCTTGAGGGCCACGGTATGATGAGCTCCCGCCGCAATAGCAACAATCCCGCTCAGTCCACCGGGGATGCTTAATGAGCTCCCCTCGTTCACCCCCCCATCCCGCAACACGTCCGTCCACAGAATTGTCCTGTTGCAACGCTAGCGTATGCTGATTGGCGGCTGCAATTGCCACCACTCTACTTAGGGTGGCGGGCACCTTCGTTTGCTCTTGGTCGTTGGCTCCCCACGCCACAACCGTGCCATCACCCTTCAAGGCCACGGTGTGAGCCCAGCCCGCCGCGATACCCACAACTCCGCTAAGTCCGCCGGGGACGTTGGCTTGGCCCTGAGAATTCTGACCCCATGCCACCACCGTGCCGTCGCTCTTCAAGGCCACCGTGTGTGAGTTTCCCGCCGCGATTGCCACGACCTCGCTAAGTCCTAAAGGGACGCTCACTTGGCCGCCTGAACTCCCGCCCCAAGCGACCACCGTGCCGTCGCTCTTCAAAGCCACCGTGTGTGAGTTTCCCGCCGCGATTGCCACCACACTGCGCAAGCCGACTTGCTCATTCGTTTGGCCATCTGAGTTTCTGCCCCACGCCACAACCGTGCCCGTGACAGTCGGTCGTTTGAGCGGGAAATCGGTTTGCCGTGTGGCGACCGGCAGGGGAAACGTGGCCGCCTGAATCGCCAGCGAGAGGGCGACGAGTGAAACGAGGGCGAGGGGAACGGCGGAGAGGACGGGTCTTTGGAGCATCGCTACCGGATACCCCGGGGAGCGTGGGAAAACAACGGCCATGACGTGGGCAAACACCCCTGACACAGGGGGACCTTGTCTTACCAGCGTGTCTTACTTTGACACTCGTTTACACCCGCTTGTTTCATAAACATCTTAAAATAAAGAGTTTACGATTGCTGGTGCCCGCGACAGGACTTGAACCTGTACGATGTTACTCACTAGAACCTGAATCTAGCGCGTCTGCCAATTCCGCCACGCGGGCTCAACCGAAGCAAAGGCATAAGGGGCGGGAAGGCAGCCGACAAGTTTTTTCCGTTGAGTATCCCACCCGATTCCCGGTTCCATTGCCCCCTTTGAACGCATGGCACTAATTGTCCAGAAATATGGCGGCACGTCGGTCGGCAACACCGAGCGCATCAAGAACGTCGCCCGCCGAGTCGCCGAATTCTGCAAGAGAGGCGATCAGGTGGTCGTGGTTGTCTCGGCTATGAGCGGGGTAACCGACGGCCTGATCAAACTTGCCAGGGAGATCACCGATCTGCCCAGCGAGCGCGAGATGGACATGCTTCTCGCCACGGGCGAGCAGCAAACGATCGCACTCACTGCAATCGCACTCCATGCCGCAGGAGTGCCCGCCGTTTCCCTCACCGGCGCCCAGGCGGGCATTGTGACGGATGGGGTCCACACCAAGGCCAAGATCCAAAACATCACTCCGGCAGCCGTCCATCGGATGCTGGATGCTGGTAACGTGGTGATCGTCGCCGGGTTCCAGGGGCAGACCGAAGCAGGGCAGATTACCACGCTGGGACGCGGTGGATCGGACCTGACAGCTATTGCGCTTGCCGCGGCGTTGAAGGCGGATCTTTGCCAGATTTACACCGACGTTGACGGCGTCTACACCGCCGACCCGAGGATTGTCCCCACGGCTAAAAAGCTCTCAGAGATCGCGTACGACGAGATGCTGGAGTTGGCGGGATCCGGGGCCAAGGTGATGCAGTTGCGGTCGGTCGAGTTTGCCAAGAAGTTCAAGGTCGTTTTCGAAGTTCGCTCTAGTCTCAATGAAAATCCGGGTACCATCGTGAAAGAAGAAACCACCAGCATGGAAGGCGTCGTCGTCCGAGGGATCTCCCTCGACAAAAATCAGGCCAAAGTGACGTTATTTGGCGTGCCCGACCAACCGGGCCGGGCTGCTCGCATCTTCCGCGCCCTGGGTGACGCGGCGATCAATGTGGACATGATCGTGCAGAATGTGAGTCACGCGGGCGGGAAACCCGTGACGGACCTGTCGTTCACCGCGGACAAGTCGGACCTGCCGAAGGCTCGCAGAGTCATTGAAGAACTGCAAAAGGAGCTGGGCATCCGCGAAGTTCAGGCGGACGAAAACATCGGAAAACTAAGCATTGTGGGGGTCGGAATGCGCAGCCATAGCGGCGTGGCAGCCAAGATGTTTGACGTTCTTGCTCGGGAAGGAGTGAACATCGAAATGATCTCCACCAGTGAAATCAAGATCAGCGTCGTGATCGATCTGGCGAAGGGGGAGTCGGCCATGCGAGCTCTGCACGAGGCCTTTATCGGTTGAGCTTGGGCTCCAAGCCTCCGACATTGTGGGCGGCATGCGCCTTGGAATGCCGTAGAGCGATGCGAGCGATGGAACAGCAGGGTCATCCTGCTCCCCAGCGGCGTAGCCGGTTGGCAAGGCGTTGGTCGCGGTCAGGATCCGACACGAGATTGGGAAGATCTTCCCGAAGTTTTGCGAGGGTCGGAACCACGCCCCACGCGGTGACGGCGAACGCTTCGCAGGCACGACCGGCCGACAGACCCAGTTCCCCCTGCTGGCGATCGAACCGCTTCCGCAGGGAGGTCTTCCATTCGTCCAACGAACCGGGCGGAGCCAGGTCGTGGCGCCCCACCCAGGGCAGCCATTCCCGGATCTGGCTTTGATGACACCAGGAGGTTTCCGCCACGAGATCGAACGCGGCTTCCACATCCACCACGAGGTCGAATACATTTTCACCCGCCATGTAGCCGTCGTAGGTGTTCAGAATCACCGGAGTCCGAATGGGCCTGGAACGGGTTTCGTCAGCCACCGGGTATTCCGTGAGGAAGGCGTGCGGGACATTGATCATGTAGGCGACGCGACGCACCGCATCGGCAACGGTAATATGGTCCGGGTGCACGCCCGCAAGCGGATCGAATGGCATGGGCGGGCAGAAAAGGTAGTCCGGTTCAAACTCACGAATCGCCTGCCACAGAGCTGCCAGGAGATCGTTGGTCAGAATGCGGCACGCTTCCTCAAACGGGCGCCCATCGGGTTTTCGGAGCAACTGAAATTCGAAGCCTCCCCTTCGCGCCGAGGACTCCTGTTCGGCAAGCCGGATACGCGCCGTATCCGCCCGGGTCCGCTCATGGTGGCCCGAACGGCCATCGGTGCACACAATGACCCGCGACCGAAATGCGGGTCCGTGTTTGCGCCGCCACATCTCAAAAGTCCCGGCCGCGACAAATTCATAGTCATCAAAGTGAGCGTGAACACACAGAATTCGCATGCGCGTCAGTCTGGACTCGAACTGCTCCAAAGAAAAGACCCGCCGCGGAAACCGTGGCGGGTCTGCAAGAGTATGGAAACCGGACTTACTTCTTCATCAGGTCACGGATTTCAGCCAGTAGTTTCTCAGACGGCGTCGGTCCGGGGGGAGCCGGAGCCGGTTGCGCCTTCTTGAGGTTGTTCATCATTTTGATGATGAGGAACATGACAAAGGCCACGATCCCGAAGTCAATGCAAGTGGTCAGGAACTTGCCCCACGCAATGACCGGAATGTTCGCCTTCTGCGCGTCCGCCAGCGTTGTGATAACATTGGTGCCGAAATCCTTCAGTGCGATAAACTTATTGCTGAAGTCTACGCCTCCGGTGAGGAAGCCCACGGGAGGTATGAAAATGCCGTCCACGAATGCCGAGGTCACTTTGCCGAACGCCGCACCGATGACAACACCGATGGCGAGGTCCACGAGGTTGCCGCGAAGCACGAATTGTTTGAATTCTTGGCCGAATCCCATAAGAAGTCCTTAGTTAAGGTTTAGCGATCGCGTTAGAATTTGTACGTCACGCCCGCGAGCAGCTTCAGGTCGTTGTGCTTAAAATGAGGAGCCGGATTACTTCGGTAGGTGTCCGCCAACATTACACGAAGTCCCATCTTTTCTGTCACCGCGGCCTCGACACCGATATCCGCGTTGACGGTGTAACGTGCCCAATCGTCGATCCATGGGAGGAATTCCGCGTTTTGGAATATCGACGCGCGACCGCCTTCAAACTTGTGGTTGAAATGCTCCGCGAACCGGATGGTTGCATACGTTGAGTCGTCGTTCCCCACACGTTCAAAGACAACACCAGGACCGGCTTCACCCGATAGCTGAGTGGTTTCCGTCTTCACAATATAGTACCCCAAACCGGTGGCCAACGTCACACGGTAGTCGATGTCGGCAATCCGGTCCTGCCGAGCAGCGCCATCCAGCCACCAGAAAAAACGGTCGGTGATCAGGCGGTTGTAGTGGCCCTGGATTCCGTAATTCTGGGCGGTGGTCTTGTGCCCATTATCGGTTGTACCCTGATTTCCATACGCGGCGTCCGCCTTGACGAAAAACTCGTTCTTATCCCATTTCTTGATGGAAAGAATGTCAGCCCTGGCAAGCAGCGTGTCCGAGTTGCCCTTGTTTAGGGTGACGCTAGCACCGGCCGTGGTCTTCCACCCCGTGGGGTTGGGATCGACTACGGGGTCGGCCCCCAACATCACGGTCGAACCGGTCGCAACCGCAGCAAAACAAATAAGGTTAGATTTCATAGACATACAGAATTGGCCGGTGACGCTAGTGTAATGTCTCTCAATTGGATGGAGTTATTTTCTGAACGATTTTTGAACAAGCCTCAGAATACCCCAATAAAACGACACAATAATAACTCCAGTCGTTTACGAGACACTACACTAGTGCTTGGGCGGAACCCTAGCAAAAAAATAATGTGCTCCATCTCTAGCACCAGTAATAAGAAATCCGAATTATATCAATTCGTTTGACCACCGGATGTCTGGGGTCGGTCCAAAGGATCAAACCATCAATCGATGAAGTTGCATATGTATTCGCAAATACCTTTCTTTACCTCGATGTCAAAGCCGGATTTTGCCGGAACATCAAAGTGGGAACTGGCCCCGTGTGTTTTCACCTCCGTCGATCCGTCGCATTTCACCAGGCATTCGCCCGCGACGATTTCCATGTGCTCGGCCTTGTCGGTGCCGAAATGGAAGGTGCCCGGGTAGATGAGTCCGAGCGTCTTTTTTGTTCCGTCGAGAAGGAAAATGGAATGCGAGACAACCTTGCCGTCGAAGTACACATTGGCCTTCGCCACGGCGGTTACATTCGGAAACTGGGTAGGTATGGACACGTCCGGAACGTGTCCGAACAGAAGTGCGGGAGTCAAGCGCGCCGGTGAGATCAACAGCAATTCTAATCTCGCCGTGTGTGGGGCAGATCTCCGGCCTGCCGGTTCGAGGAGTCTGCGACTTCGAGCGAGGCCGATCCAGCCTCCCTGCAGCGAGCAAAGCGGGAGTTTTGCCCCACGCGTTTAACCGAAATGGACTCCTGAGAGATGCAGCCGCCTTTCCAGGGACCGTAAATTCGCCGGTTGCCTCGCAAGAAGCCGAGCCCTAAGTTTGGCGAGATAGGCCAAAAGCGATGAAGCACCATCTCGACTTCGAGAAACCCATAGTCGAGCTCCAGCGAAAGCTCGACGACCTCAGAACACACCCTGAAATGCACTCCCTCGGAATCAGTTTCGAGGAGGAAATCCGTCTGATCGAACGAGAGTTGCACGAAACGAAGCGGCAGGTTTTTTCTAACCTCAGTCCCTGGCAACGGGTCCAACTGGCCCGTCACCCCAAACGCCCGTACACACTCGATTACGTGCGATCGGTGTTCACCGATTTTTCGGAGCTGCATGGAGACCGGCACTTCGCGGATGACCGCGCAGTCGTCGGCGGTTTCGCCCGGCTCGGTGGCGATCGCGTGATGGTGCTAGGCACACAAAAGGGTCGGGATACGAAGGAAAACATCTTGCGTAATTTTGGTTCCGCCCACCCGGAAGGCTACCGCAAGGCTCTCCGCCTGATGAAGCTTGCCGACAAGTTTGGGATTCCAATCATCACCCTGATCGATACCGCCGGCGCGTACCCAGGGATTGGCGCAGAGGAACGACATATCGGAGAAGCAATCGCGGTCAATCTGCGGGAAATGATGTTGCTGGAGGTGCCGACGATTGCCGCGGTCATAGGGGAGGGAGGTTCCGGAGGGGCTCTCGGTATTGGTGTGGCAGACCGGGTGCTGGTATTGGAGAACGCCTACTACTCGGTGATCAGTCCGGAAGGGTGCGCCTCGATTCTGTGGAAAGACCGTGCCGCAGCCTCCAAGGCCGCCGCAGCCCTCAGGATAACCGCCCGAGATCTGCTGGAACTCCGACTCGTCGATGACGTCGTCCCCGAGCCCATCGGCGGAGCTCACACAGACCCGTTGGCTGCCTCGGTGCTGCTGAAAAAAAGGCTGCTTCATCATCTTGCCGAAATCCGCATCCTGTCCGTCGAGGATCGACAGCGGCTGCGGTACGAAAAATTCCGCGCGTTTGGGCGGGTCCACGAACCGTTGGCGGCCGCCTGAACCTGCGGATCGACGTCATGCTGCCTCCGCTGACTTTTCTGCCTCTATTCAAGGAACGTATCTGGGGTGGACGCCGGCTTGCCGAGATCTTTGGCAAGGCGCTTCCGTCGGGCACGTTGATCGGCGAGTCGTGGGAGATCGCCGATCGCCCGGAAGGAGTGAGCATGGTCGCCGAGGGTCCATTTGCGGGGCGCGATTTGCGTTGGCTGATGCGTCACCACGGCCCGGAATTGCTCGGCCGCCCGGTGGCTCCCGACGAGCGGTTTCCGTGGTTGTGCAAAATCCTGGATGCGCGGGAGGATCTTTCCCTGCAAGTGCATCCCCCGGCGGCTCTGGCCAGGGAGCGCGGGGGCGAACCCAAAACGGAGATGTGGTACGTGGCCGAGGCGGATTCGAATGCTCGGATGTACGTCGGCCTTCGACGCGGAGTTGCCCGCGAACAATTTGAACGGCAAACCCGCGAAGGCACCGTCGCTACTTGCTTTCACCATCACCACGTCCAAGCGGGAGACGTCATGTTTGTCCCCAGCGGACGTGTGCATGCCCTCGGGGCCGGGCAGGTGATTTTTGAGATTCAGCAAAACTCCGACACAACGTACCGGGTTTTCGACTGGAACCGAAAGGGTTTGGACGGACGGCAGCGGGACTTGCATCTCGAGCAGGCGTTCGCATCCATCGACTTCTCAGATTGGGAACCCGACCTCGTTCGAAGCGATTACCAAGAGATCGGGGGCGGACATATCCGTCCCCTGGTGCGGGACAAAATTTTCCATGTGGATCACCACGAAGTCGGGCCCGGATCGTCGCAACGGGTTTCGACAGAAGGCCGGCCACACCTGCTGGCAGTAACCCGCGGGAAACTGTCGCTGTTGTCCGGTGGAGTAGTGACCCTTCTCCCTACTGGCAGCTTCTGCCTGCTGCCGGCGGTTTGCGGAGAGGTAATTCTTTCGAGCTCGGAACCGGTCGGTTGGTTGCAGGTGACGCCGCCTGCGTGAGTTGTCCTGGAAGCTTTTTTGCTCCCCCATTTAGGACCCTCGGCATTCAGCGATCGAACGGCAGAAGGAGACGCGTGAAGATATAATCCAGGATCAAGATCAGCACGAGAGAGTTGACTACGGCCTTGGTAACGCTGCGCCCGATGCCCCGCGGCCCGCCTACGGTTGTCAATCCCTGGTGACACGCCACCACACCCGTTACCACCGCGAAAAGCACCGATTTCAATAGACCGTGGGTAATGTCCCAAGGCCGCACAACGTCCCGCAGGTTTCCGAAAAAGGCGGAAAACGACACGCCCACCTCCTGATTGCCGGCGGAGACCAACGCTCCGCCGAACCATCCGACAAGATTTGAAAAAATCACCAGACACGGGAGAGCCAGCGTGATCGCCAGCACTCGCGGAAGCACGAGATAGTGCACGGGGTTGATATTCATTGTGTGTAGTGCGTCAATCTCCTGGTACACCTTCATCGACCCCAGCTCTGCCGCCATGGCAGATCCAATCCGCCCAGCGATTAGGATGGACATCATCACGGGAGCCAACTCCTTGCACACCGCCAAGCCCACGAGCCCGCCCAGGGAGGATCCAAGACCGCGTTGCACCAATACCGGGCCGGTCTGCAGAGATAACACGCCCCCGATGAACAGGGACAGAATGCAGGCCATGAGCAGGCTCGCATTGCCAATCTCGAACAATTGCTCAAACACCTTGCGCCGCTCCCTCCAAGCGCGCGGCAGCGACCGTAAGGTGGCCAAAAAAAGCAGCAGAATTTCGCCCAGGTCTTGAAACATCCTGCAAGGGATTGAAGCAGGAATCGGTGACGTCGGATACTGCGAGTTGACTGAAATGCGGCTTAACGAGGCGTCATCCCATCAAGAGCCATCAGACCGGCCGGCGATAGATGGGTTTGCGGACGATCTCCGCGGCAAAGGTCCGCCCCCGGATCTCAATATCCAATCGAGTGCCCGGCTCAGCAAGCGCCGACGGCACGTAGCCCATCCCAATTCCGACATTCAGAGACGGACTTTGTGTTCCACTCACGACGGTGCCGACCGTTTTGCCCGCCAAATGGATCGGGTACCCCGGTCGCGGAGGAGCGGATTTATCGGTCATTCGGAAAGCGACGCATTTCCGCGCCACACCGTTCGCCTTTTGGTCGGCTAGAAGCTCCCGACCGAAAAAATCCCCCTTGTCCAAGGAGACAAAAAAACCGAGTCCCGCCTCGAGCGGCGACGTATTCTCGTCCAACTCGTGACCGTATAGAGGGTAGCAAACTTCGGTGCGCAACGTGTCTCGGGCGCCCAATCCGCACGGCTGCAGGCACCCGATATGTCCCACCGCCAGCGAACGGTTCCAGAATTCCTCGACGACTGCGGCCGGAGCGATGATTTCAAATCCATCTTCGCCGGTGTAACCCGTCCGGGCCGCCCACACTGTGGTTCCCGAAAAACTCCACGCCCCAATCTGATTTTTTTGGAGCCCCTTCGCCGGCACTCCTCGGGTCCCGTCTTGCGAACTCTCCACCAGCAGCTGCCCAATGAACTCCACAACGCGCGGCCCCTGGAGAGCCATCGCCCCAAGCTCCGCCGACGCATTCTCGAAGCGCACTCCGGCAGACTGCGGGAAGACGGCCAGCCGGGTGGTCAACCAGGCAACATCCGCCTCGATGCGTGATGCATTGACGATCAGAAGAAATAAATCCGTACCCAAGCGATAGACATACAGGTCATCCACCGTCCCACCCCGCTCGTTGCACAATTGCGAATATTGGCCCAGGCCGACCGACAGCTTGCGGATGTCGTTAGTCAGCGTGACATTCAGAAATGCGGCGGCGGATGGCCCTTCGAAGAAGAGTTCGCCCATGTGGCAGATATCAAAAATCCCGGCTGCCCGCCGAACGCAGAGATGTTCATCGACGATGCTGGAATACTGCACCGGCATTTCCCAGCCACCGAATTCAATCAACCGGCCCCCAAGTCGCTGATGGGCGCCGAACAGCGGAGTGCGTTGCAACATGTGCCCCGAAAATGAACCCGGATACCGCGGGGATCAACCGGCAAACTCGGCAATTAACAGGTCGGAGACCCAGCTAAAAATCGGAAGATTGAGAACGTCTGACGATTTTTGCCGTGCCTTTGCACCCCCGAGTCTGGCCTTCTCATGGGGAACTCCTGAATCAAGAACTCATTTGTCCCCATGGTCAAAGGTTTCTCTCTCCACATCGGGCTGAATCACGTCGATCCCAAGCGCTACGGCGGCTGGGATGGAGCTCTCACCGCCTGTCATTCCGATGCCACCGACATGCGAAAACTGGCGGACAGCCGCGGTTTCACGAGCCGTCTACTGCTCTCCTCCGAGGCAACCAGCAAAGTGCTGGCGTCTGAATTCGCTGCCGCCGCGACCCAGCTTAAGAAGGGAGACATTTTCTTTCTCAGCTACTCGGGGCACGGCGGCCAGCAGCCTGATACGAATGGGGATGAACCCGATGCAAAGGACGAGACTTGGGTGTTGTATGACCGGGAATTTCTTGACGACGAACTCAACGCAAAGTTCGCGAAATTTGCCGCCGGGGTCCGGATCATCGTTCTATCCGACAGCTGCCATAGCGGCACAGTCGCCCGCTCCATCCCAATCTATAAAGGTATCGCCGGGATTGCTGGACTTCCCACCAGTGTCCGTTTTCGCGCCATTCCAGAGGCGATCAGCCGAAAGGTGTGGAAACAGAATCGGGTCGAGTCTGAACAGATTCAAAAGGCGCTCCCCCTCGGGGATTCCATTGCCGTGCGGGCGAGTGTGATCCTTATCTCGGGGTGCCAGGACAACCAACTGTCGCTCGACGGCAAGCGCAATGGGTTGTTTACGGAGAAGCTTCGGAAAGTATGGAAAAAAGGAAAATTCAGCTCCAGCTATAAGGTGTTGCGGAATGAGATCGCGGCCGCCATGCCCCCCACGCAGACTCCGAATTACCTGCGTACCGGCGCGAAGGACGACGTCTTTGCGCGGCAGCCCGCCTTTACTATTTGAATCCAAAGGACTTTTCTCTTTCGATAATCTGATGCCAACGATGATCTCTCCATCCGACCCGAACCTGCAGTCCCGCCGGTCCTTCCTGCATGCCACGGGCTGCGTGGCTGCATTGCTTGCCGCCGGGCGCGCCCCGGCGTTGTTGGCAGCCGATTCACCGGCCGGCCGGCTCCGCGTTGGAGTCATTGGCCTAGGCCGTGGACTCGATCACATTGCCACATTTCTGCAGGTGCCGAATCTCGAGATCACCCATGTCTGCGATGTCGATGAGCGGCGAATCGCCACGGCTGTCCGGACCATTCACGAAAAGGCCGGATACGAGCCAAAGGGGGTTCGTGACTTTCGCCGGATTCTCGAAGACGCCCGTGTGGACGCAGTCTCGATCGCCACTCCGAATTTTTGGCACGCACCCGCCACGATCCTGGCCTGTAGCGCCGGAAAACACGTCTACGTGGAAAAGCCAGGCAGCCACAATATTCATGAAGCCGACCTAATGGTGGCCGCCGCCCGCAAACACAAGCGTCATGTCCAGATGGGCAACCAGCGTCGCAGCCGACCCGAGGTGATTGAGGCAATAGCACGACTGCGCAGTGGTGAAATTGGACCGGTCCGGTTCGCGCGATGCTGGTACGACGCCGCTCGTCCTGGAATAGGACATGGCAAACCGGCCCCGGTCCCAGGATGGCTGGACTACGATCTCTGGCAGGGACCGATCCCTTCGCGGCCGTATATCGACAATCTCGTTCACTACAACTGGCATTGGCGTTGGCATTGGGGCGGAGGTGAGATGGCCAACAACGGTATTCACGCCCTCGACGTTGCCCGCTGGGGACTCGGCGTTCGTTTTCCGAGACGCATCACCTATACCGGTGGCCGGTACCACTTCCAGGATGATCAGGAAACCCCCGATACCGGGTTGGCCACCTATGATTTTGGGCACTGCGGTGTAAGCTGGGACTGTTCGAGCTGTGTGCCCCGGCTTCAGGAAAAACATCCGTTTGTTTCGTTTTACGGCGACAACGGCATGCTCGAAATCGACGGTGGTTCCAGTTACCGAATCACCGATCCCAAAGGCGCCGAACGGTTCTCGATCAAGGGCCGATCAGGCGACCTCCCTCACTTCGCCAACTTCGCAGATGCGATCCGTCTCGGTATCCCCTTGAACTCCGAAATCGCCGAAGGGCAGATCAGTACGCGGCTTTGTCACCTGGGTAACATCGCGTACCGGACCAACACATCCCTGGCGATCGACCCTGCGAGAGGGGAAATCCTTCAGCCGACCCGGGCGATGAAAAAACTATTGTCCCGTGAGTATCGCCGCGGATGGGAGCCCCGCGTGTGAGTTTGGCCTAGCCCGACTTGGCGCCACCTTTCAGGGCGATCTGGACTGGATCGTGATGAAGTCGATGGAGAAGGACCGGACGCACCGCTACGAGACGGTCAACGGGCTGGTGGCGGACATATAGCGTCACCTGAACGACGAGCCGGTCAGCGCAGCCGCGCCGACGTTTGGTTATTTGAATTCACGCAGCGATTGGCAACTCGAATGGGACGTGGCAAGTGGTGTGGGTGGCAGAAAGTCCATCGGGCCGGGAAATGATTGATTGGCGAGGAATTGCGATCAAGCTGAGAGGGTCATGCTGGCCATTCTTTGGATCGTTCTGACCTACCCGTTTTCCTTCTTCTGACCTCGGCACGATCTCGCCCTCGAAGTCCTGGCACTCCGCCATCAACTTCGGGTGCTCAAACGGCAGACACTACGGGCCTTCCAATCGACGGCACTTCTTGAGACATTGCCCAGCGTCGACTGCAAATGCCCATCAATTTTATATGCGTGCGCAGTCTTTGTTGCTCCTGTTCTGGCTGGCTGCGGTGTTGATTCGAACTTCGAGTCAGGCTGCAGACCGCGGCACGGTTTCGCCTCTTTATCGAGACCTCCGGTTCACCCTGTCAGCACCCTATTCAACCAAGGCCGAGGTGACGCGGCGATTTGGCTATCGAGAACCCCTGACGGATGTCGATGTCGCAAAGGAACAATTTCAGATGCTCGTCCCGGCATCGTATTCGACCAATTCGGATTGAGGACTTTTGGCTTGGGTCAGTCCAGGCAACTCGCCCGGGATACCTTCGGATTGGATTTCGGAACTCGCCCAGAGCCGACTCTTAGTCGTCAGCGCTGCAAACAAAGGCAATGAGCGCGCCATCGCGGACCGTCTTCGACTCGCGTTGGATGCGACGTACAACGTCTGCCGTGAGTTCCCGATTGAACGGAAGCGGATCTATATAGGTGGCATGTCGGGAGGCGGGCGGGTTGCCAGTATGCTGGGGATCGCGTGCGCAGACGTCTTCGCGGGCGCGCTGTGCGTGTGCGGCGTGAATTATTTTCGCGATCTCGCTGACGCGCACGGACAGTTCTACCCTGCTTCGTACCGGCCGGATCTGCGGGTATTGCCGCTCGCGAAGCGAAGCGAGCGCGTCGCCTTAATCACGGGCGAATTCGATCCCAATCGCGAGAACACGAAGGACACATTTGAGAAAGGGTTTCTCCGAGACGGTTTCAAGAATGTCCGCTACTTCGAGATCCCCGGAATGCGGCACGCCATGCCGAGCGGTGGCGTACTATACTCCGCTTTGAATTTCTTGGATGGCAAGGACCGACCCCGGACGAATTCGATCACTCACCCGTGACGTGTCGCGTCGTGTCCCGTGTCGATCGGTTCCTGAGTCCCACGCTGATCACGGCGTCGATTGCCGAATGACCGGTGGAATACAGCGTCTCGTCAACCACGATGCCGGCCCGCAACAATTCTTTGACAACGCCCGCAAAATCACCGTTCGGATGCCGATTGGCCTTGTGGGTGGCGAATTCATAAAACGAGGTGTTGAAAGGCATATCCGCCGGCTTGTTGAGGGGCACGACTCCTCACAGGCCAAGAGGATGCAGCACATGCTACTTATCCTCCTTCAGTTGGTGAGCAGCCTGACCAAACTCGCGAGGCACGGAGGTGCCAAAGCCCTCGTGGCTGAGAATCTTCTCTTGAAACAGCAGCTCGTGATCCTACGCCGCTCTCGCCGACGTGCCCCGAATCTCCGCTTCTCCGATTGTTTCCTCTTCGTGGCGAAGTCTGCTTGAGTACGATGGTCAGTTTTCCCAATTGAATACGTTTGCTCCGATCATCGGTGAGAAAAACCACCTTGGCGGGCACCTGGTCGGACAACCCCAGCAGATTGGCAGCATACGCACCGGTGGGCTGTAACCGCGTGCCGCTTTTTCCGGCCTTTGTGTCCACGATGACCTGCAGGGCCTGTTCGGCTTCCCAATAGACATCCTGCACGCCGGTCGCATCCACGTAACCCTCGACCATTAATTGTTACGCGGTAGCGTCGCCGTCGAAGCCGCCGAGGATGATGTGGCCGTTCGTCGGTTCCTTCGGGCCCTCGGCGCCGAAGCGGGTCACGATGCTGTAGGTGCCGGGGGAATCCACCCCGAATTGGTACGAGGCCCACTCGCCTATGCCCGCCCACCAGACCGCCTTTCCTCCTCCCGGATCCGGCGACGGCATGTGCGAGATGTCCAGTCCGCCCGGTCTGCTATCCCAGAAGGCGCAGCCGTTCACCAGCGCGGTATCGCCAAGTTGGTTGGCGTGATAGATGGGGTTGTACTTGTATTCGCTGACATTCGTCAGTCTGGCCTTGTAGCCGCCCGTCGGATTGACCTTGGCGTTGTTACTCGCGTCGGTCCATCCCACGATTCTGGTGAAGGGGATCACCACCTGGATCCCCGGTCGGGCAGACTCCGCATACACCGGCTCGGCCAGAGAGTTCATCGGCATCCGAACCAAGTCCACCCTCTGCACCCCGGGTAGGTTCGACTGAGCGGAGATTCCCGCCCCATCAGGAGAGTGGGCTCGCGAAGCCTTCGACGCAGCTCCGCCAGCCGCCGACTTGACTTCCCTGATCTGGATGTTGCGGTAAAAAACTTCGGCGCCTTCCAACTGCAATGCGGTGCGGCGGAAACTTCAATCGGCCCGCGATGGCCAGCAGGTTTTGCCATGGTGCACTGTTGTTCGATTGTCGCACGCGCGTGAGCGTATTGCGCTGCCAGTTCATCCCCGGCTTCATTGGAGGTGGAGTTCTTTGTCGCAAATGGTTGTTTAGTTTGCCGTGAAGTTCAGTGGCGCAGGAGCCAAGCGGCCCAGTCCGCCAGCGGCCGGATCCAGAGGGTGCGGAAGGCCACCGGGAAGCCATGGCCGCCCAGCCGGATGGGCCCCTTGGCCACCGCCTTCGTCGGGTCGGGCAGCACGCGATGACCGATGGCGCCGTGGATGACCTGGTTGTCATACACGAGCACGCCGTTGTGGAAGACCGCCTTGTAGCCGTAAACGCCGGAGCCGGACTTTGCCTTGACCAGGTCGGCCGCTGGCACGAGTTGTTGCAGGGTGATGAGCGCGAGGAGGCCGGCGATTCTGGCGACCGGGCGGGAGTTAGGTGGGTGTGGGAGGTTCATGGAGTAAGTGGAGACATTGAATTGTGCATTGAAACATCTAGGATCTTCCCCGCGCCGCCGAGGATGCGGATGCGTTCGGCGACTTTCGGCACGTAGCGCGCGGCGATGAAACTCTGCATGCCGTTGTCCATGGCGGTGGCTTTCCAGGCTTTGTGGCTCTTCTCCAGCTCTGCCGCGTGTGTGGCGTAGTATTCTTGCGCCGCCTGGCTGCGGATGAGAAGAGATTCGCTGCTCCAGTTCACCTTGGCCACGCCCGCGGCGACTCCGGCGCGGAGATCGCTCTCCTTCAAACCGCTGCTGCCGTGCAGGGCGAGACCGATGGGACGCCCGCAGATTTCACTCCCGCGTTTCTGGTGCTTCGCCACGGCTTCAGCGGAGAACGGATAGCCCTTGTCGCTCAAGCCGTGCTGGGTGCCGACACCCGGTGCCCAGAGCGCAAGATAGCCCGGGTGCTTCGACTCCACGGCGCCAAGCAGACGTTCCGCGACCTCGATCTCCGTGACGCCCGCGTCCACCCCGGCCTCCATCTCGAGCGTGAGCGCCACGCCGGCCTCTTTCGCAATCTCGCAGAGTTGGCAGATGAGGGTGATGTTCTCCCCTTCGCTCAATTCGGAGGAATCGAGGGAGATCGTCGAGGCCCGTTGCGGCACGCCCCGGATGGCTGCGGAGAGAATGCGGACTGTTTCGGGCCCCTTGATGTGGTCCGTGTGGAATATCACCGGGACACCGCGGTAGCGTTCGCTTCCAGCGAGCGCCGTCAGGTCGGTGAGATAACGGGCGAGACCGAGAATCGGGTCGCCATTGCCATAGCTCTGTCCGGTGAGCTGCCAGAGACTCGTCTCAATGATGATGGGAGCCTCGCACTCGCGCGCGGCTTCCAGGCAGTCGGTCACCGCAGCATGGCTGTCGGCGTTGACGGCAAGGATGGCGAATCGTTGTTCGACTGCGGCTTGCAGAAGGGCACGGGACTGGACTGGGTTCAGGAGTGCCATGTTTTGATGTGCTTGGGCTTGAGATACTCGAGGACGGCGCGGCGACCGAGTTCGACGCCGTAGCCGCTGTCCTTCCACCCGGCATACGGGCCGTAGTTGGTGTTCACCGCCCCGTGGTTCACGCAGACGGTGCCGGCTTCCAGCGCCTCGGTGAGTTTCAAGGTGGCGGCGTAATCCTTGGTGAAAGCGTAGGCGACGAGGCCGTAGTCGCTGTCGTTGGCCCTGGTGATGGCTTCGTCGAGCTTCTCAAAGGCGGCTATTCCGACGATTGGGCCGAAAGTCTCCTCGCGCATGACGAGCATGTCCTGCGTGCAGCCGGTGAGGATCGTGGGCGGGAAGTAGTTGCCTTTCGCGAAGGCTTCCCCGGCCGGGCGCTTGCCTCCGGTGATGAGAGTTGCGCCCTTGGCCAGAGCATCGGCCACGTGGGCCTCGCAGGTCTTGACGCCGTCCGCAGTGGCCATGGGGCCGCCGTCGACCTTGGGGTCGGTGATGCCGTCGCCCAGCGTGAGTTTCTCCGCTACAGTCTTGAGCCTGGCAACGAACGCGTCGTGGACACTCGAGTGCACGTAGGCGCGGTTCACGCTGCTGCACGACTGACCGCAATTGCGGAAGCCCTTATAGGCAACAATCTTCGCCGCGAGGTCGAGATCGGCATCCGCGCAGACGACGGCAGGGCACTGGCCGCCGAGTTCGAGCGAGACCCTTTTAAGGAAAGGTCCGGCGGCGGTGAGAATCTGTCTTCCCACCGCGCTGCTGCCCGTCATGGCGACCTTGGCCACTCCGCGATGCTTCACCAGCGCGTCGCCAAGCACGGCACCGCTGCCGGTGATGCAATTCACGACACCCGCAGGCAAGCCGCCCTCGGCAAGGGCCTGGCAAAAGGCCAGCGGCGACATCGGCGTGACGGTGGTGGGTTTCACGATGACGGTGCAGCCGGTGGCAAGCGCAGGCCCGAGTTTCCAACTCAACAGCGACACGGGATAATTCCACGGCGTGATGAGTCCGCACACGCCGACGGGTGCGTAGGTGACCCAGGAACGATAGGCCTTGTCCTCGGTGGGGTTCGTCCAGCCTTCGATGCGCACGCCTTCCGCCGCATAGTAATCAATAGTGTCGCACGAGCCGCTGATCTCGCTGACGGATTGTGCGAGGGGCTTGCCCTGCTCCAAGGCCATCAACATGCCAATCTCGTTTGCCTTGGTGCGGACGTGAGCGGTGGCCTTGCGAATGATCTTTTCACGGTCGTAGGGCATGAGTCCGCTCCAGGACTTGAAGGCAGCCTGCGCCGCGCCGACTGCGGCATCAAGCTCAGCGAGTGTGGCTTTCGCGACGCTGCCGACCACGCGGCCGTCGTGCGGCGATTGCACTTCCGAACGAGCGCCATCGCTGGCCGCAACCGGCTGGTTGTTGATGAGGAGATCGAGGTTGTTCATGAAGACTCAGGCTTGGGGGAGGATGCAGACCTTGAGCGCCTCGCCACTTTCCATGAGCGGGAAGGCTTCGGTGATGCGGTCGAGCGGGAGCGTGTGGGTGATGAACTTCTCCGAGGGGAAATGTCCGCTGTGCAGCAAGGCGAAACTGGCTTGGAAGTCCGATTTCTTTTCGGAGTAACTGCCGCTGATGACGAGTTCCTTGTAGTGGATGTGATTCACGTCGAGTGGGGCGATGGGGTTTGATTTCGGCAATCCGGCGAAGAAGTTCACACGGCCCGCTTTGGCGGCGATTTCGAGAGCGTCGTTCTGTGCGGGCGCGGCGCTGACGGCGACGATGGTGACATCGGTGCCGAAGCCGTCGGTGAGGTCGCGCACCTGCTCGCGATGCGAGCCATCGGACTGCACCAGCAGCGCGGCGTCGATGTCGAAGCGCTTCGCTATTTCGAGGCGGGCGGGATTGTTGTCGAGGACGATCACCTTTTGAGCTCCCTGCAAGCGGGCGAGCGCGGCGTGCATCATGCCGATGGGTCCTGCGCCGATGACGGCCACGGTGTCCTTCAAGCCGATGCCGAGCCGCGAATGCGCATTCATGCAGCAGCCGAGCGGTTCCGCGAGCGACATGTGCTCGTTCGAAATGTCGGAGGTGACCTTGAAGAGGTTGTTCTGCCGCACGGCGATGGCCGGCACCTTCATGAAGGGGGCGAAGGCACCGTCGTGGTGATAACTCATCGTGGTGCGATGCGCGGTCAGGTTCTCCCGGCCCATCTCCACGTAGCGGTCGCGACCATCGACGATGACGATATACATCACCACGCGATCGCCGACCTTGACGTTGGCATTCGGAGCACTCGACTCGACCACGCTGGCGGAGAACTCATGGCCGAGAATGCGCGGCGGGATGATCTTCTTGTCGCCGTGGCGGTAGGTGCGGAGATCGGTGCCGCAGACGGAGCAGGCATGGATTTTTAAAAGCACATCGCCGTCCTCGAGCGACGGAGTGGGGTGCTCGATGACCCGGAGGTCTTCCTTTCCGAAGTAAACAGCAGCTTTCATAAGCACGAATGGACGCGAATGGTTGAGTTCATGGGCACAAATGATTCAGAGGACGAGGCGTTCCCATTCGAGTTTGGGCCGATAGAAGTTTAGAAGGAGGCCGACACGGAGGCCAGTAACGCGCAGGTAGTTCAGTATTTGCCACCGCTCTCGATCCGTGATCTCGGGCACAACCTTGGTATCCACGATGACCGAGTCATATGCGACAAGGTCGGGAATCAACACACCGACATCCGTGCCTTTATACATCACGGTGTATCGAGGTTGTTGCGCGAAAGGGATGCCCTTAATCCGCATCTTGGCACAGGGGGCATTTTCATAGATTTTCTCTTTCCCGCAGTGCCCAAGCTCATTGAGCACAGCAAACGCACATCCAACAATGGCATACACCTCGTCCTTCAAAATGAGCTTCCCATCGGCATTCATATTCGTGTCCATTCCCCCATTTGTGTCCATTCGTGCTAGCTCATCCAGTTGGTTGATTTCGCGGTCCACTTCGCCGTGACCTTCTTGGTCTTCGTCCAGAAGCCAATGGCGTCTTTGCCCGTGATGTCGCCGGGGCCGAACTTGCTCGCGTTCCAGCCGCCGAAACCGAAGGGATCGCGCGGGACGGGCACGCCGATGTTTACGCCAACCATGCCCGACTCGGCGCGCATCTCGAAGTAGCGGGCGGTGGCGCCGCTCGTCGTGTAGATGCAGGCGGCGTTGCCGTAGGGGTTGGCGTTCTCGATGGCGATGGCTTCATTGAGCGTCTTGACGCGCAAAATGCTCAACACGGGGCCGAAGATTTCGTCGTTAGCGCATTCGTCCTCGCGCGTGATGCCGTCGATGAGCGTCGGCGCGACGTAGTGCCCGGCACGCTGTTGCCCACGACCATCGAGAATCACTTTGGCTCCACGCTCAGCGGCGCGGGTGATGTAGCCTTCGATGCGTTCTTTGGCTTTGGCACTGATGATGGCTCCGACTTCTTTGCCGCAAGCCAGGCTGCGCATCTCCTGCTCAATGGCGTCGATGATGTGATCGCAGTCGCCGACGGCGATCAACACGCTCGCCGCCATGCAGCGCTGGCCCGCACAGCCGACGGCACTGGAGACGACATTCTTCGCCGTGATGACCGGATCAGCATCGGGCACCACGATGAGGTGATTTTTTGCCCCGCCGAGGGTGAGCATGCGCTTGTTTGATGCGATGCCGCGATCATAGACGGCCTTTGCGACCGCCGTGGAACCAACGAAGGCCGCCGCGGCGATACCGCGATGATCGAGCACGGTTTCCACTGTTTCGCGGTCACCTTGCACGATGTTGAAGACACCGTCAGGCAGGCCTGCCTGTTTCAAAAGGTCGGCGAGGAGCAGCGGCGTGAAGGGAACCTGCTCGCTCGGTTTCAGGATGAAGCTGTTGCCGCAGGCGATGGCCATCGGAAACATCCACATCGGCACCATCGCAGGGAAATTGAAGGGCGTGATGCCCGCGACGACGCCGAGGGGAAAGCGGCGCGTGTAGCAATCCACACCGGTGCTGACCTCCAGGATCTCACCTGCGAAAAGCTGGGGCAAACTGGCGGCATACTCGACGATCTCGATGCCACGCGCGATGCCTGCGGCGGATTCGGCGGTGGTCTTGCCGTTCTCCGCGGTGACTTGTTTCGCGAGGTCGCCGATGTTCTGTTCGACGAGCGTCTTGAACTTGTAGAGCACCTGCACGCGATCCTTCACCGGCACGAGGCTCCAGCTTTGGAAGGCTTTTTGGGCGGATTGCACGGCTTGATCGACAACAGCGGCATCAGCCACCGTGACGCTGCCGAGAGGCGCGCCATCGACGGGTGAAGTGAGAGGGTTCAGTGAGCGAGAACCGGCTTCGAGGCGGGTTCCGTGGATGTAGTGGGTTGCTTTCATGAGATTAGTTGGAGGATGGATTGTACCACGGCCTGCGGTTCGCGGTCGTTGGGCACGCGGAGGAGGTCGGGAGTGATTTCGAGCGTGGCGAGCTGGCTGTCCAAAAGCGAGGCCGGCATGAAGTGTCCTGCGCGGGCCGTCATGCGGGCAGCGATCGTGTCACGAGAACATTCGAGGAGGATGAAGCGGATGAGGTCTTGGTCATCATCCCCGCGCAACCAGGCCCGCAGGCCTGAATGCAGCGCGGAGCAGGCCAGAACGAGTTTTTTTCCTTCCGCGCGGGTTTCGACAATTCGCTGGCGCAACACGGCATACCAAGGTCGGCGGTCCTCATCGGTCAAAGGAATGCCCGCTGCGAGTTTGGCACGATTCTGAGGCAGGTGATGATCATCCGAGTCCTCGAAAGCCGCGCCGAGCCTTGCCGCCAGCATCGGGCCGATAAGCGACTTCCCGGCGCCACAGACGCCCATGAGAATGTAGACAGGGCAGCTCATGACACGATGGAGAGCTGCGGGACGAACTCAGCCCCTCGCCAGGCGAGCGCGATGCCACCGAGCAGTCCGGCTTTGTCCCCGAGTTGCGAAGCTCGGACTTCGACATCCTCGGTGGGAAACATGCCGACCCGCGCGTGCAGCGTTCGCCGCACCGGATCGAGAAGCAGGTCACCGAGCTGGGCCACGCCGCCACCGAGCACGATCAACTGGGGATGCAGGGCGCTGAGGATGTTTGCCGCGGCGATGCCAATCCAAGCGCCCATGCGCTCAATCGCGCTCAGCAACATCGTGTCCCCTTCGCGGGCAGCCTGGTCGATCATCGCGGTGGTGACGTGGTTCAGATCGCCCTCGCACAACTCATGTAGGCGCGACGCATTGCCACTGAGTAGCAGTCGCACGCCCTCCGCGGCGAGCGCGGGACCGCTGGCAACCGTTTCCAGACAACCCTGGCTGCCGCAACTGCAGGGCAGGCCATGCGGGTCCACGGTTTGATGGCCGAGTTCACCTGCGGCATTCAGTGGGCCGAGTCGCAACCTCCCGTCGAGCACCACGCCGCCGCCAACTCCGGTGCCGAGGGTGAAAAAAGCCATATCTCTCACCGATTGGCCGTGACCAAACACCAACTCGCCCAGCGTGGCGGTGCGGGCGTCATTGAGCTCATGCGCGGGAAAACCGAGTGCCTGCTCCATCATCGCACGCATTTCGATGCCGCGCCATTGCGTGGGCATGTTTGGCAAAAACCGCGTCGTGCCTGTGCCCACATCAACCAGACCAGGCACGCCGATGCCCAGCGCCACAGGTTTGACGGCAGACTGCTCCGCCAGGCTTCGAATCATCGCGATCATGCGCCCGACAACGGCCTCCGGCCCTTCGTGCGAGCGGGTCGGTTGCTTGATCTCGGCAACGAGAGAGCCATCACAACGCGCGAAAGGGGCATGCATGTTCGTTCCGCCGAGATCGATGCTGGCAAATACGTCCGACATCACGCGGCGGCTCCGATGAAGGGTGAGAGGACATCGCGCGCCACACGCAGCGCACGCTGACGGCCAGCGAGGGTTTTGCCGATGGTGTCGTCCTCGACTTCGATGCACACGGGACCGTCGTAACCCGTCTCCATGAGAGCGCCCATGAACGCGGCCCAATGCCTCAATGTGCACCGGTCCGATGAATCCGGAGCCGACGATTCCTGCGCGGAGTTGGTGAATGGCTGTCATAAAGTGGCTAAGCCAATACTTATATTGGCTTAGCCACTTGTCAAAATGCAATTTGCGCCGAATCTCACCCTATGGCTGCCAACGGCACTTTTCACCAGCGCCTCATCGAGGAGCTCCGCGCGCTCATCCGCGCAGGAGATTTCGCGCCCGCTACGCAGTTTCTTACCGAGCGCGACATCGCCGAACGCTTCAACACCAGTCGACCGACGGCGAACAAGGCGCTGAGCAGCCTGGTTTCACAGGGCCTGCTCGAAGTGCGGCGCGGAGCCGGCACCTTTGTGCGGGAGAGCGTGCTCGACTACGACCTGGAGCGGTTGGTGAGTTTCACGGACAAAGCACTGGCGGCAGGCAAGAAGCCGGGCACGGCCTTGCTCGAATACCGGAAGCTAACCGCCGCCGAGGCGCCCCCGGCCGTTGCCCTGAGCCTGAAAGCTCCTCCGGAAGAGCCGCTCATCTACATGGAACGTATCCGCCTGGCGGATGGCCAGCCGGTGATCTACGAGCGGCGGCACGTCGTCGCGGGTCTGTGCCTGCAAATGACCCGAGCGGATGCCAAGGGATCGCTCTACTCCTGCTGGACGGAGAAATGCGGGTTGGAGATCAGCGGGGCCGAGGAGGTCATTCATGCGGTCAACGCCACCAAAGCCCAGGCCGCGCATCTTCAGGTTCCCATCGGCACCGCATGCTTTGAGATCGTGGCCACGGGCTTCGCCAATGACGGAAAACCTCTGTGGCAGGAGACTACGCTCTACCGCGCCGATGTGTATGAGTTCCGCAACCGCATCAGTGGCCTCACCGCCTCGCACTCGGCGATGGGGCGGATCAAGGAGTGAGTGAAACGATTCCAATAGAAATGCCGTGGACCAGCCTGATGAAACCGGTGCCGATGATACCGGTTAAGGAGTGAATGCTCTGGTTTGATTTCAATTGTGACCATCCTCTTCAGATTGATTTCGAGTTCAAGAATCTCGCGAAAACTAGCCGAGAGCCCCGAGCTTGCATTCAAGAAAACGCTCGATTGCTAGCACCAAACCGTCGGGCCAGCAGAGCGGGAGCGAACTTCAGCCACATATTTTGGAGGGGCGGATGTGGGGGCGGCCAGGGCCGCGTGGCACCTAGTGCGTGGCTCTGCATGGTTGAAGTGGAAGTGGTTCGTGTGCGCGTCAATGTTCGGTCCCCCGACGGCCATGACGGGTTTCACGGCTGTGCCCCCCCGTTCAGCGGCGGACAAAATACCCGCAGCGCGGTGATGGGCGTAGCGTCACTGCCGGAGCCCTCCAATGTGTGTTTTGCGTTGGCGAGTCCGCTGGCGAGGGTCACGGTGGTTTCCGTCGGGGCATCCGTCACGCCGGGGGAGGCAAACTCGTCCACAAAATGCGGCTCGACCTCGTAGGGTCAAAAAACTCAAACCTACCGATATTCAACGATTTACAGAGCGATCAGAAGATTGCTCGTAGGCCGTTGCCGCGGTTAAGTCTCTTCGATGAATTGGAAACGCATGCTGGCGACCATCTCCGGTTCGCTTGATCAGGAACTCCTCCTGCGCAACGAGTATCTGGTGACGGAGAACCGGATTCTCAAGAACCAGATCAAGGGGCGGTTACAGCTGACGGACTCGGAGCGAATCAGCTTGGCCGAAATCGGCCAGCGTCTCGGCAGGAAAGCTCTGAAGGAAGTGGCGCAGAGTGTTCGACCTGAAACCATTCTTGGCTGGCACCGAAATCTCGTTGCAATGAAGTTCGACCGATCAAAGGGCCGATCTTCCGATGGGCGATCGCTGACGGCGCAGGCGATCGAAGAAATGGTGCTGAAGTTTGCCCGGGAAAATCGTAGCTGGGGATACCGGCGGATTGTCGGTGCGCTCAGCAACTTGGGACACGAGATCAGTCATCAGACGTTAGCAAACATCTTGAAGCGACACGGTCTGTTGCCGGCACCCGATCGGGAAAAGAGAACCACCTGGCGGGAATTTATTCGTACCCACACCGAGGTCTTGGCTGCCGTGGATTTCTTCACCGCCGAAGTTTGGACCTCCGCCGGGCTCATC
>SIBK01000137.1 GCA_009695205.1 Pedosphaera sp. | reverse complement strand
ACAAGATTCAAAGCCTGGTGAAAAAAGCCTATGGGTATCGTAACCCGGAACGATTCAAGACCGACATCTTCTTCCATCTCGGCGGCCTCAACCTCTACCCCGTTCCCCAATGAAAATCCCAACGCTAAACTTCCAAGAACCCTTTTTCGAGGCACTTAAGGCAAATCGTTTCGAGGTCGCGCGGGACGCTGGCGTGCAGGAGGCGCGGCGAAAGCGGCTCGGCATTTTTCACCAGTTCCAAGGTTGAGCCGATGGTGTCGGCCTGGAACGGCGGGCGGCCCGTCAGCATCTGGTAGAGAATCGCGCCGAGCGAATAGACATCGGCGGCGCGCGTGAGGTTGCCGCGCTTGCCGGCGGCTTGTTCAGGCGGCATGTAGTTGGGTGAACCAAGCACCTGGCCGGTCAGGGTCAAATCCACGTCGCCATCCAAACGCTTCGCCAGGCCGAAGTCCGCCACGCGCGGTTGATCATCCGAACCGATCAGAATGTTCGACGGCTTGAGGTCGCGATGCAGGATGCCGCGCTGGTGGGCGAATTCGACGGCCTCAGCAATGGTCTTCAGGTAAGCGGCCGCGCGGCGCGAGGGCATGGGTTGACCCGCGATGAGCCTGGCGAGGTTCGAGCCATCGACGTAATCCATGACCAGAAAGTGCTGGCCTTCGTGAATTCCCACTTCATGGACGCCGACGATGTTGGGATGATCGAGACCTCCGGCGGCGGCGGCTTCGAGGCGAAAGCGTTTGATGAATTCGGGTTTGGCCAGCGCACCAAACAAGAGCATTTTGACGGCAACCAAACGGTCGAGGCTCTTTTGCCGCGCCTTATAGACGACGCCCATGCCGCCACGGGCGATTTCCTCGATCAGTTCGTAATCGCCGAAGCGTCGAGTGCTGAAGGCGGGCTCGATGTCACTCGCGCGTGACGGATGGCCGGACACCAAAGCGGCACGATCGCTTGCGATTGTGGTGGGATCATCCGCCGGTTGATCACCGAGGCTCAAGAGGCAACGCAAGCAGAGGTTGCCTTCGTCGGAAGGGCAGAGTTCCGCCTGACACACCGAGCAGCGATTTGTAGCAGTCATAATAACGGTCATCACTCATTACCACGCAATCCGCCGGCAAAGGTAACGCGTAACATGGAAAATTATTCCGCGACGGCAGTCAGGAGCTGGCGCAATTCGGCATCGACTTCGGCGGCGGTTTCGACGGTTTGGGCGACTTCGAGCCGGAGACATTCACCGAACCGGCGGCGGAGACGTTGCACCGCCATCTTCACGGCGGCTTCGGTCAGGCCCAGCTTCGCGCCGATCTCAGCGTACGAGACGCCACGCTCGGTTCCGTTCAACAGCGGACGAAGGTGGTCGAAAACTTCGGTGCGGGTGTCCGCGGTGTATTCCGCTCGCAAGCGTTTCATCGCCTGCTCGATCAGCGCAGCAGCCCAGCGCCGCTCGTAGAGGGATTCCGGCGTCACGTTGGTGATGGGTTCGACCTGGTAGCGGGTCTCCGGATCCAAGGCGTCGAAAGAAATCGGGATCATTTCGCCACCCCGCTTCAAGGCCGTGCTTCGACGCCATTCGCTGGTTAGAAAATGCTTGAGCGATTTGAGGAGATAAGATCGAAAACGTCCACCTTCGGGCCGCACCCCGGACGGAAAACGGCGCGCAAGCATTCGGGCGAAGAATTCCTGGGTCAGATCCTTCGCATCCTCGGCTTCAGTGCCCGAGCGGCGCACGTAGGCGTAGAGCGGATACCAGTAAGTCTGGCACAACTGCTCCAGAGCTTCGTTGCTTCGGGGCGAGGAATCGCGTCCAGCGGCCAGGATGACGCTCCAGTGCGTGGTGGCAAACAAGCCCCGCTCAATGGATGCCGATGCGGCTTCATCTGGGGTGGACACGCCTGGAGTGGTAGCTCAATGATCAAGGAGTTGCACGGGCAATTTGAAACTCGAAGAAACACCGCATCCAGAAATGATGCCAAATGGGGGCAGAAAACCTATTCCAGATAATAAATCAATAGGGCTATCCAGTTGACTCTTGTGGCCTGCAAATTGCCCCAACCGGTGGGGTGTTTAAGGGCAAACTGGCTACCAGCCGTTGCGTCACAAGAGTCAAGTGTATAGGCCTATAAATCAATTCATTCGCATTCAACAGCGCGCGGCAGAAGGCAGGCATGCCGTGCGAGCGGACTATGGCCAGCGCGGCCAGAAGTTCCTTTGGAGTGGGCTCGCGTTGGAAGGCGTCGGCCTTTGTTTTCGGTTTGCACGACCGTCGGGCCAACCTCGACACACAGGCAAGTGACGCACTGGCCCTCAGCCTGAATGAACGCCGCCTGCCACAACGCATCCGCCGCTTGCGACCATGAGTCTCGAAGTTAAAGGGAATTCATTGACACGTAGAAACGTTCAAGGGCTCACCACGCGATATGCCCGAAAAGGAACCGATGGAGAATTGGTCAACCGGAGTTGCCTGGCGATCCCACTCGGCAGATTGGAAACGATCGTCGTCCAGCGGATCAAATCCTCCGAGACTTGGAGGTTGGCGGTGCTTGTTTCAGTCGGGGTTACTTGCAACTGAAGCACGCCCTCCACGGGATCATACCCGACCAGAGATAACCGCGGTGCAGCCGCTCCTGCGATCTGAACCCTCACGGTCGCCGTATTCGTCAAGCCGGCGGAATCCGTTATGGTCAGTCGGAGTTGATGCGTCCCGACGGATATACTCTGCGCGGCCATAGATTGCGCTTTTTGAAATCGAGCGAAAATGGTCACTTCCCATTGATTGTGAGCTACTTGACAACTCAAGTGTCACGGTGCCAAAAGCGCAGTTTGTGACCGCGCTCAGTATAGTTCCGAGGCCGCCCGATCAAAAGACGCCCGGCCATTGATCAAAAGGCCATCGCGATCCGACTCCCACCGAAACCGCGAGTCAGCATCCACCACCCCAGACTCCGGATCCCAGCCTGTGCCACGGAAGCGAATGGTGTCGGTCGGCTTGAAAGTTTCCTCCCCGCTGGGCGAACGAATCAACGCCACGGGTGGGGAATCGGTCACCCGAAAGACCCCGTCGCTGGTGTCCGAACCGGTGAGAATTCCATCGTTCGCGATCACGCGAATCAGGTGGTTGGATCCGCCCTTCAGGAATTGCCGTGGCAGATCAAACGTGAATTCCATAAGATCCGTGTCCAACGTTCCCCAGGACAAGCCGCCGTCCCGGCTCAATTGCACTGTGTACGTCAAGGCATCCGCATCTGCGTCGATCCCCACCCACCGGATTGTGACGCGTTCCTGGTCCAGGATTTCGCCGCCATTCGGTGATAGAATTTTGACGGTGGGTGCGTGGAGCGAAAAAGTCTGGTTAGCCAGTTGCATCGTTTGGTGGACGACCCGGAGCTCCCGGGCCCCCGGCACCTGCGGGATGATCACCAGAAATCCCGGGGTGACTCCGGGTTCCAAGCCGAACGAAACGGTAAGACTGTGACGCGCCAATTCCTGTCCAGTGGCACCGAGCACCAGCAACTGCAGCGGCCCGCCGGGTACCACTCCCATAGGCGAACCGC
This sequence comes from Pedosphaera sp., assembly GCA_009695205.1. GTDB lineage: Bacteria > Verrucomicrobiota > Verrucomicrobiia > Limisphaerales > UBA9464 > SIBK01. Next base: position 7,970 of record SIBK01000137.1, on the reverse strand, counting down.
CAGGCACTGTGACGACGGGCATCAGGCGCAACGAGTTCCCGGGTCCGTCAAAGCGGCCGCGCACCAACCACGACTCCGACGGGGCGGCCCTGGCACTCAGTCGAACTCTCAGATCTGACCGTGGGATGACCCCGATTGCTCGTCCTCGAAGTCCCTCGATGAGTCCCTCGTAGGTAAACTTGGAAGGCAACCTGGCCCCTTTAAAAAAAGTCTCGGGAGCGCTACAATAGCTCATAAGCTCGGCAACTTCGTCGTAAGGGGTATCTCTCGGATTTCCCCGATACGTGGAGAGTCCCCGGGCCAATAGCAATTCATCGGAGTTGGGCAAGCCAATGGAAGCGAACCGTTCGTGGGTACGAGGATTCGTGTCGAAATAGGGGAAATCCGGCGCGACCAAACTGGCGCACTCAAGGCAAACCCCAGACTTGGCATCAAAATTAATCCCTAGAAAATCTGCTAAAAACCTCACGACCGCACCCGCTGAAGGGCACGGACCAATTGCGCCCCCCGCAGGAACCGCATGGTGCCGACCCAGACAGTGGGCCAGTTCATGAACTATCGGGGAACGCGGTCCGCCACTGCCAAAACCCGAGGCCACGTCCCCCGGGATTCCGTCGGCCACCCCTTCGAGGTTGCCCCCCGGATTTGGTACGCCTTCAGGCAAGGAGATCAAGGCATAGTCTATAGGACCCGACCCGGTTGGCAGACCGTCCAAAGACCTCAACGTAACCAGACGCTGATTGACCGAACTAAGGTCGCCAACCTCGGAGGAATCCAGTTTGAGCGGTAGGATCTCAAGAACGACATTGGAAACGGGCATCATGGATTTTACCAGATCCACCGAGTCCAGAACTACAGCGGAGGAGGCCTGGAGCGTTTGCCCTTCGTGAGTCCATTCGGCGGCATAGATCCGCAACCGCAGATCGGGGACGGCTTGGAATACAGGCCGGGCTTGGGCCAGCGGCACCACGGGCATTAGTTGTTCCAGAATCAATTCCAGGCCGTCCATCGAGGACCAATCGTTTGGTAATTCAAAGCTGACAATTTCCTCAATGGGTTCCCCGGGCATCTTGATTGCGGTTTTTCGCAAAGATTGCCGGTCGTAGGCTTGGAGGACAGCCAGGTCGGTAATGATCCCGGGATCAATCGGACTTCGTAGTTGTCCCCGCAGTTGGACTTCGAGGGGCTTTCCCCCGGCCAACTCTTCGGGGGATCGCAAATAAGCGCGGACAAATGTCGCCTTGCCCCGAATGAGCGGCACCGAACCATCCGCCTCCTGAATGACCTGGACGACGTCCATTCGCGGCACCTGAACGCTTGGAAGTTGGAAAATATACACCGCGCCGGAATTGATCGCGCTGTTGTTGGCTTCAGCCACTGGGCCGGGATTGACCCCGGTGGCGTTGCTGGCCTCATTATTCGCCCCCACCACCACCGTGCCACTCGAGACTGCCACCGCAACCCCGAATCGGTCATTTGCGCCGGTATTGCTGGCCTTGAGATAGGCTTGTTGGCTCCAAGTCGCGCCATTTCGCACGAAGACATAGGCGGCGCCGGAATAGAGGAGGCTGTTGTCGTTACCATTGCCGTTGATCCCGGTGGCATTGCTGGCCTCATTATTCGCCCCCACCACCACCGTGTCACCGGACACGGCCACCGAGATGCCGAACTGGTCACCCGCCCCGGTGTTGCTGGCCTTGAGATAGGCTTGTTGGCTCCAAGTCGTCCCGCTGCGCACGAAGACGTAGGCCGCGCCGGAAAAGTCTGCGCTGTTGTCGGCCCCGTTACCGTTGACTCCGGTGGCGTTGCTGTCCTCGGACCACGCCCCCACCACCACCGTGTCACCGGACACGTCCACCTCATATCCGAAGCCGTCATTGCTCCCGGTATTGCTGGCCTTGAGATAAGCCTGTTGAGTCCAAGTCGCGCCATTTCGCACGAAGACATAGGCGGCGCCGGAATAGCGGAGGCTGTTGTCGTTACCATTGCCGTTGATCCCGGTGGCATTGCTGGACTCGAAAAAGGCCCCCACCACCACCGTATTACCTGACACCGCCACCGAGATGCCGAACTGGTCACCCGCCCCGGTGTTGCTGGCCTTGAGATAGGCTTGTTGGCTCCAAGTCGTCCCGCTGCGCACGAAAACGTAAGCCGCGCCAGAATTCATGGCGCTGTTGTCGTTACCATTGCCGTTGATCCCGGTGGTGTTGCTGGACTCGTAATGCGCCCCCACCACCACCGTGTCGCCTGACACCGCCACGGACCAGCCGAACTCGTCAAACGCCCCGGCATTGCTGGCCTTGAGATAGGCCTGCTGAGTCCAATTCGTGCCACTCCGCACGAAGACATAGGCGGCGCCGGAATAGGTGAGGCTGTTGTTGCTTTGATCACCGTTGATCCCGGTGGCATTGCTGGCCTCATAAACGGCCCCCACCACTACCGTGTCACCGGACACGGCCACTGCATATCCGAAAAAGTCAGACGCATCGGTGTTGCTGGCTTTGAGATAAGCCTGCTGAGTCCAAGTCATGCCAGTCCGCACGAAGACATAGGCCGCGCCGGAATAGGCGAGGCTGTTGTCGTTATCATTACCATTGACCCCGGTGGCATTGCTGGACTCTTGACCAGCCCCGACTACCACCGTGTCGCCCGACACCGCCACGGACCGGCCGAACCAATCACTACCCCCAGTATTGCTGGCCTTGAGATAAGCCTCCTGGGCGAAAGTGGGATCAATGGTGAGCGGATAGTGCGCGTTGGCTTCCGGCACCGTGAGCGTCACTTTCCCGTCGGCCACTTGCATCGTCGCGGGGAGTTCCGCGCCGGTGGCGTCCCAGACTTTCAACTTCTCGTAGGTCAGCACGGTTTGACCGGCCGCATCGCGCAGCAAAAGGTTCTGCCCCGCCGCATCTGCCTGGGGTGCGAGGTCGCCCGTGACGGCGAGAACGAGGCTCAACGCTTCACCGCGCGGATTGGCCGCCGGACGCTCGGCCAGCGTGAAGCCATGCTCCAATCCGCCCGGCGTGTTGTTAAACCACTCGACCAAATGCGGAACGCGGAGTGCGGAATGCGGAGTGGGGGATGGGCCGCGAGCGAGTTCCACGCGCTGGCCGCTGACTTTGAGTTCACCCGCTGGCACGGTGATCTGTGCCGCGCCGTAGCCGAGACTGTCCAGTCGCCAGGCCACTTGATGGGTGGCTTCGCCGCTCCGAACTTCCAAACGCAGTCCCTCCCGCGTGAACGTGCTGCGCAGGCCGTGGGCCGGATTTTGCGCGAGCGCTTTGGCTTCCGCGCCATCGGCTGCTTTCGCCCCGTAACGCGCGCCGGTCATGGCGGCGGCCAGCGACTCGTATTGGCCCGAGTCCTTGAGATGTTGGATGGCCTTCTCTCCCGTGAGCGGCCCGGCCGCAAAGCTGTGAACCATCGGGCAGAGGAGAAGAACCAGAGGAACGACGATAGTTGAAATCTTCATAAGTTCGGCACAACTGCTCCAGAGCTTCGTTGCTTCGGGACGAGGAATCGCGTCCGTCGGCCAGGATGACGCTCCAGTGCGTGGTGGCGAACAAGCCCCGCTCAATGGATGTCGATGCGGTTTGGATGTCGATGGGCCTTCATCTTGGATGGACACGACTGGAGTGGTAGCCAAACGGTCAAGAAGTTGCACGGGCAATTTCAAGCTCAGGGAGACATGGGGATATGGAGACATGGCTGTGACAGGAGAAGCACCGAACGGCGTTGTGCTCAACGAAGATCTAATCGTGCCGGATTCCTGGAGGTGAAGTTTTGTTTTCAGAGGCCGGCGATGGCCAAGCCCTGAACGATCTTGCGAGCAATATCACGCCGCCGTTCAAAGTTCACCTCGCCGCACTCTTGCGGCAGCGAGTGTCACCGATACACTTCGCGCCGATGTCCCAGTGTCGCGAGGGAAAGTTCGTTGTGTCCCAGATCAAATTCGTAGATCACCCGGTAATCGCCCACTCGCAATCGAAATTCCGATCTGCCCTGGCAGTCGTTCGTGAGGAAATTCATCCAAGTGCAGTCCGAGAAACCTGATCTTATCCTGTATTCGGCGGCGCATACGCGGCGGGAGCTCGAAAAAGATGGCATCAAATTCGCGCGAATAAATCTCAGTTGCCTGGCTCATGCCTGCTCCGGTGTGCGCTTGCGCACCCAGCCTGCTCGGAGATCTGCTTTTCCGCGTTCGATGCTTTGCAGAAATTCGGGTTTCAGTTCGGCTTGGTCTTCCAGATATTCAGAAAGCCAATCCTGCAACTCTTCCGCTTGTTCCCGAGGCAGGTCGCGAATTTGAAATTCAATCGTTTCCAGTTTGTTCATGCGGGGAGTATTTCGCGCGACCGCAACCGATGTCAAACCAGACCATGATTCAGCTCTATCCAGCTCGTTTGGATCAAGCCGTGCATCAGAACCCAGCGTCCAGTGTCAGGCATTTCAAAACCACGATTTGCGATGCCCCAACCAAATTCCGCTTCACTCGCTTATCGTGTCGATGAAAGTGGCTTGCTCAAATGAGTCAAATTTTGGAACGGGTCTATTCCAGATAAATCAATTCATTCGCATTCAACAGCCCCCGGCAGAAGGCAGGCATGCCGTGCGAGCGGACTATGGCCAGCGCGGCCGGGAGTTCCTTTGGAGTGGGCTCACGTTGGAAGGCGGCGGCATAGGCGCGGCGGATCTGGGCAGCAGGATCATTGCCGGCTTCGCGTACGGCGCGTTCGCTCAAGGCGGCGGCCATGTCGAGCACGAAGCGGTGGTTCAGCAGGGTGAGTGTCTGCAGCGGGTTCGTGGTGTTGGCCCGCTTCGGCACGGCGAACGCATTGTCCGGTAGATCAAAGTCGGACAGGATGTCCACGACTGAAGCGCGGGCGTTGTGGTGGTACACGGCGCGGCGATAGGTTTCGGAGCCGTGTTCGAGGAGCGGCACGTAGGTGGCCACGTTGTCTTGCTTGTATTCGTAGAGTCGGAAACCCGGCCCGCCTGCGCGCCGATCCAGTTTTCCCGAAATTGTCAGCATGGTGTCGCGCAGCTCCTCGGCACCCAATCGGCGGGGCGGGAACCGCCAGAGAAGGCGCGCGTCCTTGTCCCTGGCTGCCCCATCTTCACGCGAGGCGGCGGATTGTTTGTAGGTTTGGGTCAGGACAATTTCCCGGTGCAACGGCTTGAGCCGCCAGCCGTGGTGCTTTAATCGGCGCGCAAGCCAGTCGAGCAACTCAGGATGCGTGGGTCTGCCACCGAGAAATCCGAAATCGCTGGGTGTATCGACGATGCCAACACCAAAGTGATGTTGCCACACGCGATTGGCCAGCACGCGGGCGGTCAACGGGTTTTCATCACTCACGAACCAGCGAGCCAATGCCAGCCGGCGTTCGGCTTCCGGGGCATCGCTGGAAAGTTCGTAAGGCCTGGTGACTTGATCGAGCACGTTCAAACTGGATGGCTTGACCGCATCGCCAGGCTTCATCGGGTCACCTCCTTTGAAAACGACCGTGGGTTGCTTTGGTTGAGAAAAATTCCCAACCCACACCGAACTGAGTGGTGGAATTTTGCGCGTTTCCCGATCGATCTCGCTGAGTTGCCGGTCGAACTCCGCGAGCTGCTCACGTTCATCCGAGGTTGTAGTGCGCAGTTTTCGTTCACGCGCGAGTTCTTCGTTGAACGGTCTCCGGTCGGACGAATCGGCGACCCTGATCCAGGACTGGCCGTCGGTTGATACGTGAATCTCATACTCGGTCACACAAGGGCCGAGACCTTCGATGGGTGTGTCGGACGGCGTTACGCGATCATGGGAAAAGCTCACTCGATCGATCGTCCCGGTCTGATCCAGCTTGATCGTCAGCACGGCGGGATTACCAATGAACCAGCGAGCGCTGAACTTGCCGTCGTTGACCAGATCGACGCTGTAAGCTCCATCGAAATCCTTGGCTACATTGCCAGCGGCTCCGATGGCTTTGCCGCCGTTGGTCACGAGCGCGACGTTTCGGGGGTTCACGCCCGAGGTCCATACTTCGAATTCGTCAATGCGTCCTCCCACGCCGGATTTCGGACTGCCGGAGTGCGAGAGCGCGGTGAACCGCACGTGCCTGGCTTCGATCGGGGGAAATTTCTCTTCCGTCAAGCGGGCGCTGGGTGGAGGACGAAGAACCTTTCCCTCCGCAACTCGGGCGGAAGCGCGTTCGATGACGGCTTTCTCGATCTTGGACTTTTCCGCCGATATTTGGGAGCGCCGTTCGTTCAGCGGTTTTGTGGCCGCGTCGTAGAGCTGACGTTCCTCGGCGGTGGCGAGGGATCGTGGTCCGTGGGATATGCCATCGAAGGCCGATTTGATCCGGTAGTAGTCTTCCGTCGGCATGGGGTCAAACTTGTGATTATGACAACGTGCGCAGCCTATGGTCAGCCCCAGAAATGCCGCGCCCGTGGTGGTGACCATGTCATCGACGGTCGCAGCACGAATGTTCGCGGCGGCTGCGGCGTCCTGGTTGCCCACGTCGTCGTAGGGTCCAACCGTCAGGAACGCCACGCCAATCTCGACATCGGGACGGTCTTTGCCCACGACGTCGCCCGCGAGATGCTCGACGATAAATTGGTTGAAAGGCTTGTCGTCATTGAAGGAACGAATCACGTAATCGCGGAACGGCCAGGCGTTGAGAATGATTTCATTGCGCTCGAAGCCACGGCTCTCGCCAAAACGGACCACATCCAACCAGTGCCGCCCCCATTGCTCGCCGTAGTGTGTGGAACCCAGGAGGCGATCCACGAGTTTCTCGTAAGCATCCGGATCAGTGTCGCGCTGGAAGGATTCAACTTCTTCCGGCGTGGGTGGGAGGCCGGTCAAATCGTAGCTGACGCGACGGATCAATGCGCGGCGTTCGGCAGGTGGACCTGGCTTCAATCCATTCTCCGCAAGCTTCGCGAAAATGAAACGATCGATCTGATTCGCCGACCACCCTTCAGGCAGTCCTGTGGCGTCAGCCGGATTTGATAGCGAAAGCGGCAGCAGCGACCACCAGGATTTGTCGCCGCGCCGTACTTCAACGGAACCGTCACGCGGATCAGGCGCGCCCATTTTCACCCATGCCGTCAGGTCTGTTATGATGGTGTCGGAGAGCTTCGGTTTCTTCGGAGGCATGGCGAGATCGGGGTCATCATGTCGCACAGCGCGAAGCAGGGGACTCTTGCCCGTGTCACCGGGCACAATGGCCGGTTCGGCGGTATCACCGCCCTTCTGCCAGCCCGACTTGGTGTCGAGCAACAAACCTCCTTTCACTTTCTTCGCCTGAGCGCTGTGGCATTCGTAGCAGTGTTCGACGAGCACGGGGCGAATCTTCTGCTCGAAGAATTGCAGTTGCTCAGGTGCGAGCGGCACTGCGGCGGAGAGGCGCACGGGCGGAACCAGCAAAAGCGCAAACATCAGAAACCCGGAAACGTTTGAGAATCCTTTTGCAGGAATTGCTCGCGACGCTGGAGTTTCCCCGTCCTTCGCGTGCGAAGTGCTTTCGGCGATTTGAAATGTTCGACTTAAGAGCATGGATGCGTAAAGACATCACAAGCGAACGAGCGCGGATGTTGTCTTGAGTGAGTAGTTAGACAACTCGCGCTCAATGCTCAAGACCGGAAGCGAGAATCAGGAAACTGGATCGCCGGAATTTCCTGCTGCCAAGATCCCTCCATTTATTCATCTTTCGATCTTGAACAAGCACCACACCTTCACGCACAAGTCCTTTTTGAAGACATCCATCGCTTATAGGGTCCGCGCCATCGTCAATCTTGCCAAGTCTGCCATGCAATCCGACCGCGTCCTGCGCCTTGACCACGGCTTTTTGTTTCACAACCTGAAGTTGCGTTGTTTGAGCCAAGTAAGTCCCAGCTCTAAATGGTCGGCGACGTTTTCGAAAATGACCGGCAGGGGTTCTTTGACCGTCCGTCGCAGCAGCGCTTGAAGTCCGGTTCGGATG
>SIBK01000136.1 GCA_009695205.1 Pedosphaera sp. | reverse complement strand
AAAACCACGCGTCCACTCCGGAAAAGTCCGACAAACGCGCGATCCCGGTCGCTTTGATCCCTCACCAGCACTCAAACCATCGTTCGCGAGAAATTTTCCTCCAAAATTTCCGACCAACAAGTCCACTATGAATTTTGCAGGCTAAGGACACTGCCAACTGCTTATCCCGCCGATGCGCCGTGCCGTTACCGCTGAACCCGGATCGGATACTCAGGCCGCTTTGGCATCATCGGCGTCTTGGTTTCAAGCTCCTTCAACACCACTTCGATGGCTTTTTCGAGCTGCGGGTCACGTCCGGCGATAACGTCCTTCGGCGTCTGCTCGACCTCAACATCGGGTGCCACGCCTTCGTTCTCGACAACGAAGCCGTCCTCGGTCCAGAAGGCGAGGTTCGGCGCAGTGACCGAAGCGCCATCCATCAGCACGGGGAAGCCGAGGGTGCCGACGAGCCCGCCCCAGGTGCGCTTGCCGATGAGCTGGCCGAGCTGGAACTTACGAAACATCCAGGGAAGAAGATCGCCGCCCGAACCCGCGGTTTCGTCGATGATCATGACTTTCGGACCTTGGATGCCGGCCAGCGGCGTCTTCAGGTCCGCGCCATACCGCATGGCCCAGAAGCTGACGGCGGGCCGGCGGAGGATATCGATGTAGTAATCCGCGACGGAGCCGCCACCGTTATGGCGTTCATCAACGATGATCGCCTGACGGTCGGCCTGGGGGAAGAAGTAGCGCTTGAAATAGGTGTGGCCCATTTCGGCGGTGTTCGGAACGTAAACGTAAGCGACACGCCCTTGAGTGGCTTCAGTCACGCGCCGGAGGTTTCCTTCCACCCAATCGCGGTTGCGAAGGCCGGACTCGCCCTCCACCGGCACGGCGTTCACCGTGCGCGAACCTGTTCCATCAGGATTGGGGCCGACGGTAAGTTCCACCGTGCGCCCGGCGGTGCGCTCGAAGCGGGCGTAGAGATTGTCCGGCGGCGCGAGGTTGCGACCGTTCACGGCCAAGAGGTATTCGCCGGCCAGCACATCGACGCCAGGTTCGGTAAGCGGCGAGCGCAGATCGGGGTTCCAGTTGAGTCCGCCAAAAACCTTGCGAAAACGATAGCGTCCGTTGGCCACTTCATAATCCGCGCCGAGCAGCCCGCCAGGAATGGTCTCTCCTTCGAATGCATTGTCCCCCGGCGATTGATAAGAGTGCCCGACGGCCAGTTCACTGAGCATCCAGCGGATGACGCGGCTAAGATCGTTGCGCGTGGCCAGGTCGGGCACGAACGCCGCATACTTCTCCCGCATGGCCGGCCAGTTGGCGCCGTGGAAGCCGGGATCGTAGAAGTAATCCCGGTTGATCCGCCAGACCTCATTCAGGATTTGCGCCCATTCCGCAGGAGGATCAATCTTCACCTGGATGCGCTCGACGTCGAGCTTGAACTTCGTGAGATCGAGCTTGTCGCCCATATCCACGATATGCCACGCGTCCTTGACGCGGATCAGGGCGCGCTTGGTGTCGGCCGAGAGCGTGAAACTCTCCGCATCCTCGAGCAGTTGGTCCTCCTTGCGTGTCTTGAGATCATAGCGGAACACGGCGGCGCTGGCCCCGCGATCCGTGGAGGCCGCGCGACGATAGAAGAGCTGGTTGGTCGCACCCGCCGCCAGGTCGGCGTAGGCACCGCCCTTCAAGGGCAGGGCCAGGATGCGCTCGGCCAGTCCCTCCTGATCGAATTTCACTTCCGGGATCGGTGGCGTCTCCTTCGTCGGCTTCTCCTCTTTGATTTCGGGTTTTGAGTCGGCAGATTTCGTCTTCTCCGCGGCGGGTTCCTTCACCTCCCCGGTCTTGGGTTTCTCCTCGTCGCTTTCTTTGGCCAGGGGTGAGGCCACGCCCTTTGCGAGCACGGCGAGGTAAATCTGTTTTACGGAACGGATGTCGGCGTTCGCCTGGGAGAACCAGTCGATGGCCGGACCAGCGTCGGTGGACACGAGGAAATAAAGGTAATGCCCTGCCGTGTCGAACACCGGGCTGGTGGCATTGGCCAGGCCGTCGCTTACCGGGTAGGACTTTCCGTCGGCGACCGAGTAGAGAAACACCCGGTTGAACAGGGTCGGAGTGTTCTGAGTGTAGGCAAGCCAGCGTGAGTCGGGCGACCAGGCATGGTCGAGAACCGCCTGCGGCCCATAAACCACGTCCGCGGCCACCTTCGTTTGCCGGCCGGATTCCAGATCGAGAATCCAAATGGCCAGCGCATTGTCGGTGTAGCTGATCTTCTTTGAATCGGGCGACCATCGCGGGTCGGCATAGAAACCCGCACTCTGGAGCGGGAACGTTCGTCGTGAGCCTTTGGCGTCCTGCGCCACCGCATGCAGGGCATAAGCGCCGCCTTCGTCGGAGAACAAGGCAATCCACTTGCCGTCGGGTGACCAGGCGGGGGAGCGCTCGTGGGCGGCGGGGGTGAGTGTCAGATTGCGGTCGTCCCCTTTTTCGCGCGGCACCGTCACCACTTCGCCACGGAACTCGAAGGCTGCGCGGGCGCCGGAGGGGGAAAGGCTGGCCGACCGGATCCATTTCGTGCCTTTGGCCCAGCGCGGACGACGTTCCATGAGATCGGCCGCCACGCTCAACTTGACTTGCTGGGCTGTTCCTTTCAAGGGGTCGAGCAGGTGAACGAAGCCGCCCTGTTCGTAGGCGATTCTGCCTCCGCCGGACGCGGCATGAACGACGGGAAAATCGCCATGTTGCGTCATACGCCGGACCGCCTGGCTGGCCCGGTCGAATGCGTAAACGTTGAACTCACCGTCGCGGTCCGACCGAAAGTAAAGGGCGTCCCCCACCCACATCGGGTCGGTGTCATTGCAGCGGCCTGAAGGCTGGGGCACCTGCTTCGCCTCTTGAGTGGCGACATCGAACAGCAGGATGCGCGATGCTGTGCCGCCTCGGTAATGTTTCCATTGCCCGAAGGATTCCTGGAGCGGGACGTAGGCGATCGTCTGTCCGTCCGGTGCGATCGCGGCCTTGGTCGCATTGGGAATCGGCAGCTTCGTTGGGTAGCCACCAAGAACCGGCACCGTGAAAAGCTGGGTGTAACGTCCCGTATAAACCTCGCGAGGCGACGAGAACAGGACTGACTTCCCGTCTGGCGTGAAGCCGAGGGCGACGTCCTCTCCAGGATGCCAGGTGAGCCGCTGCGGGATTCCGCCGGCCGCCGGCACCACATAGACATCCGTGTTCCCCTCGTAACGTCCGGTGAACGCGACCAACGTGCCGTCGGGAGAAAGCCGCGGGCCCGACTCCACGCCGGGATGAACGGTCAGCCGCCGCACAGACGAGCCATCCAGCGTGGCAAACCAGAGATCATTGGCATAGGCGAATGCGATCCCACTCGATCCGGGAGCAGGGTCCGAGACGAGCCGGGTGTTGGTGGTGTCGATGGCACTCGCCGCCCAGGCGCTGAGGCAGGCGAAGGCAGCGAGAATTCTCAGGATCGGATTCATGCGTGTCCGCATTGTAGGCCCCGCACCGGATGCGCCACAAGGCAAATCGAAGACAGATCCGGCATGCTGCAGATTGGTAGTGATCTCTCTGGTAGTGATCTCTCTTTTTGCTCCCGCGGCGAGCTGGTCGAACATTCAATGCGGCCATCCTCTATGAAAAGAGTCCACTGTTTCCTTGGGTTTGTCGCCGTTGGGCAGCCGTTTCGAGCCTCGTCTTGGTAGATTAGTTCTGGCAAGCTTTGCAAATGTCCACCGATACATCCAAAGACACAGCCACCACCCAACCCGAGCGCATCATGTCCATCGACGCATTGCGCGGGTTGGTGATGTTCATGATGATTTTCGTGAACGATCTCGAGGGAGCTGGCAAGATCGTGCCCGACTGGATGGTTCATTTCAGCGACCGTCATCGCGGGGGAAGTGGAATGACGTTCGTGGATTTGGTTTTCCCCGCATTCCTGTTCATCGTGGGAATGTCAATTCCTCTGTCTCTTGGTGGGCGCATGGCAAAGGGCCAATCGGTCTGGAGAACCCTCGGACACGTCACCATCCGCACCATGTCACTGCTGTTCATCGGCATTCTGATGGTCCACGAAACGCCGGACACGGCAGCGTTGGGCTGGTCGGGGAACTGGTGGTGTGTGATGATGTATTTTTCGGCCATTGCCGCTTTCTGTTCCATTGCGCCGCGCTCCCTGGCTCCGGAGTCCGACTGGAACGTCTGGAGAATTGCCAGCATCTGCGTGCGGATTGCCGGGTTGGCGGCACTGATCTGGCTGTCGTTTGTCTTTCGCGATGCAAAAGGCCAGCGCATCATCACACTTGATCCCTTTTCCTTTAACACCATCTGGTATGGAATTCTTGGTCTCATCGGCTGGGCTTATTTGGTCTCGTGCATCGTTTATCTGATTTTTCGCGGCAACCGCACGGCGATTCTGGGTTGCATGGCTCTGTTATTTTGTCTTTTTGCGGCGGACAAGCAGGGTGCGTTTGAAGGATTCTGGCTTGCGAAGATCGTCGGCATCGGTGGAACACTCGGCTCGCAGGCGGCGATTGCCGTAGGCGGCTTGCTGCTCGGTTCGATTCTCACCGCAGCCGACGTGACCACCTTGAAGGCACGCACGAAATTCACCTTTTGGTTCTTCGCCGGTTGCGCCGCCGCTGCGCTACTTTTGAACGGCGCCTACGGCATCAGCAAGAACCAGGCGACGCCTTCGTGGTGTCTTTGGGCCTGCGCCATCACTGCGGCGTTGTGGTATGGTTCTTACCTGGTCTGTGACGTGCGCCCGGTGAAATGCATTTCACAACCCCTTGCATTTGCCGGACAAAACGTGCTTCTCGCATACCTGATTGCAGCAATGCAACCCAGCTTGCTGAACGCGCTGAGCTTGAGCGACGGATATGGGAGTCTTGCGGCAAATCTCCCGATGGCAATCTTACGCTCGGTCCTCTGCTCGGTGTTGATCCTGTTCGTGTCCACCAGCCTCAACCTTTTCGGTTTCAAACTCAAACTCTGACGCGTGGGCGGCGGAAATTCCGTATTTTGGTTGTTTCCCGAATCCCATTTTCCGCTTTAGTGGGAACATGTTGAAACGCACTCCGCTCTTTGAGGCCCACCAACGGTTGGGCGCACGGCTGGTTGAATTCGGCGGATGGGAAATGCCCGTCCATTACACGAGCATCATGGATGAGCACCATGCGGTTCGGACGGCTGCCGGTATTTTTGACATCTCCCACATGGGCGAAGTGATGGTGTCGGGTGCCGAGGCGTCCAATTTCCTCAATGCGCAACTCACTAACAACATTGGCAAGCTCGACCTCGGCCAGGGGCAATACACGCTGATGTGCAATGAACGTGGTGGTGTGATTGATGACCTTTACGCTTATCGCATCAGCTCTTTCGACTTCCTCCTCGTCGTCAACGCCTCTCGCATTGAGGAGGATGTGGCATGGCTACAAAAAAGGCATGATGCTTTCCCGGAGCGAGGACGAGTGGACGTGCGGAATCTCTCCGACATCTTCGGAGCTGTCGCTGTGCAAGGGCCGCGCGTCCGGGAGTTCATTGACCTGGCGATTCCCCGTCCCGCCGGCTCCGAGGCAATCGCGGCTCGCGCTTCGAGTCTGCGAAAGAATGAATTTGATCTCTTCGGATTTGCCGACGAGACGATCTACGTCGCCTGCACCGGCTACACCGGCGAGGATGGTTTTGAGGTCATCGCTCCTGCTGCGGTCATCGAAGCCATCTGGAATCAGATCATGGAAGCGGGCCAGCCCTATGGGCTCAAGCCGTGCGGACTCGGCGCTCGTGACACACTGCGCACCGAAGCTTGCTACCCGCTCTATGGCCACGAACTCGACGAGAACACGACTCCGATCGAAGCCGGAGTAGGATTCTTCGTGGCGCTCGACAAAGGCGATTTTGTTGGCAGGTCGGTTCTGGCAGAACAAAAGGCGAAAGGCGTCGCTAAACGTGCCGTTGCGTTCAAGATGACGGACAAATCGGCACCGCCCCGTCCGCATTATCCGATCTGGAGCGCGGCTCCGGATGAACGACACATAGGCGAAGTTGTCAGCGGCACTTCAAGTCCCACGTTGAACCTCGGAATCGGGCTTGGCTATGTGCCGCCCGAGTTCGCCAAGCCAGGGACGCCGATTCAGATTGAGATCCGGGGCCGGCGATCCCCGGCGGTGGTGGTTCAAAAGCCCTTTTACAAGAAACCTGTTTGACGAATCTGCCGCCAGTTCCTAAACCAGCCAGCGCGACGCGCGATTTATGACCAACGTTCCTCCTGACCTGAAGTACGCGAAGACTCATGAATGGGTCCGCGTAACCGGCGACACCGCCACCATCGGCATCACAGACCACGCTCAACACGAGCTGACCGATGTCGTCTTCGTCGAACTGCCGGCCAAAGGCCGCGAGTTGAAGGCGGGCGAATCATGCGCGGTGGTGGAGTCCGTGAAAACCGCCAGCGACATCTACTCTCCTGTGACTGGAACGGTTGTCGAGGTCAACGAAGCGGTTGTAGAAAATCCCGCGCTGGTCAACACGGAGCCTTATGCCGGCGGCTGGTTCTACAAGGTCAAACTTTCCAATCCAGGCGATGTGGGCGCGCTGCTCGGCGCGGCAGAATATGGGCAGATGGTGAATCAGTAATTGTTTCCTGCAACCCGGCTCATTTTGCCGGAGCGGTCGATTCCCGTTGCCTATCGCTGGCCGTAGCCTACGGTGACGCCGTTCCAGAAATATCGGTCACTGTTGATACACCAAGAACGTTCCCAATCTTGCACAGGAATGAAACGTGAGGATTCTTACCGTGAGTTTCAGCTTCAGGCGCTGGAACCGAGAATCCTATTGTCGGCGGATGTCGTGGGCTTTACTCACTGCGAGGCCCGTTCGAGCTTGGATTCCGCTGCGATTGAAATCCACTCCGAAATGGGGAACGCTCCAGCTTCGCCCGATGAACATGGCTTTGGCTTGATGTTCGACGGAGCCGAGGAGTTGGCCTTGGCTCAGGAGGAGTCGATGGTTTCTCCCGGAACGGATCTCGATGGCACCTCGGCCGTCCCATTGCCCGAGGCGGCGACCGATTTGGCGCTTGCGATGGCGCAGCCAGATCTCCTGCCCGCCTTACACGAAGTGTGCGACGATCCCTCAGCTCTGAAAGGGCAGGTAATTTTCCTTAACTTTAAGGGCGCTGCCGCGGTTATTTATGACGGTCCGGTACGCGTCGAAAACGTGGAAGTTCCGGCCTTTCAGCTTCCGAGCGGTAGGATGGGAGATGCCAACGCCATCATTCACGGAACTCTCGATTCGTTGAACAAACAGTTCGCTCTCCTGGGTGTAACCTTCACCACCGGGCCGCCAGAGCCTTCCGGAGAGTATTCGACGATCCATGTGGGTGGGGATGGTTCGGCCTTCGAGGCATACGGCTCGTTTCTCGGCCTTGCCGAGAAGGTGGATGTGGGCAACCAGGACCGAAGCGACCGGGCCTTTGTCTTCAGCGAGAAGGTGCTAGCAGCCTGTCGGACTTACGTACACGTATTAAATCCAACGCTCTACGATTCGATATGACGCGTTTTGATTTTCGGTGAAGGTGTTTTGATGGTCCAAAATCAATGATTTTGTCCGAAAACGAGCTAAGTCCGACAGGCTCCTAGGCGTTCTCGGACAGGGCGGATTGACGGAGGAGACGGCCGCGTTGGTGGGGGTGATCGATCATGAAGCCAGGCATTTGCTTGGCTTTGCCCATGCTGAGTCCGGTTCGGGCCCCTTGGATGCGGTCGCGGCTGCGACGGTGGAAGGCAGTCCGGATTTCGAGCAGCAAGGTCCGCAGCCGCGGGAGGATGGGCAGGCCAGCGCCTATCCCGACGACGAGGTGTCCGGGGCCATTAACGCCATCGTGGCGACTTCTTCCAATCAGATCTTTGTCGGGACGGTTAACGGCGGAATCTGGCGGACGGACAATGCCAACGCCGTGGATCAATCGACGTTGCTGGACCCCAAACATGTCCGCTGGGTTCCGCTCACCGATCAATTTCCCGGGCTGTCGATCAGCTCGCTTGCCGCGGTCCCCTCCAACCCCAATGTGCTCTATGCCGGGATTGGCGCCGGACCGGTGTCGGCCGGGGCGGGTTCGTTCACAGTCGGCAGCAGCTCTTTAGGTTCGGGAGGGGCGCTGACTGGATTGCTGCGGAGCACCGATGGCGGGAACTCGTGGCAAGTGCTGGCCAGTCAGGTGCCAGCCGTGGCGCCAATCGTAAACGTGGTTTCACCGTCGGGGGGTGCCCTGCAGGTGGGCACGTACTATTTGCAATATACCTACGTCGATGCCACGGGCGAATCGACTCCGAGCATGGAGTCAGCCCAGTTCACGGTGGCCAACCCTGGGGATGTGCCGCAAGTGACTTTGCCGGCCACGCCTTTGGGGGTGACCGGAGTCAATATCTACCTGACGCCGACGAACGGCGCGCCTGGGACGGAGTCGATTCGCTTCACCTCCTATGACTTGAGCTCAAGCCCGGCGGCCCCTGGCAGCCCCGGGCCGCCCGCGGCCAACAGCACGCTGCCGGTCATTGGCAACCCCGGCTCGCTCAATTTCGGAGGCAACTTTAATCCGGCGGGTGGCGGCGTGAGCAGTGGATCTTTGGCGGCGGGCAACTATCGCCTGGAGCATACGTGGGTGGGATCGGCCGGTGAGACCCTCCCTTCGCCCGCCTACACGTTTACCGTCCCGGCAGGCAGCGCGGCGATCCCGCAAGTGACCGTGGCCCTTCCGACTGGGGCCAAAGGGGTTAATTTCTACCTGTCGCCCACTAATGGGATCGCGGGAACCGAAGTGCTCTACGCGGCAACCGCGCCGACCACGATTTCGCTGTCCGCCCCCATCCCCAACCCGCTGCCGGTTTCCAATACGACCGCCTTCGGATCCCCGGTGGCCGACCCGCCAGCGGATCCCACCACTTGGGTGACGGCGACCGGGGGCGGGACGACGGGCGGGAGCCTGGCAGCCGGCCAATATTTCGTCACCTACACCTGGATGAATGCCACCGGGGAGACTCTGCCCTTGCCAACTCCGGCGCCGGTCACGGTGGCCGCGGGCAATATCCCGCGCGTGACGCTGCCGGCGTTGCCAGCAGGGGCGACGGGCGCCAATATTTATCTGAGGTTGCCTGGCGGCGCTGCCGGGTCGGAGTTGCGGTATGCGACAGGAGTTGCCGGCCCGACCCTGGACTTGCGGAGTGCCATACCCAGCCCGCCAAAAGCCAATACGCTCGCGACACCGGTGTCGGGCCTCGTGCCTAATCCCGGCACGGGCGGACTGGGTAGGACGATTGTCGTCCGGATCGTGCCGACCGGATGGGACACCGCCCTGCACAACTTCGGTCCAATTGAAAAGCAAATCATCGCCGCCGCCACCAATCAGGGCGTCTTTCTGAGCACGGACGGCGGAGTCACCTGGTCCAACGAGTCGGCGCGCTTGGGCTCGGGCCTGCCCGCGGGAGCGGTGAGCGATCTGGTGGTGGACCGGGGCGGGCGGACGTATGCGGAGCCGACGGCGTTCTACGCGGCGGTTCCAGGGCAGGGGATCTATCGGGCGATCCTGGTTTCCAACAGCGCGCCAGCGGCCAGTGATCAGGTGCTCCGGCTGCCGCTCAAGTGGCTGCCGATGACTTCCAACGTCCTCAACGGCCAAGCAACACCCTACAGCCTCACGGCAAGCACCGCGATTACTGCGGCCACCAATGCCAGCCCGATCGTCATCACGGCCGCCGGTCACGGGCTGACGAGCGGTTTGCAAGTGCAGATCTCCGGGGTCCTGGGCAACACGGCTGCCAACGGCACGTTCAAAGTCACGGTGATCAATGCGAACAATTTCTCCCTGGATGGCTCGACCGGGACGGGCAACTACACCACGGGAGGAAAGGTATCTCTAACGTCGCCGGTCTTGACGAACGTCGCCCTGACGAGCCGCATCTTGCTGGCGATTGACACGATCAACCATACGCTGGCCACGGCCCTCATTCAGACGGCGGATACCGGATCTCAAATCACCGGCATCTATGCTTCATACTTTGCCTCCACCGCGCTGGCCGCGGACACGAACCGCGATGGCGCAGCGGATCTGGTCAATAACACCTGGAAGGTTTGGGGGATTCCGGATGACGGCAGCGGCCCGGTCGATCCGGAAGGTCAAACCTACCAGCATGGGGCCATCGCCTTCGGCCCCAGCAGTTTTGCCGGTGGTGAGCCCAATCTTTTTGTCGGTGGCGATACGAAGGAGGATGAAACGGAAGGCAACCTGATGTTCGGTCGCGGGGCGGGCTGGCGGTCGATTGTCAGTTATGAATTGTTTGGCCCGGTGTTGGGCCGGCCGCATGCCGATACGCGGCAAATCGTTTTCGGCGCCTATCTGTATGCCGCCACCGACGGCGGCATTTATCGCCTGAACAATTACGATCTCAACCCGCATCTGGATGGCCCAGCCTGGGCCTCACTCAATGGCAATCTCCTGAATGCCGAGTTCCTATCGGCCGCCTACGACTCCAATCACAACACGGTCTTTGGCGGCTTGCAGGATAATGCCACGGTGGAGCAACCGGATGAGGACGAATTGCAGTGGGACATGGTATTGAGCGGTGACGGCACCATCGTGCAGGTGGCGCAGCGTGAGGATACTCTCGGCACGTACTCGGTCTATTTCGAGTCCGGCCAGAATTTGGGGGATTTCCGCCGCAAATTTGTCCGGGACGGTGCTCCGGACACGACCGACGATGTCGATTTGAAAGTGACGGGCGGCGGGTTCAATAATGCGCCGCTCACCACGATCGATTCCACAATCCAGTATGCCACGCCCTACGTGCTCAATGCGATTTCCAGCAACCGAATGCTGCTGGGCACCAGCATTCTGTACGAGTCCTACAACGATGGCGATTCTCTCACTCCATTGGGGTCGATGGGTGGCTCACCCATCACGGCCCTCGCGTATGGGGGGCGCTCAGGCGGCGTGGCCAATGCGGAGGTGGCCTGGGTCGGGGCGGGGGCGACCCTCAATCTGCGGACGACGGCGGGCGGGCCTTTTAGTGCAACGGCTTATGCCGGTGGGAACATCGTCGATATCGCGATCGACCCCGACGAGTGGAAGAAGGCTTATGTGATCGACAACGCTGGGCAGGTCTTCATGACGGCCGACCAGGGTGTCAATTGGAGAAACATCACCGGCGATCTGTCCACCTACGCGGGAACTCTGCGCACGATCGAGGTGGTCAAGCCCGCCGCGACGCCTGGGAAAGAAGTGGTGTTGATCGGCGCGGGCGCTTCGGTCAACACGGGCAACGCGTTCCTCACCGGTTCGGGTGGAGTCTATCGGACTTTCGACCCCTCTTCGGCCCCGGCGGGCGCCAATGTCTGGACCCGTTACGGGAAGAACCTGCCCAATGCCATCGTGAGCGATCTGGATTATGACAAGACCGACGACTTGCTCCTCGTCGCCACCCAGGGCCGCGGCGCATGGACTCTCGACAACGTCGGGGACAGCATTCTCAAGCCAGGCGTGCTGAAGATTGACGGAGACACGGACGCGCCCAACCAGAGCGACGTCATCGTCCTACGCCGGAATCCGAATAATCCGGTGATGCTGGATGTCTTCCTGAACAACGGCCCTCCGGTTCTTTCGGTGCCTGCCGCGGTGCTCTCGCAAATCGTGGTCAACGGTTTGGGCGGCGATGACACACTCACCTTGGATCTGGCCAACGGCAACTTCATCCCTAACCCGGATCGATCATAGCCTGGCGGAAAACGGAGAGAGAAAAGTGCAATTGCGCTAGGTTTATCAAAGGGATTGGCACTGCACTGGCTTTCATTTCGAGCATGACAGACTGTTCAAACGACCCACTCCTTTTTCCTGACCTTGG
>SIBK01000135.1 GCA_009695205.1 Pedosphaera sp. | reverse complement strand
GACGGCGGTTCTCGACGATACTCCAATAAGTGTGGGTCTTGCCGTTCTTCTTGCGATTTGAGGTGCGCAAAAAACATGTGCCGCGGAGAATACGCCAACTCTGGGGGGAACCGGAAGGGGGTAGGTCCGCACTACAGCCACTTTCGCGCCCGATGGACAGCACGTGGCAACGCCCGATGTGAGCAATACCGTCAAATTGTTCGAAGTGGCGACGGGCAAGGAAGTCGGCTCACACACAGTAAATCAACTTGGGCACCTCTTTCCGTTGTCCGACGGCAAGTTTCTGGTGCTCGATCGAAGTGAGAATACCCTACGACTTTGGGATATTGCCAGCCACCAGCTCGTGGGGACGATTGCCGGGGTCAGCAATTTATCATCTATTCCATCACTCTCGCCAGATTCGAAGCTCGCTGCGATTGGAGACTTCCAAGGAGACGTATTAATCTGGCCCTTAGCCCCAGGGGATCGAGTTCGCAAGCTATTCGGCCACACTGATGCAATTGGGCGTATTTCGTTTTCTCCTGACGGACGCGTTCTGGTTTCATCGAGCTCGGACAATACGGCCAAGCTGTTGGATGTAACAACTCTGAGCGAGATCGCGACCTTGCGGGGCCACTCCGGTTGGGTCCAGTCCGCATCCTTTTCGCCCGACGGCAAAACGCTCGCAACCACAAGTATGGATGGCACCGCCAAGTTTTGGAATGCGGAAAGTTATCGTGAGCTGCTCACGCTGCCGGGGCATATCGCGCCATTCAGCGAAATTACTTTCACGGGCGATCAAAACACACTGCTCTGCCGCGGTGAAGATGGACTGTTGTGCTTATGGCGCGCGCCGTCGTTTGCGGAGCTTGACGCTGCGCAAAAAGCCCAAGCGCTGGCAAAATGAGGGAGGAGCGACACGTTGGTGCGGCCGATCTTGGAGTTTACATTACTATTGACTGACCCCGTGGGTGTCTGGTTTAGAGGTGAGGAAATCTGTTCACATTCGGACGGTAACGTGGACTGACACGAACGCCAACGGGGGTTGTCCAAGGGGGGTTGAAACGATCCACACGGGAATACAGAAATTGGCGTGGCGCCATTTCTCCGCCCCGTTTCGTTGACATTCGAGAACCCCTTCGTAAAACTCCCTCTTTCTCTCCCTTCAGGACTAACCAGAAGGTGTGTGGAATCGACACGTTACCTGAACCGCTTTATCCGTGGCTGCCAAAGACGACTATCTGATTGATACGATGCGGGATCTCGGCCTGATGACCGATGCCCAAATCGATGAAGTGCGGGCAGACGCGGAGGCGGGGGGCGAGGGCTTGGTCGATACCCTTGTGAAACAGGGGCTGATCGAGCGAGGCATGGTGACCGCGGCCAAGGCGACCTATTTCGGGGTCGAATCCGTGAACCTCGGGCAGGCGCGCCCGTCCGATGACGTGATTGCGGCCGTGCCGCGACACATCGCGAAGAAGTACAACGCCATCCCGGTCGCGTTAAAGGACGGGATCGTGGTCATTGCGATTTCGGATCCGTCGGATATCGAAAATCTCGATGGGCTCCAGGTGGCTCTCGGGAAGCCCATGGAGCAGGTGGTCGCGAGCGACGAAGATATCCAGAGCGCTCTCAACAAATTTTACGGAGGTTCGACACGGGACGATGGCGGGGTCAGCAAGATGATCCAAGACATCACAGAGGGAGAGGTCGAAATCGGCAATATCACCAACACGTTGGAGGAGGGGGGTGACGAGGTCGATGTGGACGCCCCGATCATCCGACTGGTGAACCAGGTGATCGTCGATGCCTTCAAATTCCGGGCGTCGGACATCCATCTGGAGCCCATGTCGAGAACCTTTCGAGTGCGATATCGCGTGGATGGCATGCTGATTGAGCAGAAGAATCCGCCCAAACGCCTTCAGGCGCCGATCATCGCCCGGCTCAAGATCCAGTCGGGCATGTCGATTGCAGAGCGACGTATTCCCCAGGACGGTCGTATCCAGGCAAACGTGGGGGGCAAGACGATCGATCTGCGCGTCAGCTGCCTCCCGACGACCCACGGGGAGTCGATCGTAATGCGTATTCTCGACAAATCCGGCCTGAAACTGGGGTTGAGCGAATTGGGTTTCATGGCGGACGATCAGCAGTCCTTCGAGCGGTTGATCGCTTTGCCGGACGGAATTCTCTTGGTCACGGGCCCAACCGGTTCTGGGAAAACCACTACGCTCTATTCCTGTCTCAATTACATCAATCGTCCCGACCGCAAAATTATCACGGTCGAGGACCCCGTGGAATACATGCTGGCCGGCATCAACCAGGTGCAGGTGCATGAATTGATTGGGTTTACCTTTGCGATGGCTCTCCGTGCCATGCTCCGCCAGTCCCCGAATGTGATCATGCTGGGGGAAATTCGTGACCTGGAGACGGCCTCCATTGCCATTAATGCTTCGCTGACGGGTCACTTGGTATTCTCCACCCTGCACACCAACGATGCCCCTAGCGCCGTCGCTCGTTTGATTGACATCGGGGTAAAACCATTCCTGGTGGCATCCGCAGCCCGATGCCTGATGGCCCAGCGTCTCGTTCGCAAAATCTGCAAAAAATGTCTCGGCCCAGCCACACTGACGGAGAGTGAAATGCGGATTCTGGGATTGACCCAGGAACAGACGACCGGTGCCAAGATTCAGAAGGGCCGCGGATGTTCGGAATGCAACAAGACGGGATGCCGGGGCCGGATGGGTATATTCGAGATCTTCACGATCAATGATGAAGCCCGGAAGATGATCTTCGATCGCGTTCCTTCGTATGTCCTCCGCAACAAGGCGAGAGAGATCGGAATGCGGACGCTGCGGGAGGACGGTGTTCGGAAGGTTTTAGCAGGAGTGACCACCGCTGAGGAGGTCATTCGAGCCACTGTGACGGATGCTGACTGAGAATTTCCTTGGTAAAATCCTCTATCGCATGGCAACAGAATTGCTCATAAAGCTGCGGAGTAGTTTGGTGCCGCGGAGTTTCATACCCCGGGAATCAAAGCCGAGATAAGAAATATTTTTCTGTTATGTCGTATCAAATGGCTGATTTGCTGCAGCTTGTCATTTCGGAGGGATCCTCCGATCTCCACATTCGTGTGGGCATTCCGCCGGTGGTCCGGGTTCACGGTATTCTGCAACGCGTTGAAGGGCCTGCACTCCGACCCGAGGATACCGAGGAACTGATGAGGTCAATTACATCGGAGGATCATGTTCAACAAATCCGCGAAAAAGGGGGTGCTGACTTTGGGTTCGCGTTTGGTGAGCTAGCGCGCTTCCGGGTGAGTGCCTTCAAGGAAAAGGGCAACTTAGCCCTCGTGCTACGGCAAATTCCCAGCAAGCTCCTCACCATGGAGCAGATTGGTATCCCGGCATCGGTCCGGGATCTCCTCTACAAACCTCGCGGACTGATCCTCGTTACCGGCCCTACTGGCTCCGGCAAAACCACCACTCTCGCCTCTCTCATCAACATCCTGAACGAGGAACGCGACGAGGCTCACATCATCACCGTCGAAGACCCGATCGAGTATTACCATAAACACAAGAAGGCTGTGGTAACCCAACGGGAGGTGAATATTGACGTACCGAGCTTTGCCGAGGCTATTCGGCGCGCCTTGCGGCAGGATCCGGATATTATTCTGGTGGGTGAATTGCGGGATCTCGAGACAATGGACGCAGCCATCACCGCTGCTGAAACGGGCCACCTTGTATTCGGGACGCTCCACACCACCGGCGCGGCGAAGACCATCGATCGTATCGTCAACGCCTTCCCGCAAAATCAACAGGAGCAGATCCGTATCCAGGTTTCCACCGTTCTCCAGGCGGTCATCTCTCAGTTGCTCATCCCGCGGCACGACAAGCCCGGCCGGGTCGCTGTGTTTGAAATCATGGTGAACACTCCTTCCATCGCCGCCCTCATCCGCGACAACAAGACCTTCCGCATCCAGTCGGATATCCAGACCGGTGCAAAGTACGGCATGGTGACCCTCGACAGCTTCTTGCTCGAAAAGTACGAGGCGGGATTGATCGCTGAAGAGGAGGTCATCACGAAGTCTCAGGACCCGACCACCGTCCTCATGAAACTGCAGGAGGTCAAGGCGGCCAAGGCCGCTGCCGAAATGAGTGCTAAACGGTAGTCCGAATTCCGCGAATTCTGCCATGGACCTCTCTTCCAATCCGCTCCTCTCTCTCATCAAAGAGCGCGGACTCATCGACGATCTTCAGCTCGAAGAGGTCTTCCAGGAAATGAGCCGGAGCGGCAAGCCCGCACTTCAGGTTGTTGTGGACTACGGGCTGTTGGACATAGATTCCGCCCTGCAAATTGTGGCGGACCACCTGGGCACCTCGGTGGTTTCTGTCGATCTCAACGATATTTCGGCGGAAACGATTGCCACCGTGCCGGCCGAATTGGCCCGGATGAACCAGTGTCTGCCGGTGGCGCTGTACGGCGACACGGTGCAGGTGGCCCTGATCGACCCTTTGAACCCGTCGCTCGTGGATGAGCTGGGGTTCACCGTGAAGTTCCAGATTCAACTGGTGGTCGCGGACCCAAGCGTCATCAGCAAGGGAATCGAGAAATTCTATCCGGCCGCGGGCGGTGGGGGCTACGCGGACCTGCTGAAAGAGTTAGGCGCCGACACCGACGTTGCCCGGGAGGTCGACGAGGTCGACGCCGGCCTTCTCAAACTGGACGCCATTGTTAACGACGCCCCGATCGTCAAGTTCGTAAATCTCGTCCTCATGCAGGCGGTGCACGACCGAGCGTCCGACATTCACTTCGAACCGTTCGAAGACGAGTTCAAGATTCGCTATCGTGTGGATGGTGCGCTGTACGAGATGGCACCGCCACCTCGGCACCTCGCCATGCCCGTGACCTCCCGCATCAAGGTCATGGCCAACATGAATATTTCCGAGCGCCGCATGCCGCAGGATGGCCGCATCTCGGTGAACATTGCTGGAAAACAGGTGGATCTTCGCGTGTCCACTCTTCCCACGGCGTTTGGCGAATCCGTGGTTTTGCGTGTCCTCGACCGCTCAGTCCTCGGGCTTGAGCTCGAAGTGCTCGGACTCCCCAAGCATATCATGGACTACGTCTCGGAGACGATCCAACAACCCAATGGAATCTTTGTGGTTACCGGACCAACAGGATCCGGCAAAACCACGACCCTTTACTCTTGTTTGCGGCGCATCAATACCATCGATTCCAAACTGCTGACGGTCGAGGATCCGGTGGAGTTTGACATCGAAGGAATCATACAGGTTCCGGTCAATGAAGGCGCCGGGATGACGTTCATGAAAGCCTTGCGGGCCTTCCTCCGTCAGGATCCAGACATCATCATGCTGGGTGAAATGCGCGATCTGGAAACGGCCCAGATCGCGATTCAGGCGTCTTTGACGGGTCACTTGGTGCTGTCGACTCTCCACACGAACGATTCCGCGGGAGCTGTGACCCGTCTCGTGGATATGGGCGTTGAGCCGTTCCTCATATCTTCCACCCTGCTAGCGGTGCTCGCCCAACGGCTCGTTCGCACCATCTGCAAGCAATGTAAGTCGTCTTTTGAGCCGACCTCGGAGCAGTTGGCCTTGCTAAACCTTTCCCCGCATGACGTCGGGGACAAGGCATTTTTCTATGGAAGGGGCTGCGGCAACTGCAGTGATACCGGCTACCGTGGCCGGAAGGGCATCTATGAGTTGCTGGTGATCAATGATGCCGTGCGCAATCTAATCAACGAACGTGCGCCCACAGTGGTCGTTCGTCAGAAGGCAATTGAGATGGGTATGATCCCCATCCGCGAAGACGGACTCCGATCGATTTTTGACGGTCTCACCACCGTGGAAGAAGTGCTGAGGTACACCTGAAGTATGCCTCAAGCTGCAATTAGAAGACGCAGTCTATCAGCTCAGACGCCACCTCAAGTCACAGGATCTTTATGCCAAAGTTTGATTACGTAGCGATGGATTCCCGCGGCAAAGAAACCAAGGGATCGTTGGACGTCAACAGTCAGGCGGACGCCATCAACCGCCTGAAGGAAATGGGATTCTTCCCAACCAAGGTAATCGAAGCAAAAGCCGAGAAGGCGAAGGACGACAAGAAAAAGGGTGCGAAACCCGTTGCTGCCGGCGGCAAGTCGAAGAAGAAAAAGAGCGGGAATATTAACATTCGTATCCCGGGCTTTGGCGGCGGCGTGAAGTCCAAGGTACTGACGACTTTCACCCGGCAGCTGGCGACGTTGGTGGACGCCGGTCTTCCGTTGCTACGCGGGCTTCGAGTGCTTGAGAAACAGGAAAGAAACCCCACTTTGAAGCGGATTCTGAGTGACCTCGGTGTATCCATTGAAGGCGGTAGCACGTTTTCTGAAGGATTGGCTCAGCATCCTCGGGTTTTTAATAAACTCTTCATCAACATGGTCAGGGCCGGTGAACTCGGCGGTGTCCTGGAAGTCGTCCTCAATCGTCTCTCCGAGTTCATGGAGAAGTCCCAGAAAATCAAGGGCAAGGTCATCGCCGCCATGTTCTATCCCGCAGCGGTGATGGTGGTGGCGGGTGGCATTCTTATCCTCCTGCTCGTCGTCGTCGTACCCAAGTTCAAGGCCATCTTCGCCGACCTACTCGGCGGCGCCGGCATGCCGGCCTTCACGCAATTCATCCTGAATATTTCCGACACCGTCGCGAACCACTTTCTCTATGTGGCCATGGGAGGCGTGGCCACGTTCATCCTTTTCCGCCTATCGCTTCGCACCAAGCTGGGCCGGCGGCTGTTTGACAAGTTGAAACTCCACTTTCCCGTCTTGGGTCCGGTCATGAGCAAAGTCGCCATCGCCCGATTCGCCCGGACGCTCGGCACACTCGTAAGCTCCGGTGTGCCCATTCTCCAGGCTCTCAATATTGTCCGGGAAACGTCCGGCAACGTGATCATTTCCAACGCTGTCCAGGCCGTCCATGATAGTGTCAAGCAAGGGGAAACCATCACCGCCCCGCTCGAGGCATCAGGCGTGTTCCCTCCCATGGTGATCTCCATGGTGGATGTCGGTGAACAAACCGGCGCCCTGCCCGAAATGTTGACCAAAATTGCCGACAACTACGATGACGAAGTCGACAATGCTGTCTCAGCCATGACGTCGCTGCTGGAACCGATCATGATCGTGTTTCTCGCCGTCATCGTCGGTTCGATCGTCATCGCTCTATTTCTCCCGCTCATAACGCTGATCGACAAACTCGGAAGTGACGACGGCGGTGGTGACAACAAATAATCACTGAGGCATCGCAGGAATTGCACGCAGTGCCCAGATCTATAGACCGGCCGACGGTGTTTCCGTCGGTCGGTCTTTTTCTTTTATGCGCCGCACGTCGGTGGATAGGGATTGCATGGGCTGGCACCATCCCTTGGATTGCCTTCGACGCGGGGCACGTTGTCGCTGCTGATTCCAATGACCTATTCATTGCCCTCCAGCGGTTTCAGCAACTCGGGGCGACCCATGTCACTCTGCATGATCCGTTTTCGCAGGGAGACCACAAAACGTGTGTTCCGTTTACGCTTTTCGCCATTCAAAAATGGTTCGATTCCCTGAAGTGAGTTGATCCGCCAAATGTCGTGGAGCGGGTCTGACATAATCGCGCGGCGCAATCTGCCGTGGGTTCATGGAACTGTTGGCGCGCTTCTCACACAGCACGCCGCTTCCCCGCGGTCGTGGGATAACGGATGCGGCCTTCCCCGGTGTACACGTTGAAACGGCCGGCCCGAAGGAAACCGACCAGCGTCTGGCCACTCCTTCGCGCAAACTGAACCGCGAGGCTCGACGGAGCGCTCACCGCAGCCACCACGGCAACTTGGGCAGCCAGCGCTTTCTGGAGGATCTCAAAGGATGCCCTTCCGCTGACAAGCAGGATGGACTGTGCCAGGGTCGGGAACCGGTATAGCAAGGCATGACCGAGAACCTTGTCTACCGCATTGTGACGTCCCACGTCTTCACGCAATACAAGTAATTTACCCTTCGACGAAAAGAGCCCCGCCGCATGAAGTCCGCCTGTTCGCGAAAAGGCTTCCTGAGCGGCTCGCATCACGTCCGGAAGGGAAAGCAAGGTCATTGCGGACACTAGAAATCGCTGCCGGACGGGTGGAAACTGCTGTTGCACGGACTCGATGCACGCCTTTCCACATAGGCCGCAGGACGAGGTCGCGAATACATGACGGGTCAGTTTCGCGAAATCGACCGTCACTTCGGGAGACAAGAATATATCAAGGCTATTGCCCCGCGCGTTTCGCGGGTGGGCGCGGATGTCGCGAATGTCCGCGGCGGATCGCAGCAAACCTTCGGTGAGCAAGAACCCCGCCGCGAGCTCGTCGTCGTGCCCCGGCGTCCGCATGGTGATGGTGACAGAGCGGGTATCGACGCGGATTTCCAGAGGCTCCTCAATGGCCAACTCATCGAATACGCGGCGTTTTCGCTCACCCAATTCCCAGTGCGTTACGGCTTCGCGGCCCGGGATTTTACGGCGCACCTTGGAAACACGGATTTTGGACACAACATTCACGCGTCATTCAATCGCCGGCTGGAACGCGTCAGCGTCGCCACGGTTAAGAGCGGCCACGACTTCGACGAAGGCCGTTCGGGTAGTGGAAAGAGTTTTTTCCAGGACGCGAATTTCGTCCGCGGAAATATTACCCTGCGTTTTTTCCTGCAGCATCTCCAACTGATCCATGAACGTGCGTGCCGCCTCGAGGATCGGCATCTCGACATTGCCAGTTTGGGGATTGGGAAGCTTGCCGAGAAACATCAGAGCCATCTGACCGTGTCCCGTCACCAATTGGGAGAAAAGCGCTGCCTGACGGTCTCTTAAGGCATGCTCTTCGGAAGTCGCTGGGCCACTTTGGGGTTTCATGTTTCTTACCCTTTTGCTTGAGCCCTCACGACCTCACCCATGAGGAGTTGGACGAGCTGCTTCAGACGTCGTTCCGTTTCGACGGCTTCAAGAACTGTTTGTTGAGCTCGGGGATTACCTTGCAGGAATAGCCGTGCGACGAGGTCGGCAAGCTGACCGGCATCGGGCCATTGCGCGAGCGACTCGATGAACCGGTCAATCGTCCTAAGGCTGTCGAATTCTCCTGCGGCTTTTTTGAAGGCATCCAGCGGCAGAGAAATTCCCTGCCTGGCGCGGGCCTCGGCGAGTTCGAGGACCCGTGAGCGGAGGGCGTCGACGATCAGGCTTTCCTTCGGAGTCGGTGCGAGAAGTTCGATGCGATACTGCCGGAAGGGTTTGTAGTTAATGATGCGCTTCAGGCGGATGCGGGTCACGCCCTGCAGAATTAAATTCGACGTGCCATCGGGATTCTCGACCGATGCGCGGATCAACCCGAGACACGCAATGGGGCAGGGGGATTCGGCGCGGAATCCGGGCCGTTGCATGGCGATGGCGAACATCCGCTCGCCTGCGAGGGCGGCACGGAGCATTTCGCGATACCGGGTCTCAAAAATACGCAGTGGCAACACCGCGCCTGGAAAGAGCACCGTGTTGAGAATCATCACGCTCGACCGAGCGGGCATCTGCATGGCTTACAAGGTAAAGGGGATGTGCACGATGGCAAGCCGGGTGGGTGAACGGCAGCTGTTTGAGGCTCAGAACGTTTGAAGGAATTGTTCGTATGCCTTGCGGGTCGAATCAAACGCCAGGTCGGCGGGGGATACGTCGCGGGGGTTTGTCCAGCAAACGGCCGACACCTCGTTCGAGTCGACAACGCCGGTCGGGCCGTCGACCCGTGCAACGAAATAGAGGTCCAGCACCTGATAGACCAGATCGCGGTAGGTGTATCGATTGGGTTGCGAACAGAGGTAACGGAGTCCGGTGGGCTCAATGCCCACTTCTTCGCGAAATTCCCGGAGCAAGGCGCCCTCATAAGTTTCCCCGGGTTCGACGAACCCACCGGGAGGTGCCAGCCGGCCAATGGATGGTTCGCAGGCGCGACGGATCAGGAGGACGTGCCCATCCGCTCGCAGTGCAAACGCGGCGACCGCTGCCGCCGGATTGAAATAGTATCGAAAGCCACAGGTGGGGCAGTCGATGAACATCACTTTGGCATCGCGTTTGGGCAGAGCGTTGGCGCAACGGGGACAATACCGAAACGCGTCGATGGGTCTCATGCGCAAATGCTATTTTCGGTCCGGCCGGGCAGGGAGACCAAGTTCCCGGGCCAACTCACGAATGGCAGGGTCGTTCTCATCCCGCTGTAGGGCCTCGCGTACCCGCCTGATTGCCGATGTCCTCTGGCCTGATGCGAGGTCTAGGCGGGCTAGTTGTTCCAAGGCCATTACGTCGCTGGGATCCGCTTCGAGCGCGTTGGTGAAATTCACTCTCGCTTCGCCACGTTGATTTTTCTCGAGGGCAATGAGCCCCAGATTTCCCCAGGCTCTGCCATGGCGCGGTTCGAATTTCAATGCGGTGCGGAACGACGAGACGGCCTCGTCGTCGCGATTCCGCATTCGGAGCATTACTCCCCGCTGATAATGCGCTTCGGCATTGCCCGGTTCCACCTCGATCGCGGTCTGGAAGAAGCTCCAGGCTTCGTCGGCCTGCCGGGCCATCAGTTTGGCGACCCCAAGGTTTATCATCGCGCGGGCGTCCCGCGGATTCTGCCGAAGCCGGTATTGATTGAAGTCCACGGCGTCCCGGCCTACCCGTTCCAGTAGCATTTGGTTGAGAGCGGCGAGATCGTTCGGGTCTTTTGGAAGCATCTGAAGCCAGAGTTCCGCCATTTCATTGGTGGTGCTCATTCCGAAACCGACATGCTGCGGAGGATGGTTGGGGTTGCGTGGATTCTCGGCCGAGTTATCAAACGTGTACTTCATGCGGATCACGGTGCCCCGGGGGAGCGCTACGGGTTCCTTATATTGATAATCCCCCTGCCAGTTGAAATCCCACTGGGGAATATAGAGGAGCCATTTCTCGGTTCCGTCCGGAAGGCGAGCCACACCCTCCAAACTGCGGCCCAGATAGTGCGTGTGCGGCAGCACCGCCAACACGGCGACCTCTGCCGGCAGCGTGAGCTCATCCGTGACTGTGTAGTTCCTAGCGCCAGGCGGAATGTCGATCGCATACGACGTCAGCCCAATCTTTACCGGTGTCTGCGTTGGGGGCTCGTCCGTGAACCACAACCCGACCCGCACCGCCACCGGTTCCGGTTTGCCCCGCGGTTGCAAATGAACTTGCACCACAAGATCCATCCCGGGATCAACCCTCCATCCGAGGCCGGCCGCCAGGCGTGCCGCGCGCTTTCCGGGCTGCCAGCTGAGAAAATAGCCGCCTGGAGAAATGATCCCAACCGGCGTGTCCATACCAGGAAAACCCGGCTCCGGATCGCGGGTGTCCAAACGGCGAGCTTCCCCCGAGCGGTCCATCCGTATGAAGGCGTGATGCACAGCACGGGATTCCGGGCGGAACTCAACCGCCTGAACGTAACGAGGCCGATCCAGCGTCATTGGCAGGACGAAATGCCGGTATACATCACTGCCGGCCGCAGAAACGACAAACGGTTCAGGCATCACAACTTCGAGATCTGGCTTCCCCAATTGCCAATCTGAGGCGAATTCCGGAGGCACCGGCCGATCCTGCGGGTCCCCTTCCGGCGTTCCCTGCCGAACCCAGGCTCGGAAGAGGTCGATTTGTGCGTCTGTAAGACGGCGTTCCCCTGCAAAATTCCCAAATCCCGCCGCCGGCAGCCAAGGCGGCATGGCCTTCCGCGAAGTGACTTCGGCGAGATCGGCAGCGTGCTTAAGGCAGTCTGCGTAATTCAACAGGGTAAAGGGCCCGCTTTGTCCCGGCCGGTGACACGGCGCGCAGTGTTCGAAGATCACAGGCGCCAGATCGCGGTTAAAACTCACCGGATGTGCCAATGATTCCGCCGCTGGGGGCGCCTTTAGGCCGCACCCCATCAGCAAGAACAGGCAAACGATTGCCAAGCCTGCAGTTCGGATCACCGACTCAAGGAACTACAAAGCAGGCCGTAAACAAAGACTAATTCGACCACTCTCCGCTGAATCGCCCGTGGACCTGTCGGGTTTTGGACTGCGGTGGCAAGGATAGAGCGATGCGCCGAGGCATCACGGGTTTACCGTGATCGAACGTCTGGTAATCATCTCAATCATCGCCGGGTGTATCTCACGGAAACGGTGATTTTCGAGTCAGCGATTGTTGAACGGAAGAATTCTTCATTTTTCCCGGGACTCTGATTTCAATTTCTGAAATGCTCCGCGGCCAATGGTTCTGCCGAGCAGAATGCAAGGGCGTAACTTTGGTCC
>SIBK01000026.1 GCA_009695205.1 Pedosphaera sp. | reverse complement strand
AGTTGGCGAATCTCAATCGGCGCTCAGCCTCCGGAGCGTCCGCTGACAGGCCAAACTCGTTATCCAGATCGACAATGGCCGAAAGCGCAGCCGGCGTTACAACTTCCTCGGGTGTTGTCACGTCCCCACGCCGGAGACGTCGAGTGGGAGCGGGTTGGATGCGCTTACCGATATAGGACGCAGGAAGAGGTTTCACTGAATCCAGCAAACCCCGGGCTGCCTTCTCCCCTGCCACCGCTCGCTCAATATCGGCACTCTTCGGATCGGCGGCTTTAAGCTTTGTCACCTGCTCTTGGGCGGTGGCGATATCCGCCTTCAACTGGGCAATTTGCGCCTCGTGCGCGGCGATCTCGTCTGAACTCACGATGGGGCGCTCTCCATGTTTCACGCCGTCGAAAATCGATCGGATCCGGTAATAGTCTTCATGAGGTATCGGGTCGAATTTGTGAGCATGGCACCGCGCGCAATTGATTGTTAAACCGAGGAACGTCTGCCCGACGACACTAATGGTATCCTCGAGTTCATCTTCCCGCGTGATCGCCTTTTGGGTCGCGTTTGCCTGAGCATTCCCCGCCTCGTCCCAGGGCCCGCAGACCAGCATGCTCGGGCCAATGATCGCGTCGATGGATTGTGGATCCAGAACATCGCCCGCGATTTGTTCCTTCATGAAGAGATCGTAGGGTTTATCGTCATTGAAACTTTTAATGACATAATCCCGGTAATGCCACGCGTTGTCGCGCAGACGATCATATTCGAACCCCTGGCTTTCCGTAAACCGCACCACGTCGAGCCAATGACGACCCCAGCGCTCGCCGTATCGGGGCGATGCCAGCAGCCGCTCCACCAGTTCTTCGTAGGCCCGTGGCGCGCGATTGTTGACAAAATCATCGATTTCCCGCACCGACGGCGGCAGGCCGAGGAGATCAAAGCTCAGCCGTCGAATCAGCGTGGTGCGATCGGCAGATGGCGAGAATGACAAACCCTTCGTGGCGAGTCGGGCGGCGACAAAGGCGTCAATGGGATTTGCCGCAGACGAATTACCCAACGTCAAGTCCACCCTCCAATTGTTATTGGTTTGAACCGAAGAACCGGCGGGCAGGGCGATCGCCGGAACGGCAGGCTTTTTTATCGGTTGCAATGACCAGTGTTGACTGCGGACACGCCCTGCGATTGCGGCGTCCGGACCGGAGGCTCGCTGAGCATCCTTCACCGCGTCGGCAGCCAAAGCCGAACTCGCAATGACGCACAGGGTGGAGATCCATTTGAAAAATGTCTGAGTCGTATTCATGGCGGCAAGTGATCCTCCGATGCGTTTCCCATTGATGCGAACATCGGATACCGGCATTGCGCGTGGAGAATCCGCTCCGGAGGCGATAGACTCCTTGCAGGGCAGGGGAATTCCGAGGGATTCAACGTGTCTGCGAAATTCGGCAACGGTTTTGAGCGACGGAATTCGGATCAGTTTGAACGATTCGGCCATGGTATATCAGGGTGTCAGGCGCTGGACGATATCCCGCAAAAGCTCGCGATCCGAGTCCGGCCTAGTGGGAGACTGCGGATGGGTGGCGTCGCAATCGATCCAGCCACGAAGCTTCAAAAACATGGAAGCAGAATGTTTATAGGCGGGGACGGGCGGTCGGAACGCGAGGAATCCGAGATATTGGAGCAGATCATTCAGAGAGTAAAACGCGGGATCACCAGCCGCCCAGGCAGCATCCCGTCGGGCAAACACGTCCGGGGCAAAGGTACTCAAGCCGAGGAGGTAATCGCTGCCATACATGACCATGTCGATCGCCAAGTCATTGCCTGTATAAACGCGAAAACCGGGGCGAGTGACGTCCCGCAAGCGAAGCCGCTGCCATTCGAGATCACGCGACAACGAGGAATGTTTCGCGCCGATACAGGGGCGAATGTCGATCAACCCGCTATAGACATCCAGTGAGTAGATTTTCCCAAAAGGGGCGAACTGGGTGCTGAGTTCGAACCCAATAAATTCCGATGCGTACCCCGCCAAGATCCGATAAGAAGCTACGATTTGTTCATCCGGTTGCTCGGTGAGACCGAAGGACTGAAAAATCACTGGAGTCCCGCCCTCCTGTTGGATCATAGCCATTTGGCGCGCGTAGCCATCGCCGACAAATGCCGCTCCCGGCCGGTCCCTGACAAACGCGCCCGCGACAAATCGTCCGCCACCGAGTTCGATCCGTGTTCTGCGGAGCACCTCATGGCGAGTGGGATCGTCGAGCAGATTGCCGAACCCGGTGTCCATATTGACGGCCGGGACGAGGCCCGCGGCGGCCGTGCGATGCACATGCGCCGTGAAGCCAGGCCAGTCGACCCCCCCCGACTTTAGGAAAGGCAGCAGGATGGCGGATATCCCTTCGATCTTGCGGCGGGGCCGCAATAAACAGACTGGATCTGGAACCGAGGTGTCCATCGCGTCGAGAGCGTACCCATTTCCTCCCTGCGGGAAGAAGAGCCTTTTTTTCGTACTCCGAGAAATCTTGCCAGCGGCAGGATGTCGTCAAATTCATTGCCCGGCATGGATTTCGTGACGCTATTACGCCGACAGTTAGTCGAAAACCCGGCGATATTCGCTACCGCCACAACGCGTGCAGCCTGTAGTGACCCATTGGCTCCGCCTGTTACGCTGGCCGCCGGATCAGTCGGAACGTACTTTCGCTGTCACGAAAAGATCCGGGCCGACCCATTCCCATTCTGGATTGGTCAGAGCGCAGGCTGTTTTGAGATCGCGCACGCCGTCGCCGGCCACTGCTTTACGGGCGTCCCGGCCGCCGAGCACTTTGGGTCCGTAGTAAAAGGCGATTCGATGAACAGCTTTTGTTTCAAAGAAGCTGCTATGAACCTCGCCACCGCCTTCGACAAGCAGGCTGGTGATTCCGTCGCGGCCAAGCTGGCTAAGCAACCACCTGAGGTTGATTTTTCCATCCCGTTCCGGAGCGCGGAGGACCGTTACTTTTTTCTCGAGGGCGGCTACAGCACGGGAAGGCGCGGATAGGCCGACCACGACGATCGTCTTGTCCGCAAAGGCATCGTTCAGCAACCGGGAGTCGAGCGGCGACCGTGCCCGACCGTCGAGAATGATTCTGCGCCGCGCCGTCACTCGCTCCCGTCCGCCGCGGGCTGCCTGTCGAATCGTCAACGCTGGATCGTCGGCGAGAACCGTTCCGATTCCAACCAGGATGGCATCGGCGCCCGCCCTCAGCGTCATCGCGTGCTTGCGAGCCGTCACGGAGGTAATCCAGTGGGAATCGCCGTCGGCGGTGGCGATTTTTCCATCCAGTGTCATTGCCGCCTTCGCGGTGACGAATGGAGTGTGATGGACGATCCAATGATTGAACGCCTCGTTCAAACGGTTCGATTCATCAGCCATGACGCCTGCGGTCACGTGAATACCGGCTTTGCGGAGAAGCGCCAAACCACGGCCTGCGTGGTGCGGGTTCGGGTCAATGGCGCCGACGATCACCCGGTGGATTCCGGCGGCGATGATGGAGTCGGTGCAGGGGGGGGTTCTGCCATGGGTGCAGCACGGTTCTAAAGTAACGAAGAGAGTTGCTCCGCGGGCTGAGATTCCGCGCTTTCGGCACTGGTTCAGCGCTTTGATCTCTGCATGGGGTAGACCGACCCGGTGATGCCAGCCGCTGGCGATCATCTCTCCGTCTCGAACCAAGACGGCGCCCACCATCGGATTCGGTGAGGTAAACCCACGGCCGCGTCGGGCGAGCGAAAGAGCGCGCCGCATGAACGTCTCCTCCGGGTCCTGGGCGGGGGGTGGTTCATTCATGCGAATTGTCACTGCTTCGATCCAGAGGAAGAATCCACCGAACTTAACAGTGTGAGCCCGGATGCCATGAACCGTTACAGGGACTTGGTTTGCGCGGACTGCCGTCCGCGACTACAACGCGATGGTTCATGGGGAGGGAAGTTTTCGAACAAATGGACATGAATTGGGACCATGAACCGTTACAGGGACTTGGTTTGCGCGGACTGCCGTCCGCGACTACGGGGCGATGGCTCGTGGGCAGTGGTTGAGCGGGCGCGCTGTTTCTCGAGATGCCGCAGTTCCTTCTCTCGGCGTTTCGTTTCCGAACGGAGCAACTCCTCTGCGGACCAGCCGCGCGCGAGGCATTGGGCGGCGAGGTCGAACAGTTCGCGGCCGAGCACCCCACAGGTTTTGCCACGGGCGGGCGGTTTTGCTTCGGCGAGCAGCTTGGCTTTGATCGCTTTCTTCAACAGTTTTTGGGTCCCCATCAGCGCGGGTAGATGACGAGGGATCCCGTCCAAACTAGAGCTTCGCTCATGTCGCGAGCCTTTCTTTTCGGCTCGTTTGATTTTTTCCCAATTAGCCCAAACTTGGTCG
The DNA here is from genome assembly GCA_009695205.1 of Pedosphaera sp. GTDB lineage: Bacteria > Verrucomicrobiota > Verrucomicrobiia > Limisphaerales > UBA9464 > SIBK01. The sequence continues at coordinate 48,183 of SIBK01000026.1, read as the reverse complement.
ACATTCTTGACCTGGGTGTCACCGAATACGTGGGGATGGCGGCGGATGAGTTTTTCATTCAACCGATCGCACACGGAATCAAAATCAAATGCCTTTCGTTCACGCGCGAGTTGGCAGTGAAAAATCACCTGCAATAGCAGGTCACCCAACTCCTCCGCCATTTCGTGATCGTCTTCGGCCTCGATGGCGTCCATCAGTTCGTATACTTCTTCAACGGCATGGTGTCGGAGGGTTTGATGGTTCTGTTCCTGGTCCCACGGACATCCTTCGGGAGAGCGCAGACATGCCATGATTGCAAGCAGGCGACGGACCGGGGAGAGGCGTTGTGAAGGAGGTGGAAGCATGAGAAGAATCTGGAAGGGTCAGAGTAGAACCAAGTTATCTCTGTGGATCACCTCAACTCCAACCTGCCTCCCAACGTCGCGGAGTTTTGAACCATCGAGGGCCGACAGACCGCGGGCAAACTCGATCCCGTCTCGATCGCAGATGCGGACCAAGTCCCCGGCAGAAAAATCCCCGCGGGCCTGCAAGATGCCCGCCGCCAGAAGGCTGCGTCCATTTTCGCGCAATGCGGTCCGCGCACCGTCATCCACAAGCAGTGATCCCCGGGCGTTGCGATAAAAGGCAATCCGCCGCTTCCGCTCGGCGAGCTTGTTGGGCAACGGGAGGAACAGGGTTCCTTCAACTTCTCCGTCGACGATCCGGGCTAGGACGTCGGCCCGGCGGCCTGACGCGATGACGAGAGGAATTCCCGACAGTGTCACGATTCGAGCGGCTTCAATCTTTGTCGCCATTCCGCCCACGGCTGTCGCACTGGTAGTTCCGCCGGCCATGCTCTTTACCGACTCGTCTATCCGATCAATGGTGGGGAGGACGCACGCCTCCGGCCGGCCGTAATTTTCGATGACGCCGTCGACGGTTGTCAGGATTACGAGCAATTGGGCATCAATCTGGCATGCGACGAGCGCTGAGAGTTTATCGTTGTCGCCAAATTTGATCTCGGTGAAGGAGATCGCATCGTTTTCGTTGATAATGGGGACGATGCCCCGGTCCAGCAGCGTGTTGAGAGTGCTGCGGGAGTTTTCGTAGCGCTGCTGGTCGCGGAGATCGTCGTGAGTCAGGAGCACCTGGCCGACCGCGATGCCCGAACGGCCAAACAGAGATTCGTACGTGGCCATGAGCCGACTTTGGCCGACCGCGGCGCAGGCCTGTAATTCGCCGGGTTCTTGGGGCCTCCGATCGAACCCAAGGATACCCATTCCGGCGCCGACAGCCCCGGAGGTTACGACTACGACCTGCCGGCCCTGGCGCCGCAGGGCGGCAACCTGGGCGACCAGTTGCTCAAACTGCGCGGGGTCGGGGCGCTTGAGATTGTCCGTCAGCACGCCGGTACCCAGCTTCACCACGATTCGTCTGGCATCTTTCAGTTCACTCCGCACGGGGTGATGGTGCGCTCTTGTGGCCAAATGCGAAATTGAAAAGGAAGATCCGGATGTGATCCAGCGGAAGTCGATTTCGAAGATTGCACCCGCCGTGGACTTCGTTCCGTAATTGGATCCATGTTGTCGATGCGCTGTTTAATGCTAAGTTCGGTCTCTGTTGTGTTACGAGTTGCGGGATGGCTGTTGCTCTGCGGGTACTGGCTGCAGGGGGTGGGGCATGGGATGGTGTTTCTGGACCCCAAACAGGGTCGAGATCACAACACCCAGCCACCTCCGCCGGAACTGGGGGCTGGCATCTGGGACGCGAGCGGCTACCACGGCGGTTACCTCGGAAAACCGAACTCACAGTGGCTGGCGGTGCCGGTCGGCCCTCACACGTTCCTGGCGACATCACACGTTGGACTGTACGACGAAATCTACATGGATGGAAAAGCCTATTGGGTGACGTACCGCCGCGTGGTGGAGCGTGACCTGACCGTCTATCGAGTACGGCGGGGCATCCCGCGATGGTTCCAGGTTCTTCCCCAAATTTTAGCGGTGACCAACACCGTTCCGATCAGCACCAATATCACGGCAATGGCGACCAACATCGCCTGGATAACGTACGCGGGGACGAAGCCAACAGAATTGACCAACCGAGTGCTGACCATCTCCAAGGGGGGAGTGGGTCGACTCCATTGGGCTCTGAATCAGGGGATCGGGTTGTATAATATGGGGGATGGAATTGTTGGTGCCGTTCATTGTACGACTCCTGTCACGGGGGAGGACGCGCGGGCGGAGGGAGGAGACTCTTCCGGATTGGTTTTTGTCGAACACAAGGGACGTTGGATCCTGTTCGGAGTCGTACAGCGACTGGAGTTCCTGGCCGCAGCCGTGGGCTCACAGGCGCTGACGGATCAGCATCGCTCGTGGATTGATTTTGCGACGGCGGATTGGGAGCCGGCCGGGCCTCCAAAGCCGGTCCCGAGCTGGAAACGGAAGGTTAACAAGAAAGCCGAGTAGTGGGCTTACTTCTTAAGGTCGTCGAAGTAATCCCGGACCGTATTTTGATAGGCGCGAGGAACCTTTTCCTGGCTGAGCGCCGTCTGTGCATCCGTTTGTGCGGAGGCCACTGCCTCGGTGTAGGCGATCTTACTGTCTCCCTTGATGCTTACGCCGCGTAGAGTTATCGACGGCATGGGTCCGCCAGGTTGCAACTGGCCCTTCACCTTCGTTGGAGAAAGATTGTCCGGCAGCGAAGAATCCCGATCGGTGAGGCCTTTGGAATTTTGGTCCGCACGTTCCGGCAGACCGGAATTGTCCCACCCATCCGAGATGGAATCCGGCATGGCCCATGGGTCCTCGTTGGACCAATTGCCATAGCCACGCCGGCTCTTGCTGGTTGGTTTTCCAGATTTGCCACCGACACCTCCGGGACATTGCCCCCAACCCATACCGTTGCCGACGCACATTTGGGCTTTTTGCAAATTCTGCATTGCGGCCATCAGCCCCTCCATGTCGCTCATGTCGCCCAGCAACTTTTCCAGCTCTTTCTGTGCGGCTGCCATTTCCTTGCCGGCACCGGACTTATTACCGCTCTTGCATTCGGCGGTAGCTTTTTCAAGCAACTTCCCGACGTCCCCATACTGCTCGCCAGGCTTTACGGCCTCCTTCAATTCCAGAACCAACTTCTGCATCTGCTCGGGGCTTAACTGAGCCTTCGCGAGCATGTCGCGCATCTTCTGCAAGGATTCGATGGCAGCTTGGGCCTGACCATTTTTCAGCTGCTCAGCAAGATCTTTGCCTAGACGCTCCGACTGTTGCTGGAGTTGGGCCAACGTTTTGGCCATGTCAGCCATTTTTTGCAGATCCTGGTCGGCGATGTTCAGGTCTTTGAGGAATTGTTCGGCCTGAGCGGAATTCAGCGCGGCGATGGCCTCATCCAGGCTGGGAAGCGGCATCCCCAGGGATTCGGCCTTTCGAGCAAGCTCAGATGCCATCTTCGCCATCTGCTGCCGGCTGGCGGCCCCCTGGGAACCATCCTGATTGGCCATGCCCTTTGCCGCATCCTTCAGCGCCTGCATGTCCTTTTGCAATTGATCCACTGCATCCGGATTCTGCGCGGCTTTATCTCCCAACTGCTTTGAGATGGCATCCATTTGCTTCTGGAGGCTTTGGGCGGATTGCGTGGGTGTGTTGCCTGGTGTGCGGGCTGCCCGTTCGAGCCGGCGGATGGCCGGGTCCTTTCCGAGCGCTCCCAGATCCTGCTTCAGTTTGTCTGTGGCGCTCGCGAGGTCTTTCAGGGCGTTCTCGCGTGTCAGTTTGGCTTGCTGGAGGCGGTCGCCGAGTTCGGCGACTTTTTCAAGGCTCTTCTCCGTGGGTTCAAGAGCGGGCTTTCGATCCGCCAACGAACGCCGGGTGAGGTTCGCCAGTTGTTGTCCAATCTCCTTGATCACCTCCGCATCTTTCTTCTTCTCGACATATGCCTTTGAGCGGTACTCGGGAATAAATCCGACGCCCACGGCCGCCACGGCAGCGAGTCCGACCCACCGCGCTAAACGGGGCAGTTTCCAAGGCATCAGCTTGGCCGGATCAATCGCGGCTGCTGCGGATGTGGCGTCCGCAAGGACGAGGTCATTCCATCGATCCGTCCTCCCTGCCTTCGAAAATTCGAGAGCTGTACTCAACCGCTCCTGGAGGTGTTGTTTTTGGTCGAGAAACCGCGCGGCAGCCTCGGGCGTTACCCGCCGTAACCAGCCGATCAGGAATCCCACGATCGCGCAGGCGACGCTGGCGATTGCCGACCATCGCAGCATTTCTTTCGGAACCGGAGCCACCTTGAACAGGAGCAAAGCGCCTAAATAGGCCAAAGCGCCCACCAAAGCGCCGCGCCACAGCCCTTGCCAGCCGCGCTGCATCCGTTGCCGCGCCGCAGTCCGGCCAAGGATGTCCTGGATTTGCTTCAATTCGCTCATAAAAGGCTCTCGGTCTCTGGAACTAGAATTCGACAGCGTCAAGCGGAAAGTGTTCTGCTCGAAAATGCAAGCCGGGCTTTGGCCGTGAGGGCCGGCGGGGCAGCGGATTCCAGGCGCTTACCCTTGCCAGTACTCGATGCCATCGTGTCGTCATAGGATCTTCGACCTCCCAGCCGATAGCCCCGGTTGTCGCCTCCCGGCAATTCGGGAGAGTTCATTGTCGCTCATACTCCCCCTTGCTGACTCGCTTTAGGACGGTGAATCCGGCCTTTTTCGCGTCCGACACGCTGACAGGCCGGGTGACTGTCGGTGTGCTAAATCCGCTGATCATCTTGCGGACGGGCTTGCGGCAGGCCGGACAATTTTCCAGTGGTGGCGCATTCAACGGACGTCTCAGGGTGAAGCGTCCTCCGCAGGCGACACATTTTCCGTCGCAAATCTCATACTCGTAATTTGGCATAACTCCAGGTAGCAAGATGGCGGATCGGAGCTCCGGTGCAAGCGATGCTTGGAGGTGCTACGGAGGGTGGCGACACAACCACATTCCGGTGTCCTCCGTCCACATCCGAAGAGTTAAAATGAAAACGGCTGCGGGTTCGCCCAGTGAATTGGACGACGGTGACTGGACTTCGTATCCTTCACCCGAAGTGATTCGCCTATGAAAATTGTAGAGCAGATCGATGCGATGCAGCGCGTGGCTCAACACGCAAAAAAGACTGACCGACAGATCGGATTCGTTCCCACCATGGGGTACTTGCACGCGGGTCATATCAGCCTGGTGAATGAAGCCCGCCGGAGAGTCGGATCCACTGGATTAGTGGTCGTCAGTATTTATGTGAATCCTACCCAGTTTGCCCCATCGGAGGATCTCACGAAGTATCCCAGAAACCTGGTTCGCGACAGGCGGTTGTGCCGCAACGCGGGTGTTGATGTGATTTTTCTCCCATCGGACGCCGTCATGTACCCGGGCCGTGCCGAAGGACTGCACAGCACTTGGGTCCTCGAGGATCGCTTGTCCCAGGGAATGGAGGGGGCCTCTCGCGCGACGCATTTCCGGGGTGTGACAACGGTGGTTGCGAAGCTCTTCAACTGCGTGCTGCCAGACATCGCGGTGTTTGGGGCCAAGGACTGGCAACAGGCTGCGGTTGTCAAACGGATGATCACGGATCTGAATTTTCCCATTGAATTGGTTGTCGCACCCACGCACCGCGAAGCGGACGGCCTGGCGATGAGCTCACGGAATGCCTACCTATCGCCGGCGGAGCGTCGCCAGGCGACGGTGCTGTGGCGCGTCTTATGCGAAGCGCAGGCTTTGGTTCGCCAATCCGTGAACGGCTTGCCGGCTGCCTCGCTCAAAAGGACGCTCGCGAAGCGGGTGGCTGCGGAACCGGACGCTCGGTTGGATTACATCGAGGTTTTTGACGGAGCAACCCTGGCACCTGCGCGACGGGTCCAACAAGGCGCCCACATGGCGCTGGCCGTTTATCTTGGAAAAACGCGCCTGATTGACAATGCGGCGCTATAGGCGATTCGGCTCCTGAGGATTACGGGGCGGATTCCGTGGTTGGGAATAGATCTCTTTGAGGATGCGGCGGGCGATGTGGGGGCGATAGTGGTATGTTTCGTAGTAATTTCGGGGATCTGCTGTGATGTCATTGATGCCGGAATAGTCAAAAACCTGATCCGGGCCAAAGATCTGGACGAGGATTGCGAGATCCGCTGCGTTGAATTTCTGTTGATCGTATAGTGGATTGATGATTAGTCGGTACTCCGTGCGCCGCGATTCGAGTATTTCGCGGATCTCTTTCAACAGGGCCTTTTGCCGGGCGAGGATGACGGACGGGGACATCTGTGTGCGGGAAGGTCGGGTGTAGAAGAGATGGGTGCGTGGACCATAGAAACTGTCCGGATCGTGCGCGATTCGAGTTTCCATTTCCAAAAACTGGATTTCGTTGCTACGCAGATCGTACCGCATGGGGCGGTCATCCAGCATGAAATCCTGAAGCATGTACGGCTTGATCTGCCGGAGGAGCAGGTAGGGCAGGTAGGATTTCAGGAACAGTGGGTTATAGAATGATTTGAAGAATTCCAATTGAAAGCCGAAGCGCGACTGTCCCGTGAGAGCCGGATGCTTTGTGAAGATATGACCGCGCCGCGTTTCCGCCGTCTTGAGCGTTTCGTAGTCGAGTATGAGCAGAACGTTTCGCAGCGGGATTCCCAGGCGGTCCAGCAGACGTATTTTGGCATGAATGCCGACCAATGATTCACCGTAGGCATCCAAATGAAAAGAATGTGTGGAGCGAGTGCTTTGCTGCCAGTCGGCAACCTCGTAAAACAGCGATCGGGAATTGCCCAGGATGAAGGAGTCGTAAGGATAGAGCTGACGGTTTTGGAGCAGTGTCTGGACCGATACGAAATCCCGGTTCAGGGAGATCACGCAGGGTTTTTCGGACTCATAGTAAGAGCGATATCGATGCAGCACCTTGAAGGGATCGGTGAGCAGGTAGATTGCGGCGAGGACGATCAGAGGCGCTACCGCGAGGGCAATCTTTATCAGGAGTTCGATGTGCCGCGGCCTCATAATCAGAACTGAAAGTAGATAAACTGTCTGTCTCCGTGGACTCCGAGAAAGACGATGGTCAAGACCGCCGCATAGTACAATGGCCAGCGAATGTACCCAGGTTGTTGCGAAATCCAGCGGGAGACACTGCCTCGGTACTGCGCCCAGTGAACAAACTCCATGAAGGCGACGGCTGCCAGAGCGATCAGTAGGTCACGCTGGCCGAAGCCCAGGTTGAGCTGGCGTTGGTAGATGAGGTTGTTGATGTCCTGCTGGAGGCCCTGCGTTAGATGGGTGAGCACATAGAGTGCGTCTTGTACGGTGTTCGCCCGGAAAAAAACCCAGGCAATCGTGACCAGGGTGAAGGTGCAGAGCCTTTGAACTGCGGCGGCCAGGTTCGGCCGGGCGGAGAGTCCGGATGCCTTGCGGAGAATGTCTCGGGTGCGCTGCGTGAGCAGGCCGAAGATGAGGTAGAATGAATGCAAGAGCCCCCAGAGTACAAACGTCCAATTGGGTCCGTGCCAGAGGCCGCTGATGACGAATACAATCACCAGATTCAAGTACCAACGAGGGACCGGTACGCGGCTGCCGCCGAGGGGAATGTAGAGATAGTCTTTGAACCAGGTCGTAAGGGAGATATGCCAGCGCCTCCAGAATTCAGCGATGGTGCGGGCGTGGTAGGGTCGATCGAAATTGGTCATCAACGTGAAACCCATGACCCGGGCGGCACCGATGGCGATGTCGGAGTAACCCGAGAAGTCGCAATATATCTGAACAGAAAACGCCCCGATGGCGAGGGCAAGTCCGAGTCCGTGATATTGTTGGACATCGTTGAAAATAGCATCGGGCAAGGGAGCCAGACGGTCGGCTATCACGACCTTTTTAAAGAGGCCCCACGCCATGAGCTTTAGACCCTCCACGATTCGTTGATAATCGAACTCGTGTTCTTCGCGGAACTGACGCAGGAGATTTTGAGGCCGTTCGATCGGGCCCGCCACCAATTGGGGGTAAAACATTACGTAGAGCGAATAGATCACCAGGTTGGGTTCGGAGCGTTGATTCCCCCGGTACACCTCGATCGTGTAGCTCATGGCTTGAAACGTGTGGAACGATAGGCCGATCGGCAGAAGGATGGAGAGCATCGGAAACGGATTCTCCGCGCCCCAAAGATTCAATATACCGCTGAGACTTTCGTTGATGAAGTTGTAGTACTTGAAGACGGCGAGCACGCTGATATTGGCGACCAAGCTCGCGATCAGGAGCCATTTCCTTCGCGATCCCTTCGTCCGATCCAGGCCGATGCCGGCGACGTAGTCGATGAGGATGGTGAACCCGAGGATCAGGATGTAGACCGGCACAAAGGCCATGTAGAAATAGCAACTGCCTGCCAGCAGAAAGAGGGCGCGATACCGGTGGGGAAGTAGATAATACAGCGGCGTCACCAGCGTGAAAAACGCCAGAAAATGCAAGGAATTGAACAGCATTGGTGCGACTTTATCCGCTGAACGGGCCTCGAAATCCTACGAGATGATCGGCAGACTTGCAGCTGCAATGGCTTGTCCGTGCCTCTTCTCCTTTTCGTCGGGCATGTGCAGGGCGATCTGCCCGGCCAATTCGGGGAATTCCGTGGCAAGGACCTCACGAGCCTTGGAAAGGATGATATCGCCGCCGACGCCGGAGGTCACCCGGCCCAGCACCAGCACATGACGAAGTATATGGAAGTCCGCCAGGTGAGCCACTCCATAGCCCAGATAGGTCCCGATGGTTTCATAAATCTTCCGGGCGCGAGGGTCATCGTTGGCCATGAGTTGCTGCACGTGCTTGAGTTTCTCCGGGAGCGGCAGTTCAGCGGTCCCTTCGATGCCAGCGGGAGCGAGGAGCCTTCCCACGGCCTGTTGGGAAAAGCATTGGACGCCACAGCCGAAGTCTCCGGACCATTCATCATGACGGGCCGCGGGCGAATAGTCAAATGGCGTAAAGGCCAATTCATTTAGCCAGCTCGTAATGTTTCCCTCGGGCGTGACGTACCCCCCCGCCGTGCTCGTCCCCATGGACAGGCCCAGGACGGCGTTGTCGCCTAAGGACATGGAACCGGAGAGGGCAGTGATCTCTCCGTCATTGACCACATCAAACGGAATGCCACCCCAGGCCCCACGCAACTCAAGGAAGAGGTCCCTCACGCGCGAGTTAAAAAGTTCGCTGGGAACCCCGCGGAAAAGCGATGCCACCTTGACCCGGTTGTTCACGTAAACGCCGGCCGCACTCCCTCCAATCGCATCCACTCTCGGAAGGTGGGCTGCCGCTTTACGCAGGGAATCCTGGATGCCGTCGATGTGATACTGCGGATCCGCCTGGAAATACGGGTCCCAAACCGTCTCCTCACTGAAGACGACTTCGCCGTCCCGTACCGCCGCCACTTTGCGATCGCTGCCGCCCAGATCAAATCCGATCCGGCACCCGTCGAGATGGCGGCCGAGAGGTGCTGTGGAGGACTTCTCTGCGGGAAGTTCGCGGGTGAATTCGATCCGGATTGGGCGGTCATAAATGCGTTCGCCGATGATTTCCGAATCGAACCGCCCGGTGGCGTCGTTCAAGTAGTGCCGCCGCAGCGAATCGGCGAGCTCGGCCGGGCCGTCGACCCAGATCCGCCAACCACCCCGGCTCCAGAGCAGGAACTTCACCAATCGTTCGACAAAGAAATCATTGGCTGTTGCCTGTGGGTGTCCCGCCGGGAGGACGCCGGTGAGTTGATGAAAAACCGATCCGTCCGCCTGCTCGATCGCAATTCGCACGGGAATGTGGGCCTGGGTTGCAAACTTGCGACGAGCGAGAACGGCCGGGCGAAAACCGGGATCCAGTACGGCACCCACAGGTGGGACAGGAAGAAATAATTCGAGTGAATTCACCGGCCCAATCTCCGGGAACTGGGGGACAGCTGGCAATCGAGAACTGTCGCGCGTTGAAGTTCATCCGCCACGGTTTTGAGACGGAGTGAGCCCGTTTGGCGTTGGCCGGGGCGGCTCGTTCCGGCTTTCCCCTTTATTCCGGACTTGGTGCGGCATTCGATACTGCGCATTTTTGCATCCTTGAGTTTGCAGCAGAATATGAAGCCGGATAAGATCGTCGGACTATTGGCATGAAGAAAATGTTTGTCGTCAGCAACGCGGCCGCCCTTGTTGTGATGCTTTCCGCGGGGGCACGGGCCGCGGATCCGGTCGATTTCAAGAAGCAGGTCAAACCGATCCTTGAGGCGAACTGCCTCAAGTGCCACGGCCCGGAGAAGCCGAAGGGCGGGCTTTCCCTCGTCAATCGGACCGGAGCTCTCAAAGGGGGCGAGAAGGCGCCCGCGCTAACGCCGAATGATCCCGCGAAATCGCCGCTGTACACTTCGACGACACTGCCTGCGGACCACGACGATGTCATGCCTCCCAAGGGCGACAAACTCAACCCGACCCAGCAGGCAACCCTGGAGGCGTGGATCGAACAGGGTGCGGTCTGGCCGGAGGAGTTTCAGCTCGCTCAAAAGGAGAGGATCGACTTTGTGAAGCAAATCCAACCGATCTTCGAAGTCCATTGTGTCTCCTGTCATCACGAAGGGCACGCGAAAGGAGACCTCCGAATGGATGTGAAACTGGAAATTTTCAAATCCAAGGATATCGTTCCCGGTGACCCACAGGCGAGCAAGGTTTACACAACCACCGTATTGCCGGCGGACCACGAGGATCTCATGCCGCCTAAGAAGAAGGGCGGTCCATTGGCCAAAGCGCGCACGGATCTCATCCGAGACTGGATCGATCAGGGGGCGGAATGGCCGGATGGCTTGGTCTTGAAACAGCGCGAGGAAACTTCCTCCACGACACGGGATGACAAGGCCGTTTTCGCGGCAGTCTTTGCCAAGGTTCAGGCAAATAACCCGCCCCTGTCGGCGGCTGAAATGAAACCGTACGTTGGAGTTCTGTCGGGAACGGACGGCAAGTTCGATATGGTTCCCATTCCAGCCGCAGCGTTCACCATGGGAAGTCCGGATGGAGAAAAGGGTCGCAAGCCGGACGAAGGGCCGGCCCATAAGGTTCGCATCGAGGCCTTCTGGATGGGAGCGACCGAAGTGCGCTGGAACGAGTACGAGAATTTTATGTTCCCCGGTCTCGAGAAGGGCACCAACGTGACCACAGAACGCATCAACCGGGAATTGTATATTGCATTGACGCCTGGGCCCGACGGCGCGAGTCCCTATAAAGGGCTGGAAGCGGAGGCGGTCAGTCGTCCGACGTCGCCGTATGTCGAAATGAGCTTTGGCATGGGCAAGGAGGGATTTCCGGCCATTAGCATGACGCATTTTGCTGCGCTCAACTATTGCCGGTGGTTGACTGCGAAAACGGGCCATTTTTATCGGCTACCAACGGAGGGGGAGTGGGAGTACGCCTGCCGGGCTGGCACGACGACGGCGTATTCCTTTGGGGATGACGCGTCAACGCTCGACGAGTACGGGTGGCACTTCAAGAATGCCGATTCGAAATATCAAAAGGTGGGGATGAAGAAGCCCAATCCTTGGGGGCTCTTCGACATGCACGGCAATGTGGCGGAGTGGTGCCTGGATGGGTACGCAGCGGATGCGTATTCCAAACTTCCCCCGGAAAGCCCATGGCTGCCTGGATTCGCGGAGTACCCGCATGTGGCTCGGGGAGGATCGTGGGATGACGAACCAGAAGTCCTGCGTTCGGCAGCCCGCCGATCCAGTGACGCGAGTTGGAAGATGCGTGACCCCCAGTTACCAAAGTCGAAATGGTATTTGACCGACGCTCAGTTCCTTGGGTTCCGAGTGGTTCGCCCCCTCAAGGTCCCGGAGTCGGTTGAGGAAATGTTGAAATATTGGGCCAGCTTTCCGATTCTCGACTGACGGGGATCGTTTCGCCGCGGAAGAATGGAGTTTTGAATTCGCCGAGCCATCGCGTAACGAGGGCGGCCGTGCCAAATGCCGGGGGGAAAGAAAAGTAGGGCGAGGTCGATGAGGCCGAGTGGCTGCGCGGATGTGCGGACTCGCCGATGTGCTGATTTGAGGGCGCCCGATAATTTTGTACTAAAAATCTTGTGGCATTCGGCAGTTCTCTTGCTACTTTGCGCGGCCTTCGAGCGGGAAAACAGGTCCGAATGCCTAGTGGAGGCGAGGATGCGACGAACGAAAATCAACAAACCGTAACCAGGTATGGTGTCAGCAAAGAAAATCATTGTGGATAAGCCTGCATCGAAAGCGGCGGCCAAACCGGAATCGAAACCGGAGAGTAGCTTTGTGGTGAAGCCGACATCAAAACCGGATCATAAGCGCAAGTTCGTGGGTTCAGCGACGACGGACTCCATTTTGGGCCGTCCGATGGCCCGGATTTCGAAGCAGGACGCGCGGATTGCAAGGCCCCTGGTGAAGGTTAAACCGGAGTGGCAGAAATTTTACGACAACCTGCTCGACCTGCGGGAGCGGTTGCAGGGGCAGATGAGCGGTTTGGCCAAAGAATCACAGTCCGTGATGGAAAGCTACAGCCTCCATATGGGCGATTCTGGCACCGACAATTTTGACCGGGATTTTGCGCTGAGCCTTTTGTCTTCGGATCAGGATGCCGTTTACGAGATCGACCAGGCCATCAAGCGGATCGAAAAGGAGACCTACGGAATCTGCGAATTGACCCAGAAAGCCATCCCGCGGGCCCGTCTGGAAGCTATTCCCTGGGCCCGATTCACCGTGGAAGCCCAAGGGCAACTCGAAAAAGAGGGCGTCCTCCGTCAACGAAACCGTCTCGGTTCCCTCGGAACCGTCGAGGCGGGTGGATCGGTGGATGTTTCCGACGACGACGACGACGCCGAGGAGAAGCCTGTAACCAAGGAGAAGGAATGACGACGCCCGGACAGTCGATGCAAACTGGCATCGGAAATTCCCTCGGAGAATCCCATTGGAAAATTGTTTTAGACACTGTACTTGAAGTGAGGAGTTAATTTGTTATGCCCCGTGAAATTGTGACCATTGAGTGTACGGAAGCGAAGAAGGAGGGAAAATCGCCCTCCCGTTACCAGACCACCCGCAACAAGAAGCTGCAGACCGATAAGGTGGAGAAGAAGAAATTCAATCCCGCCCTTCGGCGTCATACCCTGCACCGCGAAATCAAGTAATCACCATGCCCCGCAAAACGAGTCTCGAAGAAAGGAAGAAGCGCCGCAACGCGACGCCGCGTACTCCGCGGCCGAAGCCCAAGATCGATTTTACCATCGATGCGATCGACTTCAAGAACGTCACGATGCTGAAGCAATTTGTGACGGACCAGGGTCGCATCCTTCCGCGCAAATACACGGGTTTGCCGGCTCACTACCAACGGAAAGTGACTTCCGCCATCAAGCGAGCTCGTCAGATGCTCCTGATGAAGTAGTCGAAGCTCCCCGCATTGGATGCGGGGAGGGTAGGGGTGGGGGGGCTGGCGATGTCACTCTCTTTCCAATTCGGTAAGACCTTTCGGTGCGATATCAGGCGTCCTCCGCCTGTATCGCGCGCCGGTTTCGACGCTTTATTTTCCCCGAATCACCGCCACCACCGACCGGTCGGCGATTAGATGCCGGGAGGCCACCGATCGAACCTGTTCCAGGCTCACAGCTTGATAACGGGCGTCGTCCGCATCGCTGTGGTCGAATCCAAGGTCATAGAGCTCGTCCAATGCCGCCGTCATCGCGAGATGACCCAGATCCTGGCGTGCAATCTTATTCTGGCCAATGATCTTGGCTTTTGCACGTTCCAGCTCCGCCGCTGTCAGGCCATCCCGACGTAGCGCCTCGGCCTGTGTTCGAAGTTCCGTCTCCACTTTCTCAACCTCGCCTGGAGCTGTGCCGCAATAGAAAGCAAAATAGCCCGGTACCCGGCCAAGAAACTGCGAAGTTCCGACGTAGTACGCGAGTCCGAGTTCATCGCGGATGCGGAGAAACAATCGTGAACCCATGTCGGAACACGCCTCCTGGATCAATTGTAGCGCATAGCGGTCGGGAGACTCCAATGTCGTGCCCGGGAACCCCAATGCGATGACTGCCTGATCCTTGTCCCGTTGCTCACAGCTGCGTCGGTCCCCCACCGGGATCGTTGCGATCTCGACGGGTATCTTGCCGGGCAGGGGGCCGGACCAGTCACGGAACACCGTTTCGACGGCTTCGCGAACGGATGCGGTGTTGATGTCCCCAAAAATGGCGAGCACTGCATTGCCAGGCACCACCCAATGTTTGTGGAAAGCGTCAAGTTGGCGCGCGGTGAGCGTTTGCACGGACGTTTCGGTTCCCAGTGAGTCGAGTCCGTATCCGGATTTTCCAAACATTCCTCGACGCATGGCGCTGAAGGCGCACTGAAGCAAATGATCTCGCTGTCCTCGAATGCCAGCCAACTGGATCTCCTTCTCCCGCTCCAGGGCGCCGGACGGCCACTGGGGGTTCAATAAGGCGTCGGCGAACAAGTCGAGTCCGGTGGCAAAATCGTCCCGCATTACTTCGGCGCATAATCCCAAGCAGTGGTTTCCCGCGTAGGGCTCCAAACTTCCCGCAATGGATTCGATCTCCGTCGCGATTTGTTCAGCCGTTCTTCGGGTCGTTCCTTTAACCAGCATTTTGGACATCAGTTGGGTGATGCCGTTGTTATCGATCGATTCGGTGAGGATGCCTCCCCCAAGAGCGATGCGCGATTGCACAAACGGCAGTCGATGATCGGCCTTCAGCAACAGACGCAGTCCATTGGGAAGAGTGATTTTTTGAACGGGATTTTCGGTTCGCTCCGAAGTTGTCCGGATTCGTTGCGGACGGGTGCCGGAGGGCAACAGGGCAAACGTCGTCTCGTTCTCCTGTTTCAAGTAGTCGCAAGCCACCCGTTGGAGATCCTGGGGAGTGAGGCGGTGAACTGCTTCGAGATACCGTTCGCTGAAGGATAGGTCGTTTGCCAGCATCCAGTTGGAGCCGAGATCCTGCGCCTGCCCTTCCATCGTCTTGCGCGTGGCCAATGTGCCGGCCGTGAACTGCTTCACCGCCTTGGTCAATTCTGCCGTCGACACCGGCTCCCGTTGCATCTGCTCGATTTCCGCACGCGCCGCATCGCGGGCGGCAGGGAATTTCGCGCCATCCACCACACCGCTTACCCCAAACATTCCAGCCTGCCCCGGCGCGTAGGTCCAGGCACCAATGGAATGGGCCAGTCCAGCGCGTTCGCGCACGGCTTGGTACAGGCGTGAACTGCGGCCGGACCCTAGAAGAGTCGACAATACATCCAGCGCCGGTGTGTCGGTATGCCGCACATCGGGTGTGTGCCAGGAAAGATGAAAGTGCCCCAGTTCGACCGGAGCTTCCTCGATAGTCTCCCGTGCCGATGTCTGACGTGGTTCGGCCGGTAGCACTGCTGCGGGAACGGGTCGCGCGGGGCTTCCGGCAAACGCCGCGTCGACCTGGGCAATTAATTCGGCGGGCCTGAAATCTCCCACCGCCACCAGGAAGCAGTTGTTCGGGGCATACTTTTCGGCGTAGTAGGTCGCAATATCTTCCCGGGTCAACCGATTGAACAGGTCGGGCAATCCGATGATCGGGAAGCGGTACGGACTGCGGGTGAAGGCCGTTTCAAACAGACGCCGACTCGCACGGCGGCTCGGGTCGTCATTTCCCATGTCCATTTCCCTGCGGATCACGTCCAGTTCCTTGATCAGTTCGTCTTCCGGCAATGTCGCCTTCTGGAAAATGTCGCACAAGATATCCACCGCCACTCGGCATCCCGTGTTCGGTGCATTGATCCAATACACGGTACGATCAAATGACGTGTGCGCGTTCATGTAGCCACCCGCCGCCTGCACTTCCTGATCGATCCGACCTGCGCCTCGAGTTGACGTCCCCTTGAATAGCATGTGCTCCAGGACATGGGACAAACCCGCCCCCAGCAAGCGCCCTTCATCGATGCTGCCCGCCCGGCACCAAGCCTGCACACTCACCACAGGCGCACTGCGGTCTTCGTGGAGAATTAGTTGGAATCCGTTTTTAAGGGTGTGAATTTCGCCGGACGCTTCGGTTGAGTTCAATGTCCGACCACTGTAGGGAAGAAAATGGCGAGCGAAAGAGTGGTATTTTCCGGAGCGATGCCTATTTGTCCCCTCTCAGGTCGCGAATCAGCACGGCGCCCGACCAGTCGCCGCTCGCGAGTTTCGACCCGTCCGGACTGACCGCGAGGGCATAGATCCAATCGCTGCTGGCCGACCCTTCGTAAAAGAGCGTGTCGCTCTCCGCGTCGAATCGGCGGATGCGGCCTTCCTTGCCGGCGGAGAAGAGGCTGAGGCCATCGGGCGCATAAACCAGTGCAAACGCGGGCGCCCGATGTTGGCGAATGATCCGTACCATGCGGCCGATCTCTGGCTGCCAAATCCGGACGGTGCGATCGTCGCTGGCCGACGCGCACGCCACGGGAAAAGCCTCATCGCCTGACGCGGCCTGGGGTCGGAAAACGAGTGCATTGACGCACTCAAGATGATGACTGAAGGTGCGCAAAAGACGTCCATCCTCCGTAGACCAAACCTTGATCGAACGGTCGGCGCTCCCTGTGACAATCGTTCGTCCAATCGGGCTGAATGCAATGGCTAGCACAGGCCCGGCATGGCCTGTGAGGGTGAAGATTTTGGTAAAATTCGTGCTTCCTGGCGCCGTACGCCATACGGAGGCGCTGTGGTTGGCACTCCCAACGCCCAGCAGGGTGCCGCTCGTGTTGAAACGGACGCTGGTGGCGAGATCTTCCGGATTCGTCAGGCGTTGCGCAACAGTCTGCGTTCGCCAATCGAACAAGCGCACTTCGCCGCGCACCGCCGGTTCGCCACCGGCCACGGCGAGGATGTTTCCGCGCGGCTGAAAGGCGATGGCCGAGATCTTCGGAAGATCACACGGAAAGTGGCTTCTCACCGAGCCGTCATGAACGGAACGAATATCCACGCGCCGCGACCCGTTGCTGACCAGCGCTAAGCCGTCCGGACTGAACGCCAGCGCCGTGATGGGAACCGGGATCGGTTCCAACGCCCTCGCGGTCGAGAGCGCCAACGCAATTATTGCAGAAGCGACGCCCCAATCGTGATGGAGACGGCTCACGTGAGTTCCGAGATGAAGCTGCCTTCGCCGAGAATTTTCACCGGACGTCCCCCCGGCGCGATGAGTTCCTTGGCCGGATTCACGCCGAGGAGGCGGAGGAGAGTGAAGGCGAGGTCAGGCGGGCCAATCGGACGATCCACCGGCAATTCGCCAAACGCGTTCGTTGCACCGATGACTTGACCGCCTTTGACGCCGCCTCCTGCGAGACAGACAAACCCGGCGCGCGGCCAGTGATCGCGCCCGCCGACGGCGTTGAGTTTTGGAGTGCGACCGAATTCGCCCATAAGGACGACCAGCGTGGAGTCGAGCAGACCGCGTTCGCGCAGATCGGTGAGAAGCGCGGAGTAGGCGCGGTCGAGACTGGGCAACTTGCCGCTGCCGGAAAAACGAGAGTCCGGCAGTTCTTTAGAAATCTGCTGATGGGTGTCCCAACCCGTGTCCACGACGGTGACAAAACGCGAGCCAGCTTCGATGAGTCGCCGTGCGAGCAGGCAACCGACGCCCACCCGCGCGTGACCGAAGCGCTCGCGGGTGACGGCTTTCTCACGACCGAGATCGAATGCGGCTTTGGCCTCCGGCGAGGCTAACAGACGGTAGGCTTGTTCAAAAAAGGCATCCCGGTTTCGCGTCGCCGGGCCTTCTTCCACTTCGCGACTCAACGCATCCATCCGCCGGAGCATCTCCCGACGCTGGTCGCTGCGCGCAAAGCTGACGCCCTCCGGCGGGTCGAGATCACGGACACGCGAGGGATCGTTGCCAACATTAAAGGCAGAGTACGCCCCGGACAGGAAACCCGAACGCGCACCCTCGGAATTACCACCGACGGCATCGTTGGGAATCGCGACATAGGGCGGCATCGCCCCGTCGTTTTGATGCTCATGAGCGACGAGGCTGCCCAGACTCGGATGTTGCAGCGCGGGTGTCGGGCGATGACCCGTAAGCATGAAGCGCGTGCCGGTGTCATGGTTGCCAAGTTCGTGAGTCAGTGAACGGATCAACGCAACATCGCGCATGGTCTTTGCCGTGAGAGGCAGATGCTCGCAAATCTGCACGCCATCCACGGTTGTCGGGATCGCTTTGAACGGGCTTCGAATTTCGGCGGGTGCGTCGGGCTTGGGATCGAAGGTGTCGAGATGGCTGGGCCCGCCGTCGAGCCAGAGAAGGATGCACGACGTCGCCCGGTGCTCGTTCGGAGTGGCCATCGCCTGCCAACGCAACACGTCGGACAGACTGACGCCCAGCGTTGTCAGCAGCCCGAGATGAATAAAGTCACGTCGCAAAATACCATCGCAGCGCGCAACGGGGGCGGAAGACGGATTCATGATGGCGGATGGGTCAGTGGTTAAAGGCGAACTCACGGGAGTTGAGCAGGGTCCACAGCAAATCTTCCACGGCCTCCGACGGGTTGAGCGCCGCGGCAAGCCGTGGCTCCCATTCAGCAAGTTCTTCGGCCGCGGGCAGTCGGGTCAGTGCGCGCAGATAGAGCTCCTCGATTCGCTCGCGATCTGGGGACGCTCGCGCCAACAATCGGGTGACGATTCCACCGGCAAATTTGGCATTGAGGGTTGAACCGTTGATGAGGTGCAAGGCCTGCGCCAGCCCACCTCCGGGCCGCCCGCCGCTTTCACAAGGCCCGTCGCGGGAACATCGCCCCAGCACGTCGAGCGCGTAAGAAGGCGTGCGCACGCCGATCAATTGAACGGCGCGCGTGCCTTCGGGGCAGCCGTCGAACACTTCGGGAATGCCGGTCACCTGCGCAACGGCATCCAGAAAAACCGCGGCCGGCATTTCCTTCAAATAAGCGTGGGAGAAAAAGCGATCATCGAGGCGGTTAATCCCCGCCGTGCGCGAGGTGATTTGATACGTGCGTGAAGTAACAATCGAGCGAATGAGTCGGTGCAGATCGTGACCGTGAGTGGAAAAATCCACGGCCAACGCCTCAAGCAGGGCCGGGTGCGTTGCTGGATTCGTGGGGCGTAAATCGTCCACCGGCTCCACCAGACCGCGTCCTAGCAAAGCTTTCCAGATCCGGTTCACTATCGTCCGGGCAAAGAGCGGGTTGTTCGAATCGGTCATCCATCCGGCGAGCGCGATCCGTCGATCGGCCTCGGTGTCGGGAGTAATCGTGGATCCACCGAGCGGTCGGGGCGACATCGGCGCGCCCGTCTTCGGATGATCCACCTCACCACGGGAGCTGACTTTGATGGAATTGCCTTCGTGCGAGACGCGAGCAAAATAGGCGGCAAAACGGTAATAGTCCTCCTGTGTCCAGCGATCGGCCGGATGCGCGTGGCAACGGGCGCAGGCGATCTGCGTGCCGAGGAAGATGCGACTCGCGTGTTCAGCGAGATCGCGTGGATCGTTCGCGAGAGTGAAGAAATTCGCGGGGGGTGCGGTGAGGAGTGGACCCCTGGCGGTGAGGAGTGCGCGGACGATCTTGTCGTAGGGTGTGTTGAGAGCCACCTGTTCGCGAACCCAGCCGTGGTACGAGCGCGTGGCGTCGTCGCTTGCCCGCTTGCCGCCGATCAGGAGCAAGTCGGTGAGTCGCATCGTCCACAGATCCACAAACTCCGAGCTGGCCAGCAGGTCATCAATCACGCGCAGGCGAGCCGCCAGCGAACCGGGCCCGCCAAGAAATGCGCGCGCCGTTTCGAGTGAGGGCAGGCGACCTGTCAGATCAAGATGCACCCGGCGGAGAAACTCGCCGTCACGGCTCAGGGGTGACGTTGGCAGGTGAAGTCTCTTCAGCGTTGCGCCGATGTGTTCATCGATGATGTTATCCTTGGGAAATGTGTCGTCACGCACCGCTTCGTCGCCGAAGGGAACCATCACTCGCGCGGCGCCAACCTGGCCCGAATAGCGAACCATCACACTCGCTACTCCGCGTCCTGACACATGCACTTCGCCCTGCTTACCCACATCCGCGATGGCGTCGTTGTTCGACGAATAGAGAGCGAGAGTCGTCACGTCCTCCCGCGAACCGTTCGAAAGCAGTGCGGTCACATGAAGGTTGAACGTGGTATTCGTCGCCTGCAGAAAACTCACTGCAGGCTCCACTGTTATGGCCGTCACGCAGAGTTCTTGAGAACCGAAGGGGGCGCCTTCCGCGATCCATCGCTCCACTTTCTCATACGCACCGCCATCGCGCGGCAGGCGACGTCCGCCCTCATGGTCGAGTTGACGCGATGGTTTCCGGAGCAAAAGGCTTTCGGAAGGCGCAGCTCGATCGATACGCCGCCCGCCTAGCTCACGCGTGATGCGTTCGAAATCCTCCTCCGGATCATAACCAAAAAGGCTCAACTTAAATCCGCCTTGTCCCGTCGCGGCTCCATGACACGCGCCTGCATTGCAACCCGCCTTCGTAAGGAGCGGGAGAATGCCCGTGCGAAAGGGCAGTGGTTCCCCCCCACCAAATACTGAATTCGCCCACAGGCACGTCGCCATTACGACGCCTGAGCGAAAGCAGGGCGCGCGAAATTTCATTGGGAAGGTGGCGCTGCGGCCTTGAGTTTGTCGAGAAATGCCTGACCCACTTTGCGTGAATACGGCGTGCCGTAGCGATCGCTGAAATGGAGGACGCGCGTCCAGCCGTCCATGGCTTGACGGGTCAGGTTTGCGTTGCCCTGAATATGCGTCTCAACCTCGGTCATGAACTTGTCCACTGCGGCATCGTCGTTGGTGGGGCGGATGAACTGGCGCAGCAACGAATTCAATTTCGCATCGTCTGGCACCGCGCCCGGGAAGCTTTCCTTGCGCTTCGGCGCATCGGATGTTCGTTCCATCGGGCCCCGCAGCGCTGCCACTTCCGTGCGCAAACTTTGAACTTCGCCAATCAGTGCCTTGACGGCGTCGCGCAGTCCCGTCTCCGAACTCAGATCGAATTTCGAAAAATCCATCGTATCCGTTCGCACGCGGTCGGCGCGTGCCCCGTCGCGGCCCATGCGCTCGCCACCGCCTGTGCGGGCCGTCTGCTGTTCGGTCAATTGAGCCACCGTGGGAGGTGCGTTGTCTCCGCAAGCCTTTGCCAACGCCTCGATGACTTTCGGCGCGTCGGCAATGCCCGGCTGCACGAGCGCGAAATTTGCTGTGACCACGTTGTCCTTGGCGATCACAACGGTCATCATACATTCCTTGTTCAAACCGAAATTCCCCGGTCCCTCTGCGCCGTCCAGCGACAAGCCGACGCGCGACTGCAGTTTCAGTGAGCTCATGACCGCCTTGACTCGCGCCTCGCCGGCGACCCGATCCCCGAAGAGAAACACCACTTCGGTCTTCAGCGTATCCCTGTGTTCCGCGCCAAATTCATCCACCACTCGCAACAGTGGCACCAAGGATCGCTCGACAGTGTGGATGAACACCAGAGCCGTCGGCGCGCCCGCATTTTCCGTCACCGGATCCCGTTCCTTGCCCGCGTTGGCCCCCGTGACTTCCAGCACCTTGAAAGGCGTCGTCTTTTCCCGGGCCTGCGGTCCCGAAAAAACGGCATCCGCAGCGCGGGTCGAAGAGGTCAGGCTGCTCACCTGGAGAGCAACGTAAAGGGCGAGAAAGATTGGTTTCATATTTATTGTCGCGACCGGAACGAATCAGCATTCACTTTTGGTATGTTCACATCCCCGTCAAGGACCGATTCACCGATTACCGAGGCGAACGAGTAGTCGCGTTCGGCAGAACGCGCACATCCCGGAGCGAGCGAGTAGTCGCGTTCGGGAGAACGCGCACATCCCGGGGCAAGCGAGTAGTCGCGTTCGGCAGAACGCGCGCTTCCCTCCGGCAAACTTGTCCTCGAGGGAGCATCCGGACCTTGGGTTCGAATTGATCGTTTGCGTGGACTGCCGTCTGCGATTCCATTTTTTTCCCTATTGCAGGTGGCCAATCTGCGGGCATCCAAAGGAAGGCCAGACAGAAGATGTTTGTCTCACATCCGGACCCAAACAGGGTCTACGTTCCAGCGTCCATTTTTCAAATCGGAACGGCTCGCGGGCTTGATTCAGCGTTGACACCCCGTTTCTGTGCGGACCTATTGAATTAGGTGGCCCTTTTGAGTAGAAAAATCGATTCCTCCGTGGCGTTGTTGACGTCGAGTTCTGCGGGCGTGCGTGTGTGCCGCAAGCGCCCGGGTATGGGAGGATTCACGTTGATCGAACTCTTGGTGGTCATCGCGATCATCGCCATTTTGGCTGGGATGCTGCTGCCAGCCTTGTCCAAGGCGAAACTTCGGGCGCAGCAAACGGTTTGTCTCGGACAGGAAAAGCAGATGGGCTTGGCGGTCATCATGTATTCGACGGATTTCGGGGAACGATTTCCGTTGCCCATCAATTGGGGGAAAGGTTGGGGAATGTTTGCTGCATCGCCGGGGGCAACGAACTATATACCTGCATTGCTCGAACCCTATGTTGGCCGCAATAGCCTGACCAACCGCGGTTCGTCCACCACGCCAGCAGCTCAACTTCGCAAGACGAATCCCGGGAAAGGCATTTTCGCCTGTCCCCGTGGCATTACCATTAGGGATAAGGCCGCGGGCTGGACGGACGACTTTTTCGCCAACAATGATAATGTCACCTATGTCTGGAATCACATTTACCTCAAGAAGGACAATTCGACTTATGAGGACA
Organism: Pedosphaera sp.; assembly: GCA_009695205.1. Lineage (GTDB taxonomy): Bacteria > Verrucomicrobiota > Verrucomicrobiia > Limisphaerales > UBA9464 > SIBK01. The sequence continues at coordinate 25,496 of SIBK01000026.1, read as the reverse complement.
GCCGCCCTGTTAGCGGCCGCCGGACTTCGGGGGTGGCAGCCCCATCCCGTGCCGTTCTGTTTTGGGAGATGCCCTATTGGCAGCCGCTGAATTCAGCGCACGTGGATAAGTTGAATTTGATATATGCCGATGGCCATGCTGCTGGGGAGAAACGATCGAAGGATGAGTTTGACTGGTGGGCGTACCATAGCCGCCGCGGCTGGGACGATTCCGACCTGACCGGCTTGACTATCAAGCAATAGCCGCTGCCTTGACAGCAGTCGCGCGACCGCTGCGTTTTGAGCGCTTCAAAGTGCGCTTGGTTTACGATTTCCTTGAACTCATTGCACACGTTGGCGAACGCGCGGTCCAAAACGGCTTAAGAAAAGCACTGGCGTCAATTCACTTGACGACCCAAGCCGTCGGTGCGCCAATCGATTATGGCTGGAAAAGGCAGATTTAATGGGGCACACCTATGAACACACCGCACCCTCGTCGTGAATTCCTCGCCGATGTTGGCCGAGGTATGCTGGTTGCCACCCTCGGCTTCGAAACCGCCAACGGACTGGACCTCGCTCCGACCTTGGTTGGGGAGCCCAATGAATTGTCCTTTGGCGCGATGGAACCACTCGTTCGTTTCATGCAGGAAACGCCCTCCGCCCGTCTGCTTCCCGAGCTCACGGAAAAATTTCACTCCGGCACGGACCTCCGTCAGATGGTTGCCGCGGCCGCCTTGGCCAATGCCCGCACGTTTGGTGGCGAGGATTATGTGGGCTTCCACACCATGATGGCCCTCGCGCCGGCGTTTCACATGGCGCAGGAGCTCCCTTCGGCATTGCAACCGCTGCCGATTTTCAAGGTGTTGTATCGTAATACGAATCGCATCCAAGAACAGGGCGGTCGCAAGAACGAAGTGCTGCATCCTGTCAAACCCGCTGTACTGGCTGCGGGCCGGCCCGGCGGAGAACGGCTTCGCGATGCGGTCCGCGACAAAGATGTCACGGCCGCCGAGCAAACGTTCGCCGCGCTCGCGCAGGGGTCCGTCGACGACGCCTTCAATGACCTGCTGATGGCCGTTCAGGACAACACGGAGGTTCACCGGGTTGTCCTGCCGTACCGCGCATGGGACATGCTCGGAATTGTCGGCCGGGACCAAGCTCACGCGCTGCTCCGTCAATCCGTGCGTTACTGTGTGAAAGCCGAATCGTGGCCGCGCACCGAAACATGGAACGAACCCCGATCCCTTCTCCCGAGACTTCTCGACGAGCACAAACTCCTCGGACGCTCTCCCGGCAATCGGGCGGTCGAGGACAAGTGGGTGGAGGAATTCAGTCAGACTCTTTTCAAGTCAACGCCCACTCAGGCGGCGTCTGCCGCTGCGGCGGCGCTTGCCGAAGGAATCGATCCGGCGGCGATTGGCGAGGCGCTCACGCTCGCAGCCAATCAACTTGTTCTCCGCGACATGGGACGCACACCTCGGGATGAAGTTGCCGGCAAACCCATCGGCAGCGTTCACGGCGATTCCATCGGAGTCCATGCCACGGATTCCGCCAACGCCTGGCGCAATCTCGCGCGGGTAGGCAACGCTCGCAACTGCTTCGCCAGCCTCATCCTCGGCGCGTATCAAATGGCTCTCGACCGCACCGCGCGCGGTGGTGATTTCCTCAACTGGAAGCCGCTGCCCTACGGCTGGCAGTTCGATCAGGTCGAGAAGGTCACCGATCCCGCGACTCTTCTTCGCGATGCCGACGAGGCGATTCGCGGCAACATGCAGGCACGCGCCTGCGCGCTCATTCATCGCTACGGCGAACTCGGTTTTGTCCCGAGGCCGGTATTTGATCTGCTCTTGCGCTACGCCGTGAGTGAGGACGGCTCGTTACACGCGGAAAAATTCTATCGAACTTCATCCGAGGAATTCACGGCAACCCGCCCCGCCTTTCGCTGGCGTCATCTCGTGGCGCTGGCTCGCGTGACTGCGAGCGAATATGGCCGACCGGCTCCCGGGCTGGCTGAAGCCCGATCGTTGCTCAAGATAAGTTGAGCAAAACGCCGGCGGAATTGGGAATTTTGCACCCAAGCCCTGGTTGGGCCTGGAGTTTGGTCATTGGCCGATCGTCCCGGAGGGACATATATGCAAATAGGGCCAAACTTCAGCGGCGGGCAGTCGGCCTCCCCGTGAACCATGCTTCCCAGCCCGGTGGAACCGGTTGAGAAACGCGCGGGGGGCCTATTTACGTCTTTCCGGATTCTCACCTGCCAGCTTGAGTGCCTCAAGGATCCGTTTCTCGGCCTCTTCCGGCCGATCTTGTTGAAGCAGTGGGCCTACTTGCTGCATCAACTTTTGGATTGGCAACACGTCTTTGCCGGACCGCTGCATCTGTTCAGCCGCGCGCTGAATTCGCTGGATTTGTTGAAGGAGTTGCGGCGAGGGGCCGTGCGGGCGATGCACAATCTCCGGCCGTTTCCCGGGATTCTCCAACTGCTGACGCGCGGTGATGTAGCGCTTACGAACGAAGGTCTTCATTGATGCGATGATCTCCTCATAGCTTTGCTCGCCAGGGTTGGTGACACGTCGATGTGGGAATGGATCCGCCATGAGATCTGCTTTGATCAATTCATATTTGGTATCGAAGATCGCGCTAAGTCGTTCCGGTTCGAAGTATTTGTCGAGAATGATGCTTGCTGTCTCGCGGTATGTTTGAAGTAAAGCGGGATGCGCAATGATCCGTTCCAGCAATGGATTCGGCACTTCACCGGCCACCGGCCAGGCGGCATTCCAATCGGTGAGGACATGGATTTTTCCAAAGGCAATTTCGCAGAACCCAACGTCCAGATCCCAGGGCATATAACGCCAGCAGTCTTGGTTCGCGTCATAGTGCAGGTAATAGTTGTGAGGTTGCCAGCCCGTCAGTTGGTCGAACGCGCCGGAAAACAGCATGACGGCTGTTACGCGAAGGAAGTCATTCACTTCCATTTTTGAATTCAAGTTTGCCGCGAAGTCCTTCTCCGTCGATTGATTGATCATCCGGATGAACTCCACCAATCGTCGCTGTCCTTTCTTCGCGGACTTTGTCTCCGGTTCGAACGTCTGCTCGTAGGCAGATGGATCGTTTCCGAGGAATTGCAGATTGGCACCGGGGCCTCCTTGATCGACCTTGAACAACAAGCCGTTCGAATCGGGGAAATGGCGCTTGATGAACGACTCATCAATCCGCTCAACATTGACATAGACTCCGTGGTAGCGGTCATTCAGAAAAAGTTTGGCGTAATTGCAGCGGTGCGTCTTGATTCCCTGGTCGCGAAGAATCTCTGTAATAATCGGCTCGCTAAAAACGCTGCCGAATTGGACGCCGTTATCAAAGGAAACCCGCCGGAGTCCGAGGAATCGCTGGTCGTCAGCATACTCGTCGAATTTGATCAGGAAGCTCCGCTTGTGCTGCTGTGAGCGCGCGGAGGAACTATTCCCTTTGAAACGGATCGCCACGTTTTCAATCGCAATATCCCGCCAGCGAAAGGAGGCCCGCACATAGATCCGCTCGGGCAAAGCCGACAGCATACGCTTCATGTCCTCGTCAGCAACTCGCACGTAGACCGACTGGACTTCATCGGGACGGTAGTAATCGCTGAGCCTCGCCTCACCGCTCATTGCAGGCGCTACGTTCGGGTTCTGCGCCGGTGCGACTTGCTCGGCGGCAATTGCCCAGGGTATCGCGACGACGGCCAATAGGAGCCGAACGGCTCTGCAATAATGGATCTGGGCGGTCATTCGAATCGAACTTTCCCAACCGCACTTCGCGATCATGGAAGACGGTGCTTGGTGATCCGCTTGGTTATCGATGCTCTGCCGGTTGGACCTACGGTTTTTCCAATTGCGCGAAAATGTTCCGGTAGAATTCGGGATGACTTTCCCAGGTCTGCGAGGTGATCAACCGGCCATCCACCACGCTTTGCTTATCCACCCAGTTGCCGCCCGCCTGTTCCACTTCCAGTCGCACGTTCCGATAACACGTCAGCTTCTTCCCGTGCAACAATCCCGCCGCTGCCAGGATCTGAACGCCGTGACAGATGGAAAAAATCCACTTGTCCAGCCGATGAAATTCCTGGACCAGCCGGATAACCTTTGGGTCGTGCCGCAAGAATTCCGGCGCCCGCCCGCCGATCAACATTACAGCCGCGTACTCCCGCGCCTTCACTTGACCGAAAGTCAGGTTGCTGCGAATTCGGTAGCCGGGCCGCTCGACGTAGGTATTCCAATCCGGCTCGAAGTCATGAATGACCCCGTGGAGCAGTTTTTTCTTTGTGGCCGCAATGGGTGCCGCAAAGCCGGCCTCCCGGAAGCGGTGCTGCGCGTAGTAAATCTCGAGCGATTCACCGGCGTCGTCGGTGATGATCAGAATCTTTTTAGGCATGCACGGATGCTTACGCCGCTCCCGACGAAGTTCGAGAAAAGTTTTTGATTCACTCACTCGCCTCCGGTTGAAAGTGTTCTAATGACCTGTCCCTCTATCTGTCCTACGCTCGTCTGTTGTGAATGCTGAGAGATGCCGCCGGGCCGTTACCCAACATTCCGCGCGGGATCTGAAGGTCCAGGTAGCGGTCCGCCGTCTGCTGGGGTGGTTTCGTGGCGTAGCTCGGGATCTGCCCTGGCGACGGACGCGCGATCCGTATGGAATCTGGATTTCGGAGGTGATGTTGCAGCAGACGCAGGTGAAGACGGTGGTTCCGTATTGGGAGCGTTGGATGCAGCGGCTTCCTGATATCCGCGCGTTGGCTACGGCCTCGGAAGAGCCCGTGTTGAAGCTCTGGGAAGGATTGGGCTACTACTCAAGGGCGAGAAATCTGCTGCGTGCCGCGCGGGAAATCATGACCCGTCATGACGGTCGCTTCCCTGAAGAGTTCAAGTTGGTGTTGCAACTTCCCGGGATCGGCCGCTACACGGCAGGCGCAATCTGTTCCATCGCTTTCAATCAACCAACGCCAATCGTCGATGGAAACATTATCCGGGTGTTGACCCGGTACTATGGGATCGCCGGTGACCCGAAGAGCCGTAAGATCAATGCGGATCTTTGGCGCCGAGCGGAAACTTGGGTTCAAACCGCCGCTGTGGTTGGGAAATCGAAAGGGCGTGCCTGTTCGGATTTGAACCAGGCGATGATGGAATTGGGGGCAATGCTTTGCACACCCACCGGGCCTCGGTGCAACGACTGCCCATTGCGGACTGGGTGTGTCGCCTTCCGCAAAGGAAGGGTGGACCGTTTTCCCGAGCGGGCCCTCCGGGTGCCAACGGTTTCGCTCCGGTACTCCATGGCCATCGTGGAAAAATCCGGAAAAATCCTGGTGCAACAACGGGCGGCGGATGCGGTCAATGGCGGCCTATGGGAGTTCCCACACCTGGAACTGGCGGTGGGCAACGGGGTAGCCGTCGAGCCGTTGGCGCGGTGGCTTCGAATTTCATCGGATGAGTTTCGAGCGATCGGAATCTTGCGACATTCGATAACACATCATCGCATTACACAGGAAATCTTCGCGGTGCGAGCGGAGAAGTGGTGGAGGCTGCCGACTGAAACTGCAGGCCACTGGGTAACCCGTCAGGAGCTCGACACGCTGGCGTTAACGGGGCCGCTCCGCCGTTGGGTGGATCGTCGATTGGACGCGCTAATTTGATAGCTCTGCGTGTCAAGGAGTGCCCGCGCCCCGACCCTTCGTAGTCGCGGACGGGAGTCCGCGCTTAAAGTTCGGCCAATTTTTCCGAACCCCAGGAATTTTACCAGGGTTTGGCTGTTTTCTGTTCTAAATTTGAGCGGTAGCTTAAAATATATCCACTGAATATCAAATACTTACAGATAATGTCCAAACTCCGGTCGCGGACGGGAGTCCGCGCAAATCTCGTCCCAGTAACGGTTCATCGAATCACGCGGGCGCTGGTAATTTCGGTGGGTTCTCTCCTGGGGGAGAGCAGGGTGGCGGCAGGCGTCTTGCTTTTCCAAAATGAGAACTGCTGTTGCGGTTGGCACGGTGATTGATTACTTTCCGGATGTGTGTTTGCGCCAGAAAACCTTGAGTCCGTTGTTGCGCTCCTTGGCGGCGTTAGCGCTCGGCGTGTTCGTCGTGGCGCAATCGCTGTGTTTTCTGCATTGTAACTCTTTTGACGGGAGTGGAGACAAGGCGCGACCCTCCTGCCACGGTTCACCGAAGTCCCCCGTTGCGCAAAACTGTCACGGTCACGATGGTCACGACAGGCCAACACCTTCCGCTCCGTCGACCTCTTTGATGTGCCCGACGTTGAAGACCTTGCTGGCTGGAAGTGATACCCCACCGCTCGTCGCTCCGCCGCTTCACACGCTGTATCTTCTCGTTCTGATTTCGCTCGCAATGGATTCACCCGAATCGCAACGGGAAGCTTCTTTCTCATGCCAAGCTCATACTCGCGACTGGGTCTTCACGCCCGAGGTGTGCCTTGGCCCCGCGTTCCGTAGCCTCGCTCCCCCCTTCGTCGGTTAAGTTGATTCTGCCCCGCGCCTGTGCGTGGGATTGAATTCAGCGTCCTCCCCCCCCCGTTCCGTGCCTCCTTGTCACGGACAATCGCGTGTCCGTCACCTGAAATCTCAAATCAATACTGAAAGATCATGAATGCAAACTGGATACTGCCAGCCTTATTGGCTCCGGCACTCATTTTGATTGTCCTCAGCGCTCTGGGGCTGACCGCCTGCGCCCAAACGCCCCTCCTCCTCGACACAGCTTATCTGGAGTCGCTGCGCGCCGAGGTACGCACGAATCATCCATCCGTCGCGGCTGCCCGGGCGCGTTTGCTCGCGGCCGAAGTGGGTGTCCGGACCGTCCGGCAGTGGGAAGACCCCTCAGCCGGGCTCGGTGTGATGGCTGCTGAGCGCAACAAGCGCCGGGACGACGGCGACATCCTTGTCGTGGCCGAGCAGGCGTTACCGCGCCGGAGGCTCTACGAGGCACGCAAGGCCAGGGCGACGGCCGAACGGTTTCTCTTCGAAGCGGAGACACGGTCCGCCGAGCTGAGTTTGGAAACGCTCGTCGTTCAAGCCGCGGTCGAGTTGGCGCTCGTTGATGAAATGCTCGCCATTCAAACGATCCAATTGGCGTGGCTCGAAAGCATGGCGGCGAACGCGCGCGAAAAGCTAAAGGATCCGAAAGCCAATGTCTCCGAGTCGTTCCGTATTGAGAGCGAAGTGGCCCAGGAACGACAGAAGATTGATTCCGCCCAACGGCAGCGCGTCCGGTTGGCGCAGCAACTCAACATCCTCTTTGGCCGCACGGCGGAGTCACTGTGGCCGGTCCTTCGATTGCAGGAATCGGCGAGCCTGACCCCTGCGCTGACGGGGGAGTTAAGCCGCCTCGTTGCGGTGAACCCGTCGCTTCAGGCCCTGCTCAATAACGCTAATATAGCAAAGTCGGAAATCGAGGTCGTGAAGCGCGAACGCAGTCCGGTTTTTTCAGTTGGAGTGGAGTCGAGCCTCTATTCGGGCGGCGATTTTCGCCAAGCTACCGTCGGAGCGAAGATGACGTTTCCGTGGGTAAACAATTCCATCTATCGGGCCAACACCGAGCGCGCTCGTCACCGACAAGTCGCAGCCGAGCGGGACGTTGAGGCGCTCGGACGCAAACTGCGCGGTGAAGCTATCGCCGCGCACACGGAGGCGGAGACCTCGGCGCATCAGGCAGGCACGATTTCGAAGGAAGTGATTCCGCGCGCGCACAAGGCGGCCGAATCGACGCAGAACGCCTGGATTAGCTCGAGGGCCAGCCTGCTCGATGTCCTCGAATCCCAACGTTCCTTGTTCAATGCGCGACTCGAGGAACGTCGCTTCGTCGCCGCCCACCGCGCCGCGCTTGAAACACTTCGTTCCATCGTTCCACCGACCACTCACCCGTGATGAATTTCCCATGAAGACACCCCTGGCCATTCTCCTAACGCTCGCCGTCGCCGTCCCGATGACGTGGTTTGCCACGCGCAAACTTCACACAGGCGGCACGATCTCCTCAACGACTTCCGGGCTGCCCGTCAACGGTGGGCGTAAGTTGCTCTACTACCAGAGCGCGATGCATCCGTGGATAAAATCGGGCGAGCCGGGGCGATGCACCCTCTGCGGCATGAAACTGACGCCCGTATATGAAGGCGATGCGGGTTTCGATGCGACGGGAGGAGGCGACGTCGTGCCACTCACTCAATCGATGATTCAGGTGATAAACGTCCAGACCGCTGAGGCGCAAGTGCGTCCATTGAAGAAGACCCTGCAGGTCGCGGGCATCATCGACGATGATGCCACTCGGCATCGGATCCTCTCGGCCTATACACCAGGCCGCATTCAGAAGCTTCATGTCAATTTCATGGGTGCCGAGGTCACGGAAGGCCAGCCACTCGTGGAGTTTTACAGCCCGACGTTACTACAGTCCGAGCGCGAGTATCGGACGCTGACCGGCGAGTTGCGCGCCGCCACGTCGTTGCGCCTGCTTCAGATGGGATTGACTGCCGCTCAAATTGAAGCGTTGCCCCAAAAACCCGGCGACAAATTGACATCGCAAATCCTCGCGCCCATCGGCGGAACCGTCGTCGCTCAGAATGTTTATGAAGGCCAGTACGTGCAGGAGGGCGAACGGTTGTTTGAAATGGCCGACTTCTCGACAATGTGGTTTCAGTTCCGCGCGTACGAGCAAGACCTGCCGTGGATTAAGACGGGGCTAAAAGTGGACATCACCACCCCGTCGCATCCTGGCAGGACATTCACGGGTCGCATCACATTTATAGACCCCAATTTTGACGAGGCGACACGTTCGACAAAGGTGCGTGTCGAATTGGAAAACCCTGTGGTGGAAGGGCGGCGCCTGCTGCTGCATCGTCTTTACGCGGACGGCTTCGTGCATCTGGAGGCGCCCGATGTGCTGACCGTTCCTCGCACAGCTGTCATCGAAACCGGGCCGGAAGCCTTGGCCTATGTCGAACAGGGAAGGGGAGCCTATTCGCGGCGGGTGCTCAAGCTCGGTCGGCGCGGTGACGCGCTGGTGGAAGTGGCCTCCGGCTTGAGCGCGGGAAACAAGGTGGTGGTGAATGGCAATCTGCTGATTGATGGACAGGCGGAGATGAACCGGCCATTTGCCGAGCCCACCCCCGCTCCCGTCGCTACGAACGTGACCTCTTCCACTCTGCCTGCAACTGAAACCCGTCATCAGCAACCCGTATATGGGCGTCCAGATGAACGATTGCGGTACGGAGGTTTAGTGAAATGATTCAACGCATCATCGAATGGAGTTTGCGAAACCGCCTGCTCGTTTTCTGCGGCGCGCTTCTGCTCGTCGCGCTGGGCGTTCGAGCGGTGTTCCAGACGCCCGTGGATGCCATCCCCGACCTCACGGAAAATCAAGTGCTCGTCTATGCGGACTGGATGGGACGCAGCCCGCAGGAAGTCGAAGACCAGGTGACGTATCCCCTTTCGACCGGCCTGCAAGGACTGGCGGGTGTGAAGGATGTGCGGGCCTCTTCCATGTTTGGTTTTTCGCTGCTCACTCTTATTTTCGAGGACAATGTTGACCCGTACTTTGCGCGGACGCGCGTTTTGGAACGATTGAATTATCTGCAGGGCGGAATGCCGGAAGGGGTGAAGCCGCAGCTCGGGCCGGATGCCACCGGCCTCGGCTGGGTATACCAATACTATCTCGATGTGGACCCCAGGAAAGCGCCCGACGGCGGATATGATCTCGGCAAACTCCGCACAGTGCAGGACTGGCATATCCGATACCCGCTCGCCAGTGTGCAGGGAGTGGCGGAAGTCGCAAGCATCGGCGGCTTTGTGAAGCAGTATCAAATCGAACTCTCCTCCACCAAGATGCGGGCGGCAAACGTCACGCTCATGGACGTGATGACAGCCGTGCAAAACGCGAACCTCAATGTCGGAGGCAAGGTCATCGAGGAGAACGGCGCTGAGTTCGTCCTGCGCGGCATCGGTTTGGTTGAGAGCACCGAAGATCTCGAACTCATCCCCGTCAAGGCCATCGAGGGCACGCCCATCTATATGAAGGATATCGCCACGGTGCAAATCGGCGGCGATTTCCGGCGCGGCGCCCTCGACATTGGCGGACACGAAGCGGTCGGCGGCACAGTCATCATGCGCACAGGCGGGAATGCCAAAGCCGTCATCGAACGGGTGAAGGCAAAGATTGCCCAGATCTCCAAGAGCTTGCCCCCGGGCATTTCCATCAAGCCGTTCTATGACCGCAGCCAGCTGATTGATCGCACCATTGACACGCTCACGCACGCACTCATCGAGGAAATCATTCTCGTCACTCTCGCGCACATTATTTTCCTCTGGCATTTCCGCAGCATCCTCATCGTGACGTTGCCGCTGCCTATTTCGATTCTCATCTCATTCCTACTAATGAGGGAATTTAGCATCACCAGTAACATCATGTCGCTGACCGGCATCGCCATCGCCATCGGCGTGCTCGTGGATGCGGCAATCGTCGTCACGGAAAACGTCCTGCGCCATTGCGAGGGCGCGGAGGAAAAGAAAGGCGGCCGGCTTACGTCCGACGAGACATGGCACGAGACGTTAGTCGCATGCCAACAGGTGGGTCGCCCCATCTTCTTCGCAATGGCCATTATCATTCTCGCGTTCGTACCGGTGTTCGCGCTCACCGGGCAAGAGGGCAAGCTGTTCCATCCGCTCGCCTGGACCAAGACTTTCGCGATGGTCGGCTCGACGCTGCTTGCGGTGACTCTCGTTCCGGTCCTGTGCAGCCTGCTTGTTCGCGGGCCGTTCCACGGCGAATCCCATAACCTCGTAATGCACTTCTTGCTCAAGCTCTACGATCCCGCTCTGAATTGGGCCTTGAACCATCGCAAGACCCTGATGGGCGCGGCGGTACTGTTGCTGGCGGCGGCCCTGTTAACAGCATTTGGACTGCCGCACGCGTGGGTGAAGGATCTGCGGGATCGGGGCTGGGAGCGCACCGCGGACCTAACGCAAGGCTTAGGCAAGGAATTCATGCCGCCGCTCAACGAGGGAAGTTTGCTTTACATGCCGGTGTTGCATCCCAAGACCGGCCTCAAGGAAATTCAGCGCGTCATGTCATGGCAGGACAGAGTGCTCGCCAGCGTGCCGGAAATCGAAACTGTCGCCGGAAAGTTGGGGCGCTTCGAGACGCCCACCGACCCCGCGCCAACGGAGATGCTGGAGACCACCCTCACTCTCAAGCCGGAGTGGATTCCGACGAATCGCACCGTGCTCGGTTTTATCAAGATTCCGAGCGTCTTCCGCAACCCCGAATGGCGCGAGGGCATGACGATCGAGAAATTGAAAGCCGAGTTGACGGAGAAGATGAAGAGTGTGCCCGGCTATGTGCCAGCGTTTTTACAGCCCATCGAAAACCGTATTCTTATGCTCTACACCGGCATTCGAGCTCAGGTTGGCGTGAAGATCTATGGCGACAACCTGATCGCGATTCAGGAAAAGGCGTTCGCGATCGAAAAAGTGGTGAAGCAAATTCCAGGCGCGGCTGGCGTTTCGGCGTCGCGGGTGCAGGGCAAGCCTTACCTCAATGTGAAGGTCGATAGGAAGGCGCTCGCTCGATACAGCCTCAACGTCCGCGACGTGCTCGACGCCGTTGAAGTCGCCATCGGCGGCAAAAACGTCAGCGTCACCATCGAAGGCCGCGAACGGTTCCCCATTCAAGTGCGCCTTGAACGCGGCGAGCGTGACGACATCGAGAAGATTGGCCGCATCCTCATCGCCTCACGCAGCCCGATGAGCGGCGGCGCAACGACCGGGGGTGGTGGAGCCACGGGCAGCGTTGTTCGATCCGCCATCAATACCATGAGCTCGAGCTCGGACGACCCGCCGCTTGCCTATATCCCGCTCGCAATGGTTGCCAAAATCACGCGTGAAATCGGTGCGAATGAGATCGCCAGCGAGAACGGACGCCTCCGCGCCTACGTACAATCGAACGTTCAGGACCGTGACCTCGGGGGGTTCGTAAACGAAGTCGAGCAGGCGCTCAAGAAGGTCGATTGGGGTAACATGACTTATCAGATGACGGGCGAATACGAGAACCAGCGCCGCTTTGTGAAGACCATGCAACTCGTGTTCCCCGCCGTGCTGCTCATTATCTTCGTGCTGCTTTACATGGTATATCACAGCGCGCTCGAAGCCGCGCACGTCATGCTCGCCGTTCCGTTCGCCCTCAGCGGCGGCGTCTTCCTGCAAAAGCTGCTCGGCTACAATTTTAATGGCGCGGTGTGGGTCGGCTATATCGCGCTCTTTGGAACGGCGGTGCAGACAGGTGTTGTCATGGTGGTCTATCTCGAAGAGAGAGTGAAGCAGCGCATGGCCGAACGGGGCAGCGCGTTCAACTACGATGACCTTGTCCAAGCCGTGAAAGATGGAGCACGCCTGCGCCTGCGCCCGAAGGTGATGACCGTGGCGACCATCGTGGCGAGCTTGCTCCCCATCATGTGGAGTCACCGTCAGGGCGCGGAAGTGATGAAACCCCTCGCCACCCCCGTCATCGGCGGCATGATTTCGAGCCTCATCCACATTCTCATTGTCACGCCTGTCATTTTCCTCTGGCTTCGAGCACGCAATCTCCCGGCGAGTGCCGAATCAACCAAAGCGAACGTCCAGTAAAAGGGGCTCTATGAAACGTTCCTCTCATCCAAATCCCGAAATCGAACTGGCCGAGTTGAAGGCTGCGTTGGACGAGCACGCCATTGTTGCCATTACGGACGCGAGAGGCAAAATTACATACGTAAACGACAGATCCTGTTCGATTTCCAAATACTCGCGGGAGGAATTGCTCGGGCAGGACCATCGAATCGTCAATTCAGGCCACCATTCCAAGGAGTTCATGCGCGATTTCTGGACGACCCTCGAGGACGGACGAGTGTGGCGTGGTGAAATCAAGAGCCGAGCGAAGGACGGTTCGCACTATTGGGTGAACACGACCCTCGTGCCGTTCCTTGATGGGCAGGGCAAGCCCCGGCAATACATCGCCATCCGCGCTGACATCACAGAGCGCAAACGTTTGGAAGAGGCGTTGCGCGAAAGCGAGCTCCGCACTCGCACCATCGTTGAAACCGCCGTCGAGGGGATCATCACCTTTGGCGAATGCGGCACGGTGGAGTCGATCAACTCAGCGGCATGTCGCATTTTTTGTTATACGCTGGATGAAGTCGTCGGAAGCAACGTAAGTCTTCTGATGCCATCGCCGCATCGGGAAGACTACGCCGGGCATCCGGCCGTTTCCCTTCGCACCGGAGAAGAGATGATGTCCGGGATCGATCGCGAACTGGAGGGCCGCCGCAAGGAAGGCTCGGTGTTCCCGATGGAGTTGTCGGTCAGCGAAGTTCGGTTGGGCGACCGGCGGAATTTCACTGGAATGATCCGCGATATTTCGGAGCACCAGGAGTTGAGCAGGCCGTGGCGACGGCGACGGAACAGGAGAGAACGCGGATCGCCCGGGAGTTGCACGACGGACTGGGCCAACAAATCGGCGGGCTGCTGTTTCTGATGAACGGGTTGCACCGCGATTTGCAAGCGGCGAATGTGGCCCAAGCCGAAACTGTCGGTCAACTTTGCAACGAGCTCAGCACGGCACTCGCGCAGGCACGGAGTCTTGCCCACGACCTTTACTCGGTCGCAGCAACGCCGGAGGGATTGGTGGAAGCACTGGAGAACTTGGCAGAGCGAGTCAACGCGGAGCACCGCATCGGCTGCGCGTTTACGGGTGAGAAAACGGCATTGATCCAAAACCAAGCAGCGGCGAATTATCTGTATCGCATCGCGCAGGAGGCGATACATAATGCGCTCAAACACAGCCGCGCTAAACGGATCCCAATCGAATTGGCTCACGTGTCTACGGGTCTGGAATTGAGGGTGCGCGACAATGGCATTGGTTTTCCGGCTCAGCCTGCAGCTCGCGGCCTGGGCTTTCGCACGATGGAGCAACGCGCGAGATTGATAGGTGGACGGCTGAACGTGCAGCCGCATCCGGATGGCGGCGTCTTATTGCTTTGTTCCGTGCCGCGAGCCGTTGTCGAACGGGTCAGTGCCGGATGACGCCAGGAGTGAAATGCCTTCCAAATAGGAGCCACACAACGATGCCACCCAAACAGCTCAGGACGGACGCAGAAGCGCGGAAGAAGATTCTGCTGGTTGACGATCATCCGCTCATGCGGCGCGGTCAAGCTAACCTGCTCAGCCGTGAGCCGGATTTTGCCGTGTACGGCGAGGCGGGCACAGCGCGTGAGGCGATGGAAGCGATTGCGAAACTGGAACCGGACTTGGTGTTATTGGACATGGGACTGCCCGACAAGGACGGCCTGGAGCTTATCAAGGATATTCAGGCGCTCCATCCCAGCCTGCCTGTGCTTGTGGTATCCATGCAGGAGAAATCGCTCTACGCAGCGCGGGTTTTGCGGGCGGGCGCGGTTACGTCATGAAGCACGAAGGACCGGGGCAACTCGCCGCAGCGGTTCGAACTGTTTTGAGTGGTAGGTCGCGCTCAGCCCGCGCATGTCCGCAAGGGTTCTCGATTCGATGGTCGGCTCTTCGGGGAACGTGGCGGGCGAGCCCGATTCGCTATTAACTGATCGTGAATTGGAAGTGTTTCGCCTTTTCGGTGAAGGCTGGAGCACGGATGAAGTTGCCGGGCGTCTTCACCTCAGTCCGAAGATGGTCGACGTGCACCGGGGACACATCAAAAAGAAGCTCGATTGCAAGACGACGCCGGAGTTCACCCGCGTTGCCATCCGCTGGATTGCATCGCAGAACGGGTCGAAGATTTGAGTAGGCATTTTCCTTATTGGCCACGTCTACCCCGCCCTACACTGGAATTCTTTCCTGCCTATACCCCCTTTCGATCACGTCGGCGATAGTCCGACACGTGTGAATGAAAGTGCTGTGCGAACAAACCTCAACCCGTCCGGGCCATGGGCGCAATCCGCAGACGCGCTCGACCCATCGGATACAGGAGTATGAAAAGTAGAGTGTTTGTGATCGAGGACCATCCGCTGATGCGACGCAGCCTCGTGGAGGCCCTCGAATGCGAGACGGATCTCGCCGTCTGTGGTCAGGCGGAAGACGCGCAGAAAGCTCTCGCCGCTGTGGTATCCATGCGTCCCGATCTGGTACTGACCGATATTCAACTCAAGTCGTCCAGCGGGTTGGACTTCATCAAAGCGATCCGCGCGCATGCCCCAGAGCTGCCGGTCGTCGCGACGACCATGTTTGACGTACAACGCACGGAACGACTGGCTCGCGCGGCGGGCGCAGCGGCCTTCGTTGCCAAGCAGGACGGCCCGGCAAAATTGATCGAGATCGTTCGCGAATCACTGAAGAAGACGCGGCAGAAAAATGGGCCCGGAAACGCGGATGGCAAATAAGTTCATCCGCCGCGCAACAGATTTCAGGGCAACCAATCGGTTGGCCCGAAGCAAAAACAACAACAGACAGAAAAATACGAAAGGCAAAACAACATGAAGACGATGATTAGTAAAAATCTCCTGAGCGCCGGCATGGCAATGACAATGGCCTGGCCGCTTGGCTGCCGGGAACCGCGAGCGCTGGAGACGACACGAAGCCGATAAAGCCGATGAAAGGTGGCGAGCATTTACTCATGCTCAATAATGTCGCAACCAAGGCGCAAGCGGACGCCCTGAAGGCGGACGACACCATCGCAATGGTGTGCGCCAAGTGTAAGACGGTATACGTCACCCGCGTGAAGCAGGGTGCAAAGGGTGCCGAATTGCTGATGAACATGAACCAGCCCAAAGAATTGATCGGCACCCACGCCTGCACCGGCTGTAAATCAACCCTGACCGTCGTTGGCCACGCCAAGGGGGACATCGTCGAACTCAAGCATAGTTGCAAATTGTGCGGCGATGACTCGACCTTCTGCTGCGCGACCAAAGGGATGGAAAAGGACAAAAAGTAAACCTCGTCCCGCACCGAAGCGGCGAGTGATTTGACGCCTCACCGCCGCTCCGGTTCTTCCTCAATATTATTGATCGATCCCTCGTAGTTGCGGACGGGAGTCCGCGCAACCTTCATCCCAGCTACGGTTCATGGCTTCACGGCGCGCATTTTGAGTTCGATGGGTCTCTCTTCGGGGTAGCGTAAACTGCGCGAAAATCTCTTTGTCGCCCCGCACCGGCGGTAGTTCTATCAATTGCGAATGCACATGCGCTACCGGAGGAACAGCACGCGGGCGAGGGCATCATCAGAATCCGGTTGGCGCCATAAGCGCCTCCATCACCGTTGCATCACCCCAATTCCCAGCCTGGCCGGTACGCTTCCCGGATGAAGGCATCCGCCGCCGGGAGGCCCTTCGCCTTCATCGCGGCACCGTCCCATTGGATGCGGCTGCCTGCGCGCAGGGAAAGAATTCCTAGCAACAAAAGTTCCGTGAGACGCGCACCATACTCGAAATGGCTGCTCGCTGGCGGGCCGCCCTTGCAGGCGTCAATCCAGTCGCGATGGTGCCCTTTGGATCGGGCGATCGTTTTCGCCGGGGGCTGATAGGTCTCGTGCTTGCTCTCGGGCAATAATCGCGGCCGCCCTCCTAGGCCGGGGCAGATCATCGTTCCTTTGTCTCCCACGAACAGACAGCCGCGCGACGGGAATTTTTCATCGTCCGGCCAACCCTCTGGAATTGGCGGCCGCAGCCCACCGTCATACCAACTCGCCTTGAGGGGCGGGCGCTCGCCGCGGGCGCCAAACTGCCAATAGCAGAGCTCACCATGCGGGGAGATTTCCTCGTTCATTTGTCCAGCAGGGCGGGCGTCCACGAGATTCGGATCGCGCAAATCCAGAGCCCAGCAAGCGGCATCAAGATCGTGACACACGAAATCGCCCATGGCACCGCCGCCGAACGCCCAGAAGTCTCGCCATTGGACCGGAAAATAGGCGGGGTGAAACGGCCTGGACTCCCGTGGTCCGAGCCACAAATCCCAATTCAAGCCCTCCGGCACGGGCGGAGAGCCGGGTGGCCGACCCGTGAGTGACTTGTTCCAACGGGTGGCGCTGACCCAGGCATGAACCTCACGCACCGGCCCGATCGCCCCAGCCCAAAGCCATTCACACGTCTGCCGCATCCCTTCTTCAGAATGCCCGATGTTACCCATCTGCGTGGCAACGCCCGCTTCCTTGGCCACGCGCGCGACTTCACGCGCCTCCCAAATGTTGTGGGTCAACGGTTTCTCGCAATATACGTGCTTTTTCTCCTTCATCGCCGCGATGCTTACAGCGGCATGAAGATGGTCGGGAGTCGCGCACAGGATGGCATCGACGGCCTTTTCCTTCGCCAGCATCACGCGGAAATCGTCGTAGGCCGCACAGCGGAAGTTGGGTGTCTTGTCGGAATAATGCTTTTCGATGTCCGCCTGGGTTGGCAGTCGGCCGCCCCGCCCCTTATAGTAAAAATCCTCGAGGCTGAAAGACTCGGCCGGGTCGGCAACCGCGATGACCTGGACATCGGGCATCCGCAGCAGCGCCTGCAAGTTGGAGCGCCCCTGTCCGCCGGCGCCGACCAGGGCGACGTTGACTTTCTCACTCGGCGGGACAAAGCCAGCTCCACCCAGCACGTGACGGGGGACGATGGTAAATGCAGACACGGCGAAAGCCGTCTGGCTCAGAAATTGACGTCGAGTTGTTTTCATGTGTGCGATTATCCTCGTTATTGATTGCGTGCGAATCAACGGTAGTTTTTAGGATCAATGACCTGTCCCTCTATCGATTAATCTGTTGGAAGTGAACCGTCGTCCAAAAACATTTCTCATGAATCCGTTTTCCGGTCCGTTTTGTGCCGTTGCACTCGCCATTTTGGCTGCCCTGCCATTGGTTGGCGCCGAGATCAAGCAGGAGACCCGAGTTTTCACGGTCGAAAGCGATTCGCTGCGTCTGTCCATTGGAAACGATGCGCATGCCGTCGAGTGTCACCGACAGAGTTTCCGGCGCCCACTACATCACAAAGCCTGGCGCTGTGTTTGCGCGGATAAGAAAGGGTGCAACGCTGTATGATGCAACGAAGGCGACACAGACGGATGGACAACTCGTGCTCGACTTCGGCGGTGCAAGTGTCACCGCGGCTTTCAAGATTGTTGGCGTGAAGCACAGTATCACGGTCGAGGTGCTCTCGGTCACGGGCGATGGTGTGGACGAGTTGCTTTTTGCTAATGTGCCGCTCACGTTGAAAGGGGAGATGCGGGAGCCATTCGCCGCGTGTGCGTTGGCGCTAAATTTGAAAACCGACGTGCGGGCGTTGCCGCGCGCGATGAGTTGGTTGCAGGCGAGCTGTTATCCGCGCTTTGGATTTGCGGGTGCGAAGGTCGCGTTGATCGGATGTCCCCAGAGCGATCTGCGACGCATGATGCAGCAGGTTGTGACGGCTGCGCCGGACCTGCCGCATTCATCGGTGGGCGGGCCGTGGGCGCTCGATGCGGAGATCACTCGAGGCTCCTATCTGTTTGCCAACATCTCCGAGCAGACGGCGGATGAATGGATCAAGTTCGCGCTCAGTCTGGGGATGAAGCAGATCAACTTCAATGGCATGTCGCGCTATGGCGATGCGGAGCCTTTCCCTAACCTGTATCCGCACGGTCGTGCGGGCCTGAAGGCGGTGGTGGACAAGGTTCATTCCGCCGGTCTCAAGGCCAGCCTGCATTCCTATGCGTTCCTGATCAGCAAGAGTTGCCCGTGGGTGACGCCTGTGCCGGATGCGCGCCTGGGAAAGGATGGCACGTTTACGTTGGCTGAGCCGCTGGATGCGGGCGGAACGACGGTTTTCGTGAAGGAGCCGACAACGCACATGTCGGTGCTCACCGGCTATTTTGTGCAAAACAGCGTGACGCTTCAGGTGGACGATGAACTCATCACCTATTCTGATGCGAGCAAGACGGCGCCGTTCACTTTCTCGAGTTGCCAGCGGGGAATTCTCGGCACACGCAAGGCATTGCACGCGAAAGGCGCGAAAGTTTATCACTTGAAGGAGGCCTACGGACACTTCGTGCCGGATGCGGATTCGACGTTGCTGACGGATGTTGCCGCGCGTCAGGCGGAGGTATTCAACGAATGCGGATTCGACATGATCAATCTCGACGCGCTGGATGCCGAGGGTGTGCTCGGAGGCGCCGAGAACGGCTGGCATTACGGCGCGAAGTTTGTCTTTGAACTCTTGAAGCGGCTGGAGCGTTCGGCGCTCATCGAGACCAGCGGGTTTCACCACCACCTCTGGTATGCATGCTCGTGGCTCGGTGCATGGGATTCGCCGACGCGCGGGCACAAGCGCTTCATCGACGCCCACTGTGCCGTGAATGCCGCCGACAGCCGCATGTTCCTGCCCATGCATCTCGGATGGTGGGCGATGAATACCTGGTCGGGGCCGCAAGGCGAGCCCACGTTCGCCGAGGACATCGAGTATCTCTGCGGCAAAGCCATCGGCAACAATGCCGGCTTTTCACTTCAAAGCGTAACTCCAGAGTTGTTCGTGAAGTCACCCGCGTTGCGACGACTTGGCGGCCTCATGCGGCGATACGAGGAGCTTCGCCACGCGAAGTATTTCTCGGATAACGTAAGGACAAGACTTCGCGTGCTAGGTGATGAATTCACGCTCGATCAAGCGCCGGATCGGAAGTGGCAGCTCCGGCCCGTACACGTCGACAAGCATGTCGTGGAATCTCTCCATGGCGAAACCGCGACGTGGATCGTGACGAATGCGTTTGAAGCCCAACCGCTGCGTGTCCGGCTGGAAGTGCTGATGTCGGCGGAGCCCTATGACGCCGCCGCCGCTGTGACCCTGGCGGAGTTCAAGGATACGGCCGAGTTTGCCAATCACAGTCAGGCGATGGGCGTGACGGCGACGTTCAAGCCTTCGACCGATGTCGTGAAGACAGGCACCGTGACCGGCTTGATCACCGCGACCAACGCAGGAGCAACGCGCTCGGCCACTTGGGCGAAGTTCGGTAAAACCTTTTCCCCGCCGCTGAATCTCGGCGGCGAACGATCACTCGGGGTGTGGGTGCATGGCGATGGCCAGGGCGAAGTGTTGAATTTGCAACTGCGCGTTCCGGAGCATGTCTTCGATGTCATCGGCGAGCATTACATCATCGTGGACTTCATGGGCTGGCGTTATTTTGAATTGATCGAGTCTGAAGGTGCGCGCTTTGCGGACTATTCCTGGCCCTATCGCGACAGCTACGATCTCTATAACGGACAGGTGGACTACAAGCCATCGGGCGGGCCCGTCCTGCATGGCGCGGGACTCTACAGCATTTATCAATCTCGTTTGGACTATACGCAGGTCGCACAGCTCAATCTTTGGATCAACAATCTTCCCGCCAACGGCGCCGCGAAGTGTTACATCGGTCCGATACACGCCATTCCGCTGGTGAAGGCGAAAATCAAGCATCCGCGACTTACTTTGGGCGGTCGCACGCTACTCCTTCCGTTGGAGATGGAGAGCGGCAGTTACGTCGAGTTCAACTCAATGACCGACTGCAAGGTCTTCGCGCCCGATGGCGCACTGCTAGAGGACGTCAAAATCGAAGGGGACGTGCCAGTGTTGCCACCCGGAGGCAACCCGCTTCGCTTCGACTGCGAAGCCACGTCACGCGCAAAATCGCGAGTGCGAGTCACGACGATCACCACCGGCGCACCGCTCGCGCAGTGACAGGAGTTCTCATTTTGGAAAAATGGAACGTCCGCCCCCACCCCGGCGCTCTCCATGAACCGTAGCGTCGTAGTCGCGGACGGCAGTCCGCGCAAACCAATTTCCTGCAACGGTTCATGGTCCCAATTCATGTCCATTCGTTGAAAAACTTCGCTCTCCATGAACCGTAACGTCGTAGTTGCGGACGGGAGTCCGCGCAAATCTCGTCCCTGCGTTAAATCCATTCTCAGTTTGGCTTTCGGACGGAGCTCAACTCACTCAAAAGCCATGCAATTCCTCCATTCATCTGAACCAAAACAATGTGTGAGGAGCCGCTTTCAATTTAAAAAGAGAATTGCTGCTTGTTAAGTCGCCTTCGACTCCAAGCTTTTCAAGACCAGCTGAGGATCTGAGCTTGTGCCGTTCACATAAGCCTTCACTCCGGCGACGTGGTCTCCAAAGTAGGCGTCATACGGGCGGCTAAACCAATCTTTTTGTTCGGGGACCCCAACGTGCTGGTCGATCGCGGCAATTTCGACAACAGCGCTCAAGGCCTCCAGCAATGCCGATCGAGCCTCGCTCGTGAATCGCCCCTGCACCAGCAGTCGGCCGAGGCGCAGACGATCTTCAAGGCACAGGGATGGATCCTTTCGGCGCTTCAAGTTCTCTGGGGAAATCGCGGGAGCCGCTTCCGAAATCGGATGGAGCGGCCGCGCAGCACGATACGTCCGGGCGATTACTCCTGCGGCGATCAGTCGCTCGATCGTGGCATCCGTCGCGGCGTCGACAATCTCGAGCTTGGCGGCGTCGGCCTGGGCCGGGGTTGGGAAATATTTGTGATCAATCTCCAGGAGGGGGCGCTCTGGTTCGCAGCCGCCCCATCGACAACGACGTATAGAACTGTCGTTTCGCCTTGTGTAAGGAATCTCTCCTCACAACGCAGCAGCGCAACGTCAAGTCTTCGGCGCGTTTCCTCCGCGAAGCCCACGGGACGATCCCAAGGCAGTTCTGCTGCCGCCTGGTGCGCGCCGGAATGGGGCGGTGCCGATTCGTCAGCGACGAGAATCTGCAGGCGCTTAAGGAACGATTGCTGCCCCGTCCTGAGGGGAATGGCATCCAGATCTCCCTGGCGATCCAGGATGCCGTCGGCTAGCGCCTGTTTGTTGTCAGGGTTGTGAGCATCTGGTGCTCAATCGTGTTTTCGGAGATCAGGTTAATGATGCTGACGGTTTTTGTCTGATGCTTGCACCAGGCGCGCGCGATGCGTTGTTCCAGTTTGGCGGGATTCCAAGGGAGATCGCAATTGATGACGACGCTCGCGTTTTGAAGGTTTAATCCAGTGGCTCCGCGGTCGGTGCTGAGGAATACGCGGCAGCGCGGATCGGACTTGAAGGCGATGATCTCAGCGTGACGCTTCCGCTACGGCACGGATCCGGTATGCCACGCAAAGCCCATGTCCAGCTTCTGACACAGTTCACAGACGAGGTTTAGCATACGTTCCCATTCTGAGAAAATGATGACTTTCACCCCAGCATTTTCCCGGCATTCCTCGAGGATCTTATTCAGTTCGTCGAGCTTCGGGCACTCGCGCTCCTTCGGATCGAGGATATAATTCGTGTCACAGGGCATCCGCATCATCGTCAGATGAATCATCAAGCGGTCCTGTTCCTGTTTCGTGAGCGGGCGACGCTTCAGGATGCGGACGAGGCGGGCGACGACATCGTGTATTCCTTGTAGGCGACGTGTTGCTTCGGAGAGAGCGAGACAAAGTGAGTTCGATTCACCCGGGCGGGAAGCTCGGTCTCGACGTCCGATTTTCTCCGCCGCAGCAGATAGGGGGCAATTCGCTCGGAGAGTTTACCGAGGTTTCTATATCCAGCCGGTCGGCCGCGGTCGTCGAAGGTGAAGTATTCGCGGTTGAACCGGAAGAGCGGCCCAAGAATGGAGGGATCCAGGAAATTGATGATGGAATAGAGTTCGTCGATGCGGTTTTCGATCGGTGTGCCGGTGAGGACGAAAGCGTATCGGCTCTCAAGGCGCTTCACCGCTTGGGCCGAAAGAGTGCTCAGTTTTTAATACGCTGGGCTTCATCCAGGATCACGACGTCCGGCTTAAACCGCTGATTGACGATGGCGGCGTCGCGAATGAGTTGCTCATAGTTCAGCACCGTGAAGAACGTCTGTGCATCGTACGCCGTTCGCCTCGCGGATGGACTGCCGAACACGGGACGACAGGGCAGGTCGGTGAACATCCGGATTTGCTCCTCCCATTCGGTTTTTAACGACGCCGGCGTTACCACAAGAATGCGTTCCGCTTTGCCCAGTCGTTTGAGAAGTGCGCAGGCCGCGATCGCTCGGATCGTCTTGCCGAGACCCATTTCGTCGGCGAGCAGCGCCCGTTCGGTGAAGGCGAGATGCAGCATGCCATCCTGTTGATACGGGAATAACGGGACCTTAGTTTCATGGGTGGGCTATTCCCCACTCTGAATCTTCAGCTCGTACTTTCTTCGGAGAAAGCGTCTTTCTGCGAACCTCTTTTCAGATTCGTGCCACGGCCCGACTTCTTGAGAGACGCGCGCTTCGGGATGGTCGGAATGTCGCAGCCTCTCGAACGCTGCAATCGCTTCCTCAATGCTCGCGCCGTTGAGACATCCATCCTTGGCAAACCAGTCCTTGATCGACGCCGGGAGGCGGCCGGACCCCCGCTCGATCCACAAGGTCTTGCTCTCGGAATCGATCACGAGATCGATTCGCGGCCAACCCTGTCCGGCCGCCTGCTGGAACCTCTTCTTCGATCGGGATTCGAGATGCAGCAGGACGGCTTCGGCGTGTTTGCAAGTGCCAATCCGTTCTTCCGAAAGTCATGACAGGTGCAATGAAATTGTCGGGTGGTAATGTCGCGTATCTCGACGTTATAGGTCTGTCCACTCGCTGAATGGATGGTGAAGTTCGAAAAAATTGGGAACCGTGTATCGTTATTCCGGATCTGGAACGACTCTTCGCGGGCACGCAGGCGTCGTCGTTGAATCTCCTCTTCGTCGGACGTGCGCCAATCGCCCGCGGGCGGGAGTTGAATTTCGGATTCGCTCGCCGGCTTCTTTATGGGCTCTTCGTGTACTTGAGTGGGTGATTTTTGAAGATGGAAGTGAGTTGTGGCCCTTGTTGACAGGCATTTGCTGACTTTCAGAGGGTTCAAAAACCTGTTTCGATACAGCGATGGCAAGACTCAAGAGAAAGCGGCTTCGAGATGCGTATCGATTTCCGGGGTTTGTTCCGCTGGCCGCGGTGCAGGGAGTGTTTGGTGATCCCAAGGTGGTCATCCTGAAGTTGAGTCGTCGTCGAAAAAAACGGGGTGCGGTCAATGCGGTCGCCAGTGTGGCAGTTACTACGACCACCGAGAGGGACAGGTGCGGGATCTGTCGTGCGGAGACCGGCGGGTTTACTTGGAAGTGGAGATTCGACGGGTGGACTGTCCGAGCTGTGGAGGTGTGAAGCGGGAGGGCTTGGATTGGCTGGCGGACAATCCGTTCTACACGAAACGCTTCGCGTTCTACGTGGGCAGGCGATGTCGCGCCGGGACGATCAAGGACGTGGCGCGGGAACTGCACTTGGACTGGCACACGGTCAAGGAACTGGAGAAGCAGTACATGCGCGAACAACTCAGGTGCGTCGGCCTACCCGGACCGAAGGTGATTGGCATCGACGAAATATCCATCCGCAAAGGGCACAGTTATCGCATCGTGGTGAGTGACCTGATACGGATGAGACCGATCTGGTTTGGCGGTGTCGATCGGTCCGAGGAGAGCATGGAAATGTTCTACGCTGAGTTGGGCGAACGAAAGCGAAAGGGGATTTACCTGGCGGTGATGGACATGTGGAAACCCTTTCGTAATGCGGCCAAAAAGCATATTCCGCAGGCCAGAATCATGTTCGACAAGTTTCATGTGATGCAACACTTGGGCCTGGCCCTGGATGAAGTGCGCAAGAGTGAGTACGCACGACTGACTGGAAAAGACCGCCGCTTCATCAAGGGACAGAAATACACGCTGCTCTCCAATCGTGAGAACTTGACCTTGGACGGCCGCCGATCCCTGGCCAAACTGCTGAAGGTCAATCAGCGATTGAATGTGGCCTACCTCCTGAAGGAATCCTTCGACCAGCTTTGGAACTATGAACGGGAAGCGTGGGCTCGACGCTTCTTCGAGAACTGGAAGAGCGCCCTCAAATGGCAGCGGCTCAAACCCTATCAGAAGTTTGTCAATCTCATTGACCGTCACTGGGACGGCATCGTGGCCCACTGTGATCCGAGGAACAAAGTGCCCCTCGGATTCGTGGAAGGCTTCAACAACAAGATTCGCGTCATCCAGCGCCGAGCGTACGGACTACGGGACGAGGAATATCTGAGGCTCAAGATTCTGACGTGCATGCTTCCTGAAATCTGAACACCCAAAACGACGCATGACCCAGTAGACCACAAGTCAAACGAACCTTTGGCCGCAGGGGGGCGCGAGCTGAGGGCTCGCAGCCCGCCCCCCTGCTGCTTCTAACTCGCTTCGTTGCCTCAAAATGGTCCGAATTTACCCACACGAGTACCCGAAGACCCAAAATTCTTTTGCGGCTTCCGGCTGGCTCTGAAACGGCAGCGGAAATTGGCCGAGGGCCAGCCCAACGACGCCTCTGGCACTGTGTCGGAGAATGCGTGCGCGCTGAAATGGTCGTGGAAAGCCGTGCCCAGTTCAATTGTCTAGTCACCTAGGTATTTTATCCCAGTAAACCCCAAGAAAACGCACACTCGAAGAAATTTGTCTCACACCCCCCGGTGATACTTCTGGATGGCACGCATCTCATCGCGCT
>SIBK01000025.1 GCA_009695205.1 Pedosphaera sp. | reverse complement strand
TCCCAGGCAATCCGGCCTTATCGGCCCTCGCTCCCCTTCTGCGCTCGATCCGCGAGAGAACCAGCGCACGCACGATACACAATTCATCGGCCAACTCTCCCTCGTGGAGTGTTGCCAAGAGTTAGGCTCGACTTGTGTATAAGGCTCAGGGCGCCAGCCATGGGCTACTGTCTGGCGCTGCTCCGCAGCTTAGCAACCGGGACAGTTTTCTCGGAGGCTACCCCCTGGCCGGTGGGGAGTCGGATGGCTAGGTCTTCGTGACCGAGTCACGACAATATCATTTCGTCCAGGAGGCGCCGCGGCTGTTTTCGACCTCAGGTTTCATCAGTTTTCCTGGCAACAGCGGGGGCCCGGTGTGTGTGCTCGCTGACTCGGTCTCCAATCCAATTTTCTATCCCGCAGCCATCTACCTCGGATCGTTCGAAGGGAGATCAATCGTCCGGACGATCGACAGCCCGGTTGCCAATCTTATTGCGCGCGCGGCTTCTTTAGCGGAACTGGGCGCGAACTTCACCGGTGGCGGTGTCGTCAATTTCAATGCGGCCGGCGGCGAACCCTTTGGAATTCAGCAGTTGACCGTCCACTTACAGCCCGACGAGGCGGTCGCGAAAGGCGCCGCATGGCGAGTCGTTGAAACGGCAGGCGCCTTCATCACGGTTGTCGAGGCAACCACCGACCTGGTCAGCGGTTTCGACTACACGATTGAATTCAAAGCCGCGCCCGGTTGGATAACACCCACTAATTTCATGATCGATTTGCCGGGAGGCCAGGATGCCGAATTAACGGTGAACTATGTGCCAGCGGTCCCTATTCTCACTTCTTCGGCCGATGGGATTTTTGTCACTGAGCCCGTCGGGAAAGTGGTTGAGATCCAGTTCACACCCATCCAGTCGGAGATCACATCATGGTCAACGGTTCAGACGATTTCTTTAGGTTAAACTTCTGTCCGGGTGGCGGGGCCGCCGTGGACTCATGCCGTGTCGGGATATTATCGCGCAAAGTGGAAGCAATGATGACTTTTGAGGCTGAGAGAATGAGGCAGGCTGGAGTCCTGAGGCTACGCGATAATCTCCCGAACGACGTGCCCGTGGACATCCGTCAGACGAAAATCGCGTCCCGCGTATCGGTATGTGAGCCGCTCGTGATCCAGTCCCATCAGGTGTAAGAGGGTTGCGTGCAGGTCATGCACGTGAACCGGATTTTCAGCGACTTTCATCCCGTGTTCATCCGAGGCGCCGTGAATCGTTCCTCCGCGAATACCGCCGCCTGCGAGAAGCATCGAGAAGGCTGTATGATGATGGTCGCGGCCGGGCTTCTTGTCCTTTTCGTTTTGTGCGTAAGGCGTCCGGCCGAACTCACCGCCCCAAACCACCAGCGTTTCGTCCAGCAAACCCCGTTGGCGCAAGTCTGCGATCAATGCTGCGCTGGGGCGGTCGGCATCGGCACACAGGCGCTTGTGGCCATCGTCGTGATTGGAGTGAGTGTCCCAGGGTTGGTTGCCGTCATTGACGTAGTAGACGGATACGCAACGCACACCCGCCTCAATAAGGCGCCGGGCTAGCAGGCACGAGCGGGCGAACGGCGAATCGCCATACGCGTGGCGGACATGTTCGGGTTCGCGACTTATATCGAAGGTATCCATTGCCTCGCTCTGCATACGAAAGGCCGTTTCCATCGATCGGATCTGGCCTTCGAGCTCTGGGTCGTTGCCGCGCTCAGCCATGTGGCGACGATTCAACTGCTGCAACAAGTCCAACTGCTCGCGCTGCTCATCGGGAGGCAACAACGGATTTCGGACATTGGCGACCAGGCGATCGACCTTCATGTCGGAAGTGATCACGCTGGTTGCCTGGTATTCCGCCGGGAGAAAACTGTTCGACCAAAGCGCGGGGCCGACCACAATCTTTGGGGTGGGGCGCAAAACAACGTAACCCGGCAGGTTCTCGTTTTCGCTGCCCAGGCCGTATTGCAACCAGGATCCCAGCGACGGACGAACGGGTTGTTGATGTCCGCAGTGCATGAGCAGGAGGCCGGGCTCATGATTGGGAACGTCGGTGTGCATCGAGCGGATGACGGCACATTCGTCGATCACAGAACCGAGATGTGGGAGTGTTTCGCTCACTTCGATGCCGCTGCGGCCGCATCGATTAAAGGCAAGCGGCGACGGTAAAAAACCGGATCCTTTACTTTTCTTGAAGAGGTCTCCACCGGGCTGTTGGCCCATGTTTTTGAGTAAGGCGGGTTTTGGATCGAACGTGTCCACGTGAGACGGACCGCCGTTCATAAAAAGGAAAATCACCCGTTTTGCCCGTGGGGTAAAGTGGGGTCCTCGGATTGGATTCCCGGTGATTGCACGCTGGGAACCGATGAGGTTTGCCATGCCGACCATTCCGAATCCGCCCGCCATGCGGCTTAGCATCTGGCGGCGGGACAAAGTTCGGGTTTGGAGATTTTCGGGGCTAGTCGACATAAAACATTTCATTCGAGGCGAGGAGCAAATGGGAATATTGCTCCCAGCGTGTCATTGTACCGGTGGCTGGCTTTGCGAGGAAAGCGGTGGCCAGAGCCGTCTCCTCAGGCTCGGACTTGCGGCTATAGAGCAGTTGATAGGCGCGGGCAACGCGGCGCGTTGTGTCGACTCCGGCGTCGTGGATCAACCGGTTGTTCAACGCCTTTGCGCGACGAATCATGAATGGGCTGTTGAGCACGAAAAGTTTTTGTAACGCGGTGGTGGTACTGCTGCGTTTCTCGGCGTGTACATTGGCGTCGGGATAGTCGAATTGCATGAGCAAGTCATTCAACTTGAACCGACTGACGTGTGCGTAAATCGTGCGGAGATGATTGGTGGGAGAGTCGACGTCCGCAGACCTGCCATCGCCCGCCTCAAGTTCGTCGGTGGCCGACAGAAGTGCGTCGCGCCATTGCTCGATCGTCAGGCGCCGCCGTGGCATCGGGCTTGGAGCCGAAGCGTCGACCGGGATCGATTCGGCATTGGCGGACGGGTCCGGTGTGTTGACCGTGCGGTGGGACGCCTGACGGTAGGTCGAGGAGAGGACAAAATCGCCGACGAGCTTCTTTACTGACCAACCCTGCTCAACAAATCGGACGGCGAGGTCATCGAGCAGTTCCTGGTTTACTGGCCTGCTGCCCGAGTGGCCGAAGTTGCTGGGTGTGCTGACGAGGGGTTGCCCGAAGAATTTTCCCCAGAGCCGATTCACCATGACGCGAGCGGTGAGTGGATTGTCGCGATTGGCGATGGAGAGTGCGAGTTCGCGACGTCCGCTCCCCGCGGAGAATTGCGCAGACGTGTCGTCGGAGAGAATCTGGATGAACCGGCGTTTTGCCACGGGTCCCTTCCGCTCTACGTTCCCGCGAAGGAAGACATTCAAGTCCTGCGATGTCCCTTCGCTGACGGTGTGCAGGGTGTCGCGCTGCATCTTGGGCCCCGCGGTACCCTCCTTTTCCACATACCCTTTCACCGTCATATTCACCATTCGAGTGCTTGCGAAGATGCCTGCCATGGCGTAGTAGTCGGAAGTTGGAATGGGCTCGAATTTGTGATCGTGGCAACGCGCGCATGCGACCGTCAGGCCCAGCATCGAGCGGCAGACGGTGTCTACACGGTCCTCCCATTCCTCCGACAGCACGGCGAGCCGGCCGCGATCATAATATTTCGGACCGAGGCCTAGAAAACCCAGCGCCGGTTGGTCGTCATCGTCTGCAGCCGACATCCGATCAGCGGCGAGTTGGAACATGAGGAACTTGTCATAGGGCAGGTCGCGATTGAACGCCCGGATCACCCAATCGCGATACCGCCAGGCGTTTGGATAGAAGTACGCGGTATCATCGCCCACCTGGTGGGCCTGGTCTTCGGCGAATCGGGCCAATGGAAGCCAGAGACTCGCGAAATGTTCACCGAAACTCGGCGACGTCAGCAGTCGTTCCACCGTGCGTTCGTAGGCATTAGGGCTCGTGTCATTCAGGAATGCGTCGATGTCTTCGGGCGTGGGAGGGAGGCCTACGAGGTCGAACGTGACACGGCGCAGCAGAACCGATCGCGACGCATCAGGCGCTGGAATTTTTCCGGATGTTTCAAGCCGGTTTAGGACGAAGTGGTCGAGGGGTTGGCGAGGCCAGTTGGAAAGTTTTGTGCGCGGCCTCGGTTGGGGTTCAGGTTTTCGGAAAGCCCAGAACTGCCGTTCTTTGGCCCAATCAACGGTGGGTGCGAGCAGACCGGTATCCGGTACGGCTTCGGCCGACGTGGGAATTGCTGCTACGCCGCCCGGTTCAGCCGTTAAATTCCCTGCTAGGAATACCCAGCTAATCAACGTAACGACCGTGGCAAATTGTTCCCGTCGAAAGCGGCGGTCCGGGCTTTTGTGAGGGCGGCGCATGATGATCCGGTGGATTGAAACCCCACGGTACCCCTTCACGCACCGGCTCCGCAACATCGGTTTCCTGGGAAGACTGCGTTACGTCCCTGTTCACCCGGTCGCGTTTTGCCCGCTCGTTGCTGGTTAAGAACCGGTGCGATAGGGGCCTCGAGTGCGGGATATTTGTTTTGCTGGCGCCGGCCCGGAACGACCTGGCCGGGCCGGGGGTTGTGCCTCCCGGCGTGGCGGTTGTTTGGATCTTGCAGGCTGCGCGGGTCGGCTGGGGCGCCCCGATTGTTGCGATCCCAGCTTACTAGCTCCCTGGGAATTCAGATCGCGGTTCTGCCTCGGAGGATCGCGGCGGATGAGTGGACGTCGAGGATCGTGTGGACGCCCGCTCCGTAACACGGGACGGCCGGAGTGAGTTGATTGCTGGGGCCGGTCGGGTGCGACCGGGCGTGCGGCCCCGGTTCGGCGCTTGGAGACCGTGGGATCCTGCCTCTGGGAAACAGGGCGGTCCGACGCCCAGGTCAGGCGGCCCGGGTGGTTTTTGGTTGACGGAATGGGTCGGGCCGATCGCGCGGGAGAAGCCGCTTGACTCTTCGCTAAACGGAAATCCACCCGCTTCTTGAAGCGATCTATCTTGGCGATTTGCACATCTAATCGATCACCCAGCTTGATGATCCGACGGGTACGGCGACCCACGACATGAAGGCGTGCGGGGTCGAAGACATAGAAGTCATCCTTCAGCTCGGAGAAGGGCACGAGCCCGCTCATACCGAGGTTCGTTACATCCACGAAAAATCCGAAGTTTCGCAGGTCCGTCACCAATGCTGAATAGATCTGCGGCCGTGCGGACTTGAGTTGAGCATTCAAAAATGCGTAGAGCTTTACGTCCTTGCTGTCGCGCTCGGCGTCTGCTGAGTTGCGCTCGGTGGTGGAAATATGCTCGGCGGTTTCCTTGAGCGATTGTTTCGCGCCATGCCCCATCTCGAACAACGCTCGGTGCGCCACCAAATCCGCATAGCGCCGGATCGGCGAGGTGAAGTGTGCATAATGTTTCTTGGCCAGACCGTAGTGCCCGAGCGGCTCGACGGCGTAACGGGCGCGCATGAGCGATTTGAGAAAACCGATCTTCAGCGCGGGACCGATGGGCAATGTTCCGAGTCGATGCAGAAGCTTCTGCACTTCGGCGCGGAGCCCCAGGTTCCCGCACGGAACATGGTGACTGAGCACTTCATCGCGATATTCCTTGAGACGTCGAACATCCGGTTCCTCATGCACACGGTGGACGGCTGGCCGCTTTAAGTGAAGCAGACGCGCTGCCACGGCTTCGTTGGCCAGCAGCATGAATTCCTCGATCAATTGATGAGAGATGTCGTTCTCCACCTTTTCAATCCGCGCGACCCGGCCATGTTCATCGAGGCGGATCTTCATCTCAGGGAAATCGAGTTCGAGCGCCCCCGCTTTAAATCGCAGTCTCCGAATTCTTTGCGCGAGATCGTTCGCTTGATGAAGCATCTGCTCGACGGGACCCGACGGTGGACGTTGCAGAATTTCAAATGCCTCGCGGTATGTGAAACGGCGTTGAGAATGAATCACCGCCGGGTAGAACCGCGTCTTCAGCACCCGGCCATCCTGCGAGATAAGGAATTCCACGCACTTGGTCAGGCGATCCACATTGGGTTTGAGAGAACAGAGCTCGTTGCTTAACGCTTCCGGTAGCATCGGAATGACTCGGTCGACCAGGTAGGTCGAGTTGCCACGACGGCGCGCCTCATCATCGAGCGCGGTTCCGTGTGTCACATAGTGCGATACGTCGGCGATGTGAACTCTGAGTTTCCAGAGCTCCCCGGAAACCTCCTCCAGACAGATGGCGTCATCGAAGTCCTTGGCATCGTCAGGATCGATGGTAACGACCCAATGCCGGCGGCAATCTTCGCGCCCGGCGAGTTCCTCGGGACTTACCTCGACGCCGATGCCGCGCGCCTGGTCGAGGACCTTCTTCGGAAAGTGAAGCGGTAGATTGTATTGCCGCAACACAGAGAGCATGTCCACGCCCTCGGCATCGGGCGCTCCAAGAACCTCCACAATCTCGCCCTCCGGATTCGTGTGCCGCGATTCCCAGGCTTTTAACTCGACCACTACCTTGTCGCCAACGAGTGCCTTCCGCCCAACGTCCCGCGGCTCTGGCACATAGATGTCGTGCGGGTTACGCGGGTCATCGGGGATGACATAGAGAAAACGCGGGCTGCGCTGGAGCGTGCCTACGATTTGCGTTCGATGACGTTCGAGCACGCGCAGGACAGTGCCTGTTGCCTGCGTTTCGTCGCCCGGTCGCGGCGGTCGCAACGAAAGATCGCGGCGCACAAGCACGCGATCCTCGTGCATGGCCGTTCCGGTGGCGCTCTCCGGAATCGCAATTTCCTTCAGCGATGAATCGTCTGGCGTTAGAAATCCCTTCCCCTGACGATTCATGCGAATGCGTCCTGGAATCAGGTCTGCCTCGCGCGGGACGACGTACCGATTCCCTTTTTTGCGCGCAATCAGGCCCGACTGCTCCAGTTCACGCAGTGTTCGTTGCAAGTCCTGTTGGTGTTGAAGCGACAGCCCCAGAAGTCGAAGCAATTCCGGCACGTTTGACGCGACATACGTTTCCTGGCCGAGCAATTTCAGGAGTTGTTCTTTCACGGATCGAAGGATGAGGCATGGATTGAAAAAATCGCAACACTGCTCGGTTGACGTTGGAGCCTTCGAGAACTCAGGGCTGTTTGTTCTCCATTTTTCTGTTCACTTCGGACAACGGCAATTGATAACCTGCGGCATCCTGGGAATTGCGAAGGTAGAGCCGGTCTCCAACGACCACCGGATGGTTCCAGGTTTTTCCTTCCAGCGCCTTGAACGAACCCACTTCGGTGTGTTTGTCCGGATCCGCTCGCAGAAGCACGACCTCAGCTTGTTCGGCAGCCACCAACAACAGGCCGGAGTTTTCCAGCAACAAAACCTGGCCCTTGCCGTACCGCCCGTCTCTCCATTTCCGTTCGCCCGTTTTTAGATCCACGCACGTAAAGACCCCGCCAACGACTCCGAAAGCGTAGCCTCGGTGGCTCACGAAATCCGTGAAGTCCGGATTCAAATTCCGCGACGTCCATAACTCCTCCGCCGCGAGCTGTCCGTTGGCTTTGGTGATCCGGATGGCCCTGGTGCCGGTGTTCATCCCGGTGGGCAACAGGACCGTGTCGGTGCCGACGACCTGCTGTTGAAGCGCTCGGTAGTTCATGAACTTCCACAGGTAATTCAGCCGCTCTTTGCCCGTGACTGGGTCTAAAAAGACCAACCCTTCATTGGACAGCATGAGCAGCAGGTCCTCGCCGACGATCGTGTTTGCCTGCGGCGAACTGTAGGAATCAGTTCCCGCGGCGGCTGACCAGCGGAGCCGTCCCGACGCGACGTCAAAGGCCAGCAGGCCTTTGTCACCCGAACTTCCGGCGTAAACGATGACATCGGAACCCGTGATGAGTGGCGACGCGGCAAATCCCCAGCCCGGGGCTTTGCGTCCGGCGACCGATTTCAGGTCTTGTTGCCACACGATGTCCCCTGTGGCGGGATTCAGGCGGGGGAAGGTTCCCGTAGCGCCGGTCACGAATAATCCGCCATTCGCGAGGGTCGGAGTCGCCCGGGGGCCCGGTCCACCGAGCGGATCCTCAAAGCGGTTTTCAATCTGCCGGTTCCAGACCTCTCGGCCTGTATCAGCGTCATAACAAACGACGGTTTCCATCGGTCCGCGTTGCTCTTGCGTGAAGAGGAGGTTTCCCGCGACTGCAAAGGAAGACCACGCGGGGCCGACCTGGATTTTCCATAGTTGACGGGGCGGGCGAGTGCTCCAGTCGGTCGCGATTTGCGGACCGCGTGAACGCGCTGCCCGATCTGCGCCTCGGAATCCGGGCCATTCGGGGTCTGCGAGTGCCAAGCCGATCTTGCTAGAATCCACGCGGTCAGGTTTGGCAGCGGCCCCTGGTTTGCGGGCGGCTAGAATCAATTCTTCAGGAGATTGAGACCACCGCCAATGCGTGCTGAGCCAGTAGTCGCCGGTCGCCCCTTCGTTACGGAGCAGGATTGTAAACCCGAATCCGGCGAGTGCGAGCAGCGAGGCTAGGCTGGTTCTGACTGCCGGGCGATGCCTGGCGAGTAACAGGACGCCACGCGCGAAAGCGATCATACCCATCGGCACCGTTAGTTGGATTATTCCCGCCTCCCCCCAGGGTCGGATCAATAAGCAATGCTGTGATGGCCAGGGAGGCGAGTAGTGCGACGAATCCGAACAGCCGCTCCTTCCACGTCGCTCGGCTCGCAGTCAGCCACCAAATCACGAGGAGCACGCTACACAGCAAGGGTCCCAACAAGGCGACCATCCAATAATTCGACATCCCGTTCCCGCCGTCCAGGTTAGCGGGTCCGAATCGCGTGATAATCCCGACCGCGACCAAGAGCATTGCTGGCCACGTCCGAAGTCGGCGAAGTTTCGCTGAGGCTGTTGGACTGTCGGGCGAGGTGTCGTCCGGAGGCGTGCCATTTATTTGGTCGTTCATACCGGATCCCATTATTGCGTTGGGCAGTCGATTGCTGCAACCCCGCTTCAGGTTGAACGAAGTGCTGCCCCAGGTTTCCATTGCTACCGAGCTGGAAGCCATCGTGGGATATTGCCCACCCCCTTCGTATCGAGTATCCAAGAACTGCCTGGCTCCACGACAAGAGTGTGTCGGCTGGATTGTCCGGCAACAGCCTCAGGAGTCCTGAGTCTTACTCCGCTCGGTTCCGTGAGTCGGAATATTGACACGCGGCGCCCGCCTTTACACAGTTCGCGACCTGCATGTCCGCGCTGCTCGAATCCTTGATTGAATTGATTCGCCGTTCTTCGGCGGAGATTCCCGATGATGTCAATGAAGCCCTGGTGCGTTCGCTGGAATCCGAGAAGAAGGGAACGATCGCGGAAAGCGCGATGAGGATCATCGAACGTAACATCGAGCTAGCTAAGAGGAAGTCGCAGCCAATCTGCCAGGACACCGGATCCGTCATTTTCTATGTCACGTGCCCCGTCGACTATGACCAGTTGACTTTCGAGGAAATCACTCGGGAAGCGGTGAAGGAGGCTACGCGGAAGGGATTCCTCCGGCAGAATTCTGTCGATTCCATCACAGGCAAGAACGACGGTACAAATCTCGGCCTGGGCTCGCCTACGGTCCATTTTCATCAACATCGGAGCGGGGAAACCGAGGTGCGACTCGTGCTCAAGGGCGGCGGTTGCGAGAATGTGGGAGCCCAGTATTCGCTGCCCCACGAGAAATTGCACGCCAACCGGGATCTGGACGGGTGCCGCCGGGTGATCCTGGACGCGGTGTTGCAGGCGCAGGGGAGGGGCTGTGGACCCGGCGTCCTTGGGGTGTGTATTGGCGGGGATCGGGCGACGGGTTTCGAATTTAGCAAGCAACAGTTCCTGCGCATGCTCGGAGATCGCAACCCGGATCCGACACTCGATGCCCTCGAGCAGGATATACTGAAAACCGCCAACGAACTGGGAATCGGTCCGATGGGTTTTGGTGGGCGCACAACGCTACTGGGGGTCAAGATCTGCGCGGCGAATCGTGTGCCGGCTTCCTACTTTGTCAGCGTAAGTTACATGTGC
The DNA here is from genome assembly GCA_009695205.1 of Pedosphaera sp. Classification (GTDB taxonomy): domain Bacteria; phylum Verrucomicrobiota; class Verrucomicrobiia; order Limisphaerales; family UBA9464; genus SIBK01. The sequence continues at coordinate 42,614 of SIBK01000025.1, read as the reverse complement.
TGGGCGTTTCGCCGTCAAGGCATTCAGCTCGATGCCGCCTCTCGAATCGCTCGTTGGCTTTATTGAGTTCCGATTCCCAGCGTTTTTAGCCATGCACCCGCTTGTTGCTCCATTCACCGCGGCAAAGATTCGCGCCCTCAACGTCGGGGACGAAGTCTTTCTCACCGGCACTGTTTTTACGGGTCGAGATGCCGTTCACAAGTACCTGCACGAGGGCGGCAAACTTCCGCCGGATATCAATCTTCGCGACGGCATCCTTTACCATTGCGGCCCGGTGACGTTGAAAGATGAGCACGGACACTGGAAGGTGACAGCTGCCGGGCCGACAACGTCGAGTCGCGAGGAACCCTACCAGGCGCAGATCATCGGTGATTTCGGCGTTCGCGCTGTGATTGGAAAGGGTGGGATGGGTGAGAGGACGCTGGCGGCCTGCAAGGAATATGGATGCGTCTATTTGCACGCGATTGGCGGTGCGGCCCAGGTGCTGGCGGAATGCGTCAAGCGCGTTCGAAGCGTCCATTTCATGGAGGAGTTCGGAGCCCCAGAGGCTATTTGGGAACTAGAGGTCGAAGCCTTTCCCGCAGTGGTCACCATGGATAGTCACGGGAATTCACTTCACCGCGACGTACTCGCCCATAGCCAGGCGGAGTTAGCCCGACGACTCTGAACCAACGGGACGTACAGGACAGGGGAGAGGGGCCTGCCGCGTCAAGCCCGACCAAACCAATCCGACGCCTGATCCAGTTGGCAACGGCCGCATTCCGGGCTATTACAGCGGCCACCTTGGTCTCTCGAAAATCATTGCCACTCACCCAACTGCCCACTGCCGTGACACCGGTGGACTCGCCCTCTCGTCATCGTCTGCCCCCCCTTCTGCGGCGGGCTTGGTATGGACTCAATCAGGCCTTCCGACGCCGCATCGTTCATACAGGCGTGACTCCCGACCAGTTTACCGCGATGAGAATCTTGCGGGAGGGGGAGCCCAACGGAATGACACAGCGTGAGCTGACGGCGCGCATGTCGAGCGATCCCAACACAGTCGCTTCGTTGTTGGCGCGGATGACGGAGGCGGGGTGGGTGGAGCGGAAACCCCACGAACTGGACCGCCGGGCATCCCGCATCCGTCTGCTACCGTCAGCCGAGGCCATGTACGTGGAGGTCCGGGAGGTCGCCATCGCGCTTCAACTGGAAGTGCTCGGTGTCCTGCCAGAAGCCGAGCGGGAACGTTTACTCGAACAGCTCGATTTGGTGTCGTCCGCCTGTCGCGACGCTGCGGATGTCGCGTGCCGGAGGGGTGATTAGAGTCGCATGGAGGCGCCTCCCGTCATGGCTGCAGACGTGTGCAATGCAGCGCCATCGCAACAGCGTGCAAAATGGCGATGGTGGGTTTGGTGTGCGCTGCTGATGCCGTACCCGATCCTCCTGGGGTCGGTGCCCACTCTCCTAAAATATCTGAATGTGGCGATGCTCGATACCCAGACGGTTTTGCCCTCCACAACCCGGGAGCTCTGGTGGGTGGCGGCCGAAAATCTTGGCTTGTTCCTTGTACTATACCTCCTTGCGTGGATCGCAACCCGCCCATCTCCGGATGAATTGTTTTTCCGCGGCGGTGTCCGGATTTCCAGCCGCACTCTCTCTAGCTATTGGTTGCTGCCTCTCGGAATCCTATATTCTGTCGGTGTCCGGATCCCCGTGAGTATTTGTCTTGGGATTGCCCTAGGTGTCGCGTACTTCCTCTCTTATGGGGATCCTTCCGCCCTTCAGGCGTATCGACCGAAGATCGAAGAGGTGATCGATCCGATGGCGCTTGCAGATCCGCTCTATTTCTTTCTCACACTCACTCTTCTAAGCTTTGTCGTCGCCGGATTTCGAGAGGAACTGTGGCGTACCGCGGTCTTGGTGGGCCTTCTTCGGCTTCTCCCGTCCGGATGGCAGGACTGGAAAGGCCGGCTGCTGGTGCTCACAATTTCCTCGTTGGTTTTCGGATTTGGCCATTTGCCGCAGGGGCCGGCGGGCATATTGGCTACGACGATTTTGGGATTCCTGCTGGGTGGCTTGACCTTGTATCACCGGTCGCTCTGGCTTGCCGTCCTCGCCCATGGCTTTTTTGATGCGACCTCATTTGGGGCGCTGAGGTTGGCTCAGCAATACGGCATACTCGATCAAGTGCTGGGGAAATGATCCGATGCCCGCGAGTTGGCCGAAGACGAGCATTCGACTTTCCGACGTCGGCTCCGTAGGCTTCGATCCATGATTCATGTTGGGATTGGCTACGATGTGCATGAGCTGGTTGTGGGTCGAAAGTTGATCCTAGGCGGGGTGGAAATTCCGCATACCAAAGGTCTCGACGGGCATTCGGATGCGGACGCCTTGGCCCACGCCATCACGGATGCGGTGCTGGGGGCGTTGGGAGAGGCGGACATCGGGCATTTTTTCCCGAATACAGATACGCGATGGAATGGAGCGCCAAGCCGAGTTTTTCTCGAGGAAGCGGCTCGGCAGGTCCGTCTTCGGGGCGGGCGGTTGGTGAATGTTGACGCGTCGGTTATCGCCGAGGCGCCCAAGATTGCCCCGCACCTTGCAGCAATGAAAATCCATCTCGCAGCTGCCCTGGGCCTGGACCCCCGCAAGGTCGGAGTTAAAGCCACCACCAATGAGCGCCTTGGATTCGTTGGCCGCGAGGAAGGGATCGCTGCTATGGCCGTCGCTAGTATTGACCTTCCGGAATAACGCGCGTCCGAACTCAAAGTGCGCGCCGAGAAACCATGAACTGTTGCTCGGACGAGGTTTGCGCAGACTCCCGTCCGCGACTACGCTGTGTTGGTTCTCCTTATTTCCTAAATCACCACCATCTAAAATTTGGATCTGGGGCGGGCCCGCTGTAATTCCACTGGTACGCTTCCTTTGGAAACTGGAAATACTCGGTGTGGCCGTCCCCGAACAGGACGTTCATGCGGTACTGACTCTTGTAATTGTGCCACTGACTGGCCAGGTCCTTCTTGTCGCGGTCAGCCCACCACGGCCAGTCCCCCTGAATCAGTTTGTTGGATGGGCTCTTGCCGATCTCACTGGTCTTGATCGACGTACCTGTCGGGGTTCCCGGAGCCTGAGAGTCGCCCGTGACATGCTTAACTCGCAGTGTTTCCACTGCCCAAACAGTAAGGTAACTGTTTCCCCACGCTTCGTAACAACTCCGGATCCCCTTCGGAAAAGTGCTAAGCCAAAGCGAATCTCCTTTGTCCGCAGGACAATGATACGCTTCATAAGCGGTTACGTATTTGTTCAGGGGACGATTCGAAACTGAAGTCTTGCCCCCGTGTAAATCCATCACTCCCGTTTTCCCCCCCAGCGTGCCCCAATTGTTGTATACTGGATACTTATCGGCGTTATCGTCAGCATACATATGAAATCCAAGAGCCATTTGCTTGTGATTGCTATTGCACCGGACTGTCAATGCTTTCTGCTTCGCCCTGGCGAGAGCCGGAAGGAGCATTCCAGCGAGGATTGCAATAATAGCGATGACGACCAGCAGCTCAATTAGCGTAAAGGCGGCGGTCGAAAAGGTTCTCTTTTTCATGGTTTTGCGTTGTTATCGAGATGCAGTTGTGCTTCGCGCTTCTCGGTCGGTGAGAAAAGAAACGTTCTCGCCGGAACGCTCATGTTTTTCACCGTACGCCTCGGCTACAGGGTGTCAATGGCTTTTCCATGGAATTCGACCTCCTTGTTGGCACAAATGAGCCGGCCCATTTCACTCCCTTGGAGGTGGCTTGAGGGGGGCGGATTGGTGGAGATCGACGATTCTGGAGGCCAGGCGGTTGCGATCCGACCGATGCCTTAGTCACTTCAAAGAACTTCTAAATCGTCGGCGTCTCCCCGACCCTCGCACTCGATCGTGGAAATCCCCCGTGTCAACGTGCTCGGCGTCGGCATCAGCGTCCTGAATCTGGATTCAGCAGTCGCTGCCCTCCAACACGCCCTCGAAACCGGTCAGCGCGGCTATGTTTGCATTACCGGTGTCCATGGGGTGATGGAGTCCCAGTCGGACGCCCATCTTCGTCAGATTCACAACCAATCGCTGTTAACCACTCCAGACGGCATGCCCATGGTGTGGTTGGGGCGGTTGGCGGGGCATCGCACAATGGACCGCGTGTATGGGCCGGACCTGATGGAGCGGGTGATGGCCTGGACTTCCCGCAGCGGGCACACGCATTTCTTGTTCGGCGGGAATACCGGAGTGGCAGAGGATCTCCGGGCCCGGTTGATGGAGCGATTTCAAGGAGTTCGGATCCTAGGCTCGTACACCCCGCCGTTTCGACCCCTGAGCGAGAAGGAGCAGGCGGATCTTCAGGCACGTGTCGCTGGGCTGCGGCCCGATTTTTTCTGGGTGGGTCTGAGTACTCCCAAGCAGGAGCGTTTCATGGCACAGCAACTTAGGACGTTGGATGCCAAGATCTTTGTCGGCGTTGGCGCGGCTTTCGATTTTCATGCTGGACGTGTTAAGCAGGCGCCTCGATGGATCCAGCGCAGCGGGCTTGAGTGGTTCTACCGGTTGTGTATCGAACCCCGCCGGCTCTGGAAACGCTATCTGCGAAACAATCCTCGTTTCGTCGCGGCCGTCATTGCTCAAAAATTGCGCCTCAAAAAGTATGCCCTTGATCCTTGATTCACTCCGAGTTCTCTTTGGGTTTCGTGCGTTTTTTTGGGGCTAATTGTCTGCCGGCTCGGCCGTTGGTCGCAGATGGCCCGTACCGGATCGATTGTGGGTCAACGAAAGCCGCGAAGAGCATGACAGAAGGACAAGATCCAGGGTTGCCTTTTGGAAAAAGTGAGACAGAATGGAGTCAGTCGTGTCTCGCAGGCACACATCCGAGTGACGGTTTTCAATTGAGCTCGTGAGCACGACTTGCCACGGTTGGCGGAATTGTCAAAGAATCGGCGTTTTGTGGCAAAACACTGTTCTTCGGAGCTCTGGCCCACTAATTGCTGGAAATCCGGAACGTTTTCGAGTGTCCACGGTCTGAGATTCACAGAATAGCGATCTTGTCAGACACTCGAACGAAAAGCAACTTTATGAAAGCGAACGCACTGATCCTAAAACAGAAGGGCAAAAGCGGCTTGGTTCCCCGAACGCGCCGGGCTGCCGGCGTTCCGCGTTCGCTGCGGGCGACACTTCCGCGCGGGCGCCGGCAGCAGGTGGCTCGCCCTTCGAAGAAGGCGGCCAAAGTGCCGACGTCCGCCTTGTTAGTGAAGAAGGCCCGTTCCAGCAAGCCGATGCCTGTTTTTGGCGCTCCCGAGGTGATTATTTCCGCCGAAAGGCTAAGCCGCACGGTGGTGGTTCCGGTCGAATCTCCTGAACCGTTCGTGCCGGCCCAAATCGCCCCGCTCCCTCGCGTTGGGGCGGCCGCCAAGCCGGATCCGGCGTTAGACAACCCCCCGACTCGCGGGCCTTGGGACGAAAATACCTCCTTGAGGCTGTATTTGCGGGAAGCGGTCGCGACCGATCTGCTCACTCCAAAGCAGGAGATTGAGTTGGCGGGCAGGATTAAGGCCGGTGACGACGCCGCCCGAGAGCACATGATCAAGGCGAATTTGCGTCTGGTCGTGAAGATTGCCCGTGAGTACGAGGATTTTGGTCTGCCACTTCTCGATTTGATCAACGAAGGTAACATCGGGTTGATGCATGCTGTTGAGCGGTTTGATCCCACGAAGGGCGCCAAACTCTCGACCTACGCTGCGTGGTGGATCAAACAATCGATTCGGCGCGCGCTGTCTAACCAGTCCAAGTCCATTCGCCTTCCGATCCACATCGTGCAGGAGCTCGCGCGGATGCGGAAGGCGGAGGTACGTCTCGAATCCGAGCTGGGCCGGTCTCCAACCGAGGCCGAACTTGCCGTGGGACTGGAAGCGACCCCCAATGACGTTCAACGTTGGCGGGAAGCTGCCGCGATCGGGTCGACTTCCCTCGACGCCCCGCTCGGCAGCGATCCGGATGCAAACCGTGTGGCGGATGTCATCGCGGATGAAAATGCGGTTATGCCTTGGGCCGGCGTGGTCGAGGAGACCAACGCCCAGCTTGTGCGGGAACTCGTTGGCACGCTGAACGGCCGTGAACAGCGTATTCTTCGAGAACGCTTCGCGCTCGATGGCGGAGACCCGAAGACGTTGGAGCAAATCGGGGAAAGCTTTGGGCTCACCCGCGAACGAATCCGGCAACTCGAGGCTGCAGCTCTGAAAAAGTTGCGCGACCGCCTTAAGGCTCGCGAGGCGCTACAGTTGGCGGCTTGACCCTGGGCGATCTTTATCCAAAGCGGGGCTCCCGGCGGGGAGTTCCGCTTTTTCATGCTTCGGATGCCCGGATTTCATTGGCGGATGAGGCTTGCGCGGGTACTTGTATCTGCCCCACATCCTAGGGGTGGGGTCTTGAATCCATGGTTACAAAACCTCTGACCGCCCGGGAACTGGGCCAATTGACTGCCGGACTGCGCCGGCTTACCCGCAACCTCTGGTGGAGCTGGGACCAGGAGGCCCAGGAAATCTTTCATGACCTGTCGCCGCGCGGGTGGCAAAACCTCTACCACAACGCTGTGGCTATTCTGGCCGAACTCTCGGACTACGAATTGCGGATGCGGTTGCAGGAGCCGGGTTTGGCGGAGCGCGTCCGCCGGGTCTTGCAAAATTTTGACGCGTATCTAGCCGACACCGACACCTGGGGAAATCGGCACGCCGCGTCCTTGAAGAAGAACCCCGTGGCGTATTTCTCGGCGGAATTTTCTTTTCACGAAACTTTGCCTATTGCGGCTGGTGGCCTGGGAGTGCTCGCCGGAGATCATGCCAAGGCGTCCAGTGACCTGGACCTCCCTTTTATCGGCGTGAGCCTCTTCTATCGGGAGGGTTATTTCCAGCAACTGATCAATCACGAGAATTGGCAGACCGAATCCTATACCCGCCTGGACCCGGAAAACCTGCCGATCGAGCCGGTGCTTGATGAAAGCGGCAAACCAATCGTTTGCACGGTTCGGATCGCCGCCAGCACCGTGCTTTTCCAAGCGTGGCGTGTCAATGTGGGTCGCGTACCCGTATACCTTTTAGACGCAAACCGCCCTGAAAATGAGGCCCATATCCGCGACCTCACCTTGCGTGTGTACGGTGGAGATCACGCCACGCGGATCATGCAGGAAGTGTTGCTCGGAGTCGGGGGCGTGCGCCTTCTACGGACTCTCGGGATCAAGCCTTCCACGTTCCACATGAACGAAGGCCACGCCGCCTTCCTGACTCTCGAACTAATTCGGGAGAAAATGGCCGCCGGCGACACCTTCCAAAAAGCGGGCGCCGCCACCCGCCAGCAATGTATCTTCACAACCCATACCCCAGTCGAGGCTGGACACGATCGCTTCCCGTCCGACCTGATGAATTACGTCGGGATGAAATTTCATCAGCACCTGCGGCTGACCCCCGATCAATTAATGGATCTTGGCCGGGTTCGACCGGGCGACACTTCCGAGCTGTTTTGCATGACCGTACTGGCGCTCAAGTATTCACGGGCCGCCAACGGAGTCAGTGACCTTCACGGACAAGTCAGCCGCACGATGTGGATGGAATTGTTTGGAAAGACGGACCCGGACGATGTTCCGATCGGGCACATCACCAACGGGATTCATCTCGCGGGATGGATGAAAGGCGTCGTACGCCGGACGTGGAAGCAGAAGTTTCACGAGGTCTATCCGGACAAGCCCGAGTCCGCCTGGTTGAAAGAGCTCAACACTTCTGAATTCTGGCTTAAAATGGCCGACCCTCTGACGATTTCGGATGAGGAACTCTGGTCACTTCGCTACCGCCTGCGCCGGGAACTAATTGAATTCACACGCCGACGGCTGTTGCTACAGGGACAGCGATTTTCCCAGGGTGATTTTATTACGTTCGACGCCTTTTTGAATCCCGACGCTCTGACCATCGGATTCGCCCGGCGATTCGCCACCTATAAGCGGGCTCCGCTAATCTTCGACCAGTTCGAGAACGTGGTCGCGCTGGTGCGCGATCTAAAGCGGCCAATCCAGTTTCTCTTCTCGGGAAAGGCGCATCCGCGAGATGACGCCGGAAAGGTCTTCATCCAGAAGATAATCCATCTCAGTAATTACAGCGATCTCAAGGGTCACGTTGTGTTCATCGAGAACTATGACATCCATGTGGCGCGGCAAATGGTTGGAGGCTGTGACATCTGGCTAAACAATCCTCGCCGGCCTCTTGAGGCCAGCGGCACCAGCGGAATGAAAACCATCCCGCACGGCGGCCTCAACCTGAGCATCCTCGATGGCTGGTGGCGGGAAGCGTACGACGGTTCGAACGGTTTTGCCATTGGTGACGATTCCCATGCGGCTGACTTAGAGGAGCAGGACCGACAGGACAGCGAAAACCTGTATCACATGCTCACGACCGAGGTAATACCGGAGTTCTTCGAAAGGGATGCCGATGGGATCCCGCGCGGTTGGTTGAAACGGATCCGGCGTGCCTGGGTGACCATGGCGGCACAGTTCAGCACGGATCGCATGGTGCGGGAGTATACCGACAAGTATTATAAACAGACGGACTGAACGGCTTTATTAGGGCACTGCACGGGGCTTCGGTTCATGGACGGCGACGTTTTCCAAAAAATGGACATGAATGGGGACCATGAACTGTTGTTGGGAAGTGGGTTGCGCGGACTGCCGTCCGCGACTACGACAGGGCGGTTCACGGGGGGGCTACTTCACCGAAATCGTTGCACGCTGCTGGATCCAGGGTACATCCCGGGGAGCTTTGCGTTCACCGGAGGTGCCCTTTCTCAAGGTGTCCGGATCTACCCACCGGTGAATCTCGGAGTGTCCGTCAGCGAAACTCAACCCACCGGCGCCGTTGTGATAAACGGCTGGCAGATTGCCCCAGATATTGTTGGGCTCCATCGAGACGAGGATGTAGCCGTCGTCCACACTTTCCTCACGCTCATCGATGAATACGAACATCTGGCTGGGCGAGAGGATGTCGGGGAGCTTGCGGAACGTGCGCCAGGTCTTGGCCATGAGGTCTGTGTGCCAGCTTTGGCCGTTCATGAAGCCGTTCATCGAAACACTGCGCGTGCGCAGATATTTCCGACCGCCCAACGTGACGGTACTTTGGTCGGCTGGGCAGCGATAGATCGCAGCTGTCTGGTTGTAGGGCCACAACAGGCCGTTGGGTGGCTTCAGGAGATTGACGTTGGTCGCGTCCGGTGTGCTGCCCATGATCCATCCGGCGACCCAGCCCTTCTGGTCGCCAGTTCCGTTGAGCACCAGTGCCTGCTGGCTGTCTTCGCCATACATCAACCAGGCGAGTTGGAGCTGTTTGGTGTGGTTGAGGCACTGGATCCCCTGGGCTTTCGTCTTGGCCTTGCCCAGCGCGGGTAGCAGCATCCCGGCTAGGATTGCAATGATGGCGATGACCACGAGCAATTCGATGAGCGTGAAGGCTGAATGGATTCGGGAAGGGAGCGACATTGGTTTCATAGCGGTCAAAAGTTCCAGGGAATACTACCAGCTAACTCGCTGCGCGCCAGCGTGACAAGTTTCAATTTGTCGTCGCCAGCACCCACCACCCGCGGCTCCTTCGCGGCACCTTCTCGGCTGAATTAGTCCGTCTGCCGGATGTTGCGGCTTTCGAGGGAGGTTTCCCTCCAAAAGTCACCCAACGTCAGAGTTGCGCTGATTCCCGGTAGGCATAGAGTTGCAGGACGTCTACCACATCAACTTTGTCTCACCCTTTTGTTCCCATGAAGCCATCGTCGTTTCTCTCTCGCCGCCGATTTTTGTCCGCCTCCGCCTTCACCCTCGTTGCTCCTCAAGTGCTAACGGCACAAAAATCCTCCACGCATCGGGTTATTGGCTCGGGTTCTCACCGGTATGAAGTACACCACAACTGGGCTCAACTTCCCGCTAAGTACTCCTGGCAGACTACTCATAATGTCGCGGTGGATCGTCACGGAATGCTCTATGTGATTCATGAAGGGCGTGAAAATCTCAAGGATCACCCGTCGATCTTCGTGTTCGATCCCAAAGGCCGGTTTGTCCGCGCCTTCGGCAACCAGTTCCAGGGAGGCGGACATGGCCTGGAGGTCCGCACGGAAGGCAAACAGCAGTTTCTATACGTCACGGGCTATCAACAGTTGAAGAATTTCGCCAAACTCACACTCTCGGGCGAAGTCGTCTGGGAAAAGCGCGCTCCCATGGCGTCGGGACTCTACCCCAAGGATGAGGATACCAAACCCATCAAACGCTGGGGACGCGACGCCTTCATGCCTACCAATTTTGCCTTCCTGCCCGACGGTGGATTTTTCGTCGCCGACGGCTACGGCTCCTTCCGAATCCATCGCTATGATAAGAACGGAAATTGGCTATCGATGTTTGGCACGCCCGGCAAAGAGGCCGGCCAGTTCAACACCCCGCATGGCATCTGGATCGACAGCCGCCCTGGGAAAACGCCCTCGATCGTCGTTGCCGACCGCGCTAACGGCCGCCTGCAATGGTTTACCCTGGAGGGCAAATATCTCAAGACCCTCGATGGCTTCATCCTTCCCGCAAACATCGATTCCCTCAAAGACGTCCTCCTAGTGCCCGACCTTAGCGCGCGGATCACCCTGCTGGACGGGAAGGACCAGGTCATTGTCCATCTCGGAGAAGACCCGGATTGGCGCGCCCAAGTCCTCAAGGACAATATGAAGCTGCGCGGCAACGAAAAGGGAGAAGGCTGGGTTTCCGGCAAGTTCTTGCACCCGCACGACGCGTGCTTTGATCCGGCGGGGAATATCTTTGTCGCCGAATGGGTCAACACCGGTCGGATCACCAAACTTCGCAAGTTAAGCTGAACGGGCGCAGTCGTTGGCCTGGGTTTGAGTGGGCGGAGACGTTTCACCACGGAATCAACCCCTCCCCGCAAACCAGGAAAATTCCTGCGCCGACCTCCAGATTGGTGTCGGCGCGGGCTATGACAAATTCAGGGAGGACGGAGCCTCTCAAAAAATGCGAATTCGTTATTGAGCGACTTTTCCGGCTAGGCCCGCCTTCTTCAAGGCTGTGAAGACTTCGCTGCCGGCAAAATCGCCGGTTACCTCAAACGATTGAGCCCCTTTTTCTGCCGTATTGGCTTTCACACCTTCGACCGTTTTCAGGGCTTCGTTGACGCTCGTAACGCACTTGCCGCAGCAAAGGTGCACTCCGGCGACTTTGAGGGATTGGACCTTGCCGTCGACCTTAGCCTTCTTCGCGCCGCTGGGAGCTTGCACCTTGATGGCTGAATCGCTGGATTTTCCAAAATAGCCGGCCGCAACCAGCGCGTTGACGGCTTTCTGAGCAGTCGGCTGATCGGGTGCGGTAATGGTTACTGTCCGGGCGTCCTTGTCCGACTGAACCGTTGCTCCAGAGACAGTTCCGATCGCCTTTTCGACGCCCTTGACGCAACTGTTGCAGCATAAATGGACATCGCTCAGCTTGACATTGGTATCGGCTGCCTGGGTGCGTGCGACCAACGCCGTGACGAGTGCGGATAGTGTAAGAATTTTCTTGATCATAAATATAGTAGTGAGGTGAGTGTGCTACGGTAGCGAATTTTGGACGAACCAAACGCTGGACTATTCAGTTTCTAAAGGGCTTTCCACAATCAATTTGCGTGTTGAACACGTTACCCGAGCCTTCGATTCGCCATCCTCCGAACGAGCTCGTCGGTCACGACTCCGGCAAGAATGACTGCGCCAATAATCGCGAATTCGAGGTGAGTCGGGATTCCGAGAATATTGATCGCATTGTAAAGAACCCTCATTAACGCCGTGCCAATCAGCACGCCCACAATCGTTCCTTCGCCGCCGCGAAGTGTGCACCCGCCCAACACCGCAGCAGCGATGGCATACAGCTCGAAAAACTCACCCAGGCCGCTCGGTTGAATTGAGTTGAGATCCAACGAAAAGAGGATTCCTGAGACCCCTGACATTACTGCGCAGATTGCGTACGCCTGAATCTTGATGAGATCCGTACGGACGCCACTGAACCGAGCCGCCAGCTCGTTCCCGCCCAACGCCAACAGATGCCTTCCCCAAACGGTTTTGTGCAAGAGAAGCCCGGCTAGGGTTGCAACGATGGCCAGTAAAATGCTCGGCACCGGAATCCCAAAAGTGGGTGTCACGGGTAGCGATGAAACAGCGATTTTTCGGAGACCTTCAAACTGCTGGCCAAATCCCTGACTCTGGTCGCCGGTGATGAACCGGGCGGCACCCCGATAGAGTAGCAAGCCACACAAGGTGACCACAAAGGGTTGCAAGCCCACCTTGGTTATCAGTACTCCGTGTGCCAAACCGATCACGAGCGAAACCAACAAAACGGTGGCAATCGCAACCGGCACCGGCCACTGATACTTAGTCAGCAGTATCGCCAGAAGTGCCCCGGTGAGGCCCACGACAGAGCCAATGCTCAAATCGATTCCGCCGGTCACGATGACAAAAGCAGCGCCGATGCTGATGAAACCGTAGAGAGCGGTCCAACGCACCAGGTTCTGCAAATTGTAGCCGTTGAGAAAATCCGGATTGCGGATTGCCGTAACGACGATGACAAAAATTAGAAGAGCCGTGATGCCGAGCAGTTTTTTCATGCTCCGGCGGCCTGAAGCGTCTTTAATTTTTTCCAGAACTCCTGAACATTCGCCTGCCGAACTTCGACAATGGGAATTTCAAAAAAACCGTTGCTAGGTATGACCCCGCGATTTCCCTCTGCGATATCCTTCAGAATCCTGACTGAATCGTACCCGTAGTAGTACGGTTGTTGACTGATCGTTCCATGGATGTGGCCGTCAATGATCCCTCGAAGGGTTGGCTCCTGCTCATCAAAGCTCACGATCCTTACCTTGCCGGCCTTACCCGCCGCCTTTGCTGCCTCCAGACACATCGGTGAATTATACGCCCAAAGCCCTATCATACACGCTAGGTCCTGGTATCGGCTCATGGCATCTTCCGCATTGGCCTTGGCCTTCGGGTAGTCAAACCCGTCCGTCCTAGTGTCCAGGACTACAAATTTTCCTCCCGACAACTCTTTGCCTAGCGGGTCCTGGTTGAGTTTTTCCAACGTCTGCGTCGGCCTATCCAAGATCTCGTCTATGATTCCCTGGCGGCGCTGCTGGGAATTGAGTTGTTCCATGCGCCCGACGAATAGCATGACCTTGCCACCGCTAGGCAGGATCTCTTTGACCAACTTTCCTGCTGCTCGACCGGCTTTGTAGTTGTCCATCCCGACAAAGCAGAGGCGCTTTGACATTGGGGCATCGGAATCATGCGTTATCACCGGAACTCGCCCTGCCACCTCATTCAGGAATCCCACTTGATTGGCCGCATCACAGGGACTGATAGCAATGCCGTCGACCCCGCGGGCAAGTGCGCTCTCGATCATCCGCTGCTGGTCGACGAGACCTTTGGGCGGCATGAGGACCTGGCATTCGATCCCAAATTCCTTTTCCGCAGCCCGGACACCCGCCGAAGCGGTGTTCCAGAACGGGTCGACGCCATTGGTTACGTAGGCAAATCGCTTCTTTTTGCCCGTCGCTGCCGAACCACTTGCGGTGGATGCCGGGGTTGCCGCGCTATCGCCGGATTTTCCGCATCCCGCCAAACCTAAAGCGACAGGAGGTAGACCGGCCAAAAATGTTCGTTTTGAAATTTTCATGAGAACTGACGCTGAGCGTAAGGATCCGACTGGGGGGATTCAACCGAGAAACGGGGTAGTTGTGGACGGCAGTCCGCGCAAACTATCGTTACGAGGACAACTTTTGGCGGAGGGAAGAGCGCTTTCGCCCGAACGTTACTACCCATTCTCACACCCACCGCCTGGGGCTTCATGAGAACCCCGGGGTGATCAGCTTTCAATTGCCCGCTCGGCCGCCCGGACAGTGTTGGCTAGCAACATCGCAATAGTCATCGGGCCGACGCCTCCGGGGTTTGGCGTTATCCAACCCGCCTTGGGCTGGACCTCGGCGAATGCTACATCCCCAACCAATTTCGTACCCGTCTTGGAACTGGGATCGGACACCCGGTTAACACCGACATCAATGACAACGGCCCCGGGGCGAATCATGTCCGCCTTCAGGAACTCCGGAACGCCCAGAGCGGCTATAACAATGTCTGCACGCCGACAATGCATCGCCGCATCTCGGGTGCCACTATGGACAACAGTGACCGTACAATTCGCATGCCGCGTCTTTTGCATGAGAATTGCCGCCATTGGTTTTCCAACGATATTTCCCCGTCCGAGGATGACCACCTCGGAGCCATCGAGCGGTATCTGAGAGCGGATCAGCAGCTCGTGAACGCCGGCTGGCGTGCAGGGGAGAAAACCATTCGGATCGCCCATCATCAGCTTTCCGACATTCAACGGATGGAATCCATCCACGTCCTTGGCTGGAGACACCGCTGAATAAACCGTCGGGGCATCGATTTGCCGAGGCAACGGTGCCTGGACCAGAATGCCATGATAGCGTGCGTCGATATTCAGCCGGTCGATCAGCTGTAGCAATTCGGCCTGGGCCGTCGAAGCCGCCAGGACATGAGTGGTCGATAAAATGCTGAGTTCCTTTGCCTTCTTCTCTTTCATTCCCACGTAAACCTGGGATGCGGGGTCTTCACCCACACGAATGAATGCGAGGCCGGGAAGGAGTCCACGGCTTGCGAGGGCGGCGGCGCGAACGGCTGTTTCCGAGTGAATCTGTTGGGCAATAGCCCGGCCGTCAATGAGATTGCCGGCGGACATTAGTAGTCGATCGCCTCAATTTTTTGAACCCGGAGGACGGGGGTCTTGGGCCATCGGGCGTCGACCCATTCCTCGCCGGCCAACAGGACGTGTTTATTTCGAAAGCTGTTGAGATCTATTTTTAGATCGTCGGTAAACAAATAGTTCATAAGCCCCTCACGCCGTCGGAAGCTGTTCAATTCGAGATAACTCGGGGCCGCTGCGCTCCACGTTTCAGCGACCACTCCCTCTCGGCTCACCACTCGGGGAGCCAGCTGGTATTGAATCTCATCGATGGCCACGCGGCGTTCACCCGAAACCGAGTTGCCGCCTGGCCGGATGGCTTCGGACGAGTTGTTAAGGTCGGGTGCGGGTGCGACTGTTTCTAGCGGAACCGCTTCCGTGCTGGGTTTGGATTCCACCACCGGGTTGTCCGTTGTCAAAGCCCGCGGAGTGCTGACGGACCCGCCCGACTTGGGAGGGTCGACGTCTGGGAGAATTGGGGGTTTAGCATTGGCCACAACAGGAGGAAGCGTCTCAACGACGGGCGTGGATGCGGAGCTGGGAGCAGCGTTGGCTTTTGGAATAGGAGGGGGAGGGGCACTCGGGCTCCGACTTGCAGAGGCCGAACGGCCTCCTGCCGCTCCCAGCGAACCGGTGGCGAGCAACTCCGCGGCCATGTAGGCTATACAGCCTGGGGGGGCCTCAATCTGCATCCAACCGTCTTCGGTCCGAATCTCGTTCACCACCGTCCCCTTAGTAATCTGACCGAGCTGGCTGAAATTCTTGCCGGGACCGGCTCTCAAATTAATCCGGTCAACCTTCACCTTCTTGGACTTGGGATCGATGAGGTTAGCCGCGAGCCACACCGGGACGTGCTTGGGCATTTCGATACGGGCCCATCGCCGCGGCTCCCCGGAGCGGGCTTCGGGATCCGCCTGCTCCCCCAGGATGACGGCCGTATCCCCCTGCTTCAGGTTGGTCAGCACCTCGGAATTCGAGGACGGTTTGGCGCGAACCTTGGCCTGATTCACCTTGACGACCGAAGAGGTGGCGGCTGCCGAGTCAGTAAGGCTGGTGGCGAGCAAGCCGACGGCGAGCAGGAGGTTAATGGAAAAATTCATGACAAAAATACGAATACGGCCCGTGCGGTAGATTACGGTTAAAGCTCGGATTTCAGGCGAGTCCGCGCAAGAGAGATTTCAGCTCTGCGGGAGTCATCACTCGCCATTTTCCGGACTTAAGTTCTCCCAATTTGATGGGTCCTATCTGCACTCGACACAATTCCACCACCTGATGACCGAGCGCCTGGAAAAGTCGACGAACCTCCCGATTCTTGCCTTGGGCCAATTCCACCTCGACGATGCTGTGAGAATTGTTTGCTGAAACCAAACGCGCCTTCTCCGCCTTTAGCAAGTCTCCCGCCTCCTCAATGCCCGCCGTGAACCGGCCTAGGGCGGCACCCGAAACCCGACCTTCCACGACTGCAACATACGTCTTGCGGACATTGTATCTCGGATGGGTCAGCTTCAGGCCGAATTCGCCATCGTTGGTCAGAAAAATCAACCCTTCGCTTTCGCGATCAAGCCGGCCGACGGTGAACAGGTTTTCCCATTCCCGGGGCAGGAGATCGCCCACTACGTTTCTCTGTTCGGGATCACTTCGGGTGCAGAGGAAACCACGCGGTTTGTTCAGCGCCACGTACAGCTTCCGACGGGCGCTCACCGGCGTACCACCGACTATCACCTGGTCGTGAGCCGCATCCACCTTGGTGCCGAGTTCCGTAACGACTCGACCGTTAACCTTCACTTCGCCATCCATGATCAGACGTTCTGACGCCCTGCGGGAGGCGACTCCGGCTTCAGCGAGAAACTTTTGGAGACGAATCGGCATGAGAATTCAACCCACCTTCGAGGTCGAAATTTGGCCCCGGCGGTTGAGACGCAAAATTCCTAAAGAGCGAGCGGCTGCTCCCACTCTGTTTTCTACTCCGGCGGCCGGGTCTTTCGTAGACCGGTCACCCGGTCCCCTTCCTTCCACTGGCTGCGCCCCTTGAGCAGCGCGACTCGTTCGAAGCGTTTGAGTACATTGCGTTTTGCGCCGGTGTTACCGGTGGCTCGGAGACTGCGATGCTGCGACATAAAGCGTTGTTTTTGGGCGGAAACCTGAGTTGCCGCCAGTTGGCTCCGCCTAAGCGGAGCAGCGTGTCTAGCACACTCAGAGCTACGCGCAACAGGGTTTTTTTCTGGTTCTAGAGAGATTCATGGCGGATTCAAGAAAGCCGGAACGGTGTTGAGCGAGTGAATAATTCTCCTGCCGAATTTGTTGGTCGCTGTGAATTCGCCCGAGGTTAGAGCTGGGATTTGAGGCTCTATCCGCTCTATGCTTTGCTCATGTCCCCCTCCAGTCGTCGTCAGTTCCTCGGATTCTCCGCGTCCGCGGCTGCCCTATCCAAAGCCCTGGCGGCTTTGTCGGCCTCTCAAACTCCGCGGAATCCGATTTACGCTTTCTCAAAACCGTTTCGCTCGCTCGGATTCTCTGATACAGCCGACCTTTGCGCGGAGGTAGGATGGGATGGTCTTGAAGTTCCGGTGCGGGCCCAGGCCAGTCACGTCGATCTTGCCCGCGCCGACGAGCAACTGCCCCAATTCGTTGAACAGCTGCGGCTACGCGGAAAGGTTATTGGGCTATTAGCCACCGACATCGTTCGCCCCTCGCCTGAAGCGCACACTCTGTTGCGGCTTGCGGCGTCTCTGGGGATCAAACAGTACCGGCTCGGTTTTCAGTACTACACATCGGAGCGTTCGATTCGCGAGCAATTGAACGAGGTTGGCGCTGCCATTAAAGACCTCGCCCAGCTAAATCGTCAGCTGGGAATTCTGGGCGGGCTCCAAAATCATTCCGGCAGCAGCAACCTTGGCGCCGCTGGCTGGGACCTTTGGAGCCTTCTTCGAGATATCGATCCCAAGGATCTCGGAGTCTGTTTTGACGTCGGGCATGCCTCCATCGAAGGCGGACTTTCCTGGCCCTCTCAGGCACGCCTTCTCCGACCCCATTTTGCTGCGGTCTATGTCAAAGACTTTCGTTGGGAACTCGTGGGTTCAGAGGGAGGCGGTGGCCGCACCCGGTGGTGTCCACTGGGTGAAGGAATGGTTAATAGGAGAATTATCACCGATCTTCGGGGAACCAACTATACCGGACCCATCGTGCAGCATCATGAATACGAAAGCCTCGGAGAAGGATCCGGTCGTCTTAAGAAATTTCGATCAGACCTCGCTGTTTTGAAGCGATGGTTGAGCTGACGGATGGCCGGCTATCCCCGATTCGATATCGCCTCCGTTGCAGTATCGTCCGTGGCTGAATCCTTTCTTTGCGTATTCATTGAAGCCGTGATTCCGCATCCGCTGTGGAGCCAATGCCACGGTTCAGAAACTACTCCGTGAAGATTTCCCGGCGGGTAGCTCATGCTGAATCCAAACTTAACCGCTTCGCGGAGCAGCCATGTATACGCCGGCGTTCGCTCGAATTGTTCTTCCAGTGGATCGCTCCCGGGCGTTGTGACATCGATGGCTCGACCCGTATGATGTTCGCTATAGCCTGGCGCCGCGCTGCTTCGGAGAATCTCGTGAATAGGAATGCCCTTCAACAATTTCCTGCGGAGGATGGACGTCTGGTATTCAATGCTGCGAAACCCGGAAACCAACTGTAACACGACTCCATCGGCGGCGGCCGCTGTTCGGAGCGCTTCCCAGGCGACCGCCGTGTTTGCAGAGAGTTTCTGTTCGCGATTAGAGATATCCAACCCGACTCCCACCAACTGGGTTGCCTCCGGTTGCAAGGACAACCCCCGGTCCTGTCCATAGCTTTCCGGGATGCCCAGTTGCGCGTGCAAAGCCCTAAGAGCCGCCGCCATGGGAATTCTTTGCATCAGAGAGACTCAACCCGCCGTGGCCAGACTATTGGATCACTTGGCGGCCTCATTCTTTTGAGCCGTTATCCACTCAAAGGATACCTTCACCTCGTCGCCCACTTTGATGAGTCCCAGGGCAATATTCGGGGCGGGTGGTTTGATCCCATGATGGGTCATCTTGATCGGCGTAGATCCAATGATTTTGAGCTTATTGCCCTCGAACTTCTCCATGGTCACAGACATCTCGACGGGTTTTGTGACGCCGGCTATGGTCAATTCGCCCTTACTAACAAACTCCAGCGGATCTCCAGGCTTATGTTGTCCTGTCCTGGGACTCAACTCGGTGAGTTTATAGGTGATCTTGGGGAATTCCGGCTGTTTCATAGCCTCCAGCATCACCTCGTCCATTCGTTTTGTGCCGCTCTTGATCGACTGAACCGGGATTGAAACCTCAGCCGTGGAATTGACCTTGAGATCCGGCAGCTTGCCGGCAGATGTATCAAGCGGGAAATTCGAGTCGATATCAAAATGACCGCCTATGATTTTGCCCTCCATCTTCCAGTCATGGATTGTTGACGTTCCGTTGACCGTTACCTTGCTGGCGGGCGTCGCCTGGTAACGGGCTAGAGCTTCGGCGAACCCAGCGGATGTCTCCGAGGCGATGGCGATGGCGATGGCGATGGAAAGCAAAACTCGAAGCGTTTTCATTATTGGGATCGGGTTAGATAGCGGGGATGTTACAAGTTTCGGACCTAAAAAATTTTGAGGTTGCCCGTGGCTTTGGCCGAGCCTTAAACGACAAACCATTCGTCTCGGAATGTTATCTTTTCCCCGCTTTCAATAGCCTCGTTGGCCTTCAATGCGACTACCGTTGCTTCGAATCCTTCCCTCCATTTCGGAGCGGGCAGTAGTTTGAGTGTTGCCAGATGGTCTGCGAGCGCCTTTGGATCATCGCCACCAAAGTTTTCTATGAAATCCTTCGTGGCGGTTGTTAGCTCATGGGCGTTGAACAGGAAGGATTCGAGCGCGTAGAAGAGGGGCGGGTTCGGATACGGAGCTTCCTCGGCGGGATTTTTGCCCTGGGCGACTATTTTTGTGGCGTTGGCCACGAGAGCAATTCCCAAATCCTTATAAAAACTATCCTTGCGGGCATAGACCTCCCAACCGAGGAGCGGGGAGTCGGATTCCTTGAACATCCACGCTTTGTTCTCGCGCATCATAACTGCGGCATCCGTGCCGTAGATCATGGAATATTCCGAATCGAAGGAGTTGGTCAGCGTGAGTTCCTGTGAGACATGGACATCGTTGGGATACTCGTAAATGCACTGAACGGTGTCGGCTGTCTGGCGATCATCCTTCCACTGCTGAATCGTCCCGAAGCCCATCACGCTCTTTGGCCTCTGACCAAAGAACCACGTTAGGATGTCCATTTGGTGGATGCCGATCTCGCCTACCAGGCCCTGAGAGGTTTCGCGATAAAGTTTCCAGTTGAGTTCCTTCTCGCGTTCAGGATTCGGGGAATTCGATCTCCAGCTCGTTTTTCGATGCCATTGCGTCCGGGCCTTGATTGTTCGGCCCGCCCCTCCGGAACGGACGAAGGGCAAAAGAAAATGGCTCTGGGGGTGAGAACGTTCCTGAAGTCCTGGTTGAAAGACCACCTTGCCTGCAATGCGGGCTGCTTGCGCGATGGCGCGGGCATCCTCAACTGTGCCCGCCATTGGGACCTCCAGATAGACGTGCTTGCCTGCGGCCAGCGCGGCCTCGGCTATCTCCCGGTGCTGATGCGGGGGGGTGGTTATCACGACCGCCGCCACCTCGGCGTCCCCTAGGAGTTGCCGGTAATCTGCGTACTGCTTCGCCTTGGGTGCCGTATTTCCCGCCCGCTTCAAGGCCGACGGATAATGATCACACAGCGCTGTGACCTGGGCATTGGAAAGACTTCCAAGCACGGCCACGGCTTCGCGGCCTCGGGTACCCAGGCCAATGACCCCTGTGTTGGTAGCGGTCACCGCCTTCTCAGCCTCGGCGGGCTTTGCATCCTGGGCGCCGGTTTGAACCATGCCGAAAAGGGCGGCAAGACTGGCCACAGAGCCGCCTCGGAGAAACTCTCGCCGGTTAAAATCAAACGGTTCCAAAGGTGTCTTCATGCTTTCAATGGATCAGAGTCGAGCAATCTCCGGCGGGAACGTAGCTAAGTCAAGCGAGCCGGCTTCAGGAAATTACAACCCTCCAAATCGCCGGTGACGCCTCCCGTACTCCTCCAAGGCCTCCGCCAGCTCCGCCTTCCGGAATTCAGGCCATAACGTGGGTGTCACCACCAGTTCAGCGTAGGAAATCTGCCACAGGAGAAAATTGCTGACTCGCATCTCGCCGCTCGTGCGAATGAGAAGGTCCGGGTCAGGCCAGTGCCTCGTGTACAAATGCTCTGACAGCACACGCTCGTTGATTTCCGCTGGGTCCAGTCTCCCAGCCTTCGCCTCCTCGGCTATCGCTCGGGCGGCCTCTACGATCTCCGTCCTGCCTCCATAACTCAGCGCCAGGATGAGAGTTAGTCCGTTGTTTCTCGCCAATGCCGCCTTTGTCTTCGCCAACTGTTCCTGAACAAATTCTGGTAATCGCCAGATCTGGCCAATTGCCTCAAGGCGAACGTTGTTTCGGGTTAATTCTCCGATTTCGTTCTTTAGGAATCGGGCGAGATACTTCATGAGGGTATCCACCTCATCCTTCGGCCGGTTCCAGTTCTCTACTGAAAACGCATACAGCGTCAGGTACTTTACGCCGCACTCTCCCGCCGCCCTGACTATTGCGCGGACGGATTCAACCCCTTTTCGGTGTCCCTCCACCCGCGGTAAACCCCTTTTCTTTGCCCACCGCCCATTCCCATCCATTATCACCGCCACATGGGCCGGGATGGCCGCCTTGGCCTTGGAACTCGGCTGCAGAGCGGTTGTCACAAAAACATCGTTTGCTCACGCGCTGGTCCCACACTCGCAATCCTGAGTTTGGCCCCAGTGAGGCGAGCTATTTCCGCCAGATACGTTTGACTCTTAATCGGGAGGTCCCTGAACCGGGTTATCTCGTGGGTTGGCTGTAGCCATCCTGGAAACGTCTCGTACACCGGCTGACATCGCGCCAAAGCTTCGCAGTCCGCCGGCATATGCTGAATCTTGCTCCTATTCAGCCGGTAGCCCGTGCAGACTTTGATTTCCTCGACCGTATCCAGCCCGTCGATGTTGGTGATCGCGAGTTCATCGATGCCGTTTACCATCGTCGCATGCCGGGTTGCCACCGCATCAAACCAGCCACATCGGCGAGCTCTCCCGGTCGTGGCACCAAATTCCCGGCCCATCCCGTGCAATAAATCCGATATTTCCGCATTCTCCGTCGGCAGCGGCCCCTCCCCCACCCTAGTGGTGTACGCTTTCATCACCCCAACAACTCGGTCCATCCTGTTTGGCGGTACCCCCGACCCTGTGCACGCGCCTCCCGACGTTGTATTCGAAGACGTCACGAAGGGATAAGTGCCATGATCAATGTCCAGAAACGTTCCCTGTGCTCCTTCAAAAAGGATCCTCCGCTTGGCATTCGTCGCCTCGTGCAACAACACCACGGTGTTCGCGACGAACGGCCTAAGTCGGTCCGCCGCTTTGGAGTATTCCGCCAGTAACTTCCTGTACGAAATCACCTTTCCTCCCAACGCCCGAATCACCGCGTTGTTCTCCCGTAAACGCTCTCTCAGCGTCGCGGCTAACCGATCTCGTTGGATTAAATCCACGACCCTCAGACCCACCCGCGCCGCCTTGTCTCCGTACGTCGGCCCAATTCCCCTCTTTGTGGTCCCTATCTTCTTACTCCCCTTCCGCTGTTCCCCCAATCCATCGAGCTCTCGATGCCACGGAAAGACTACATGCGCTGTTTCAGACACTACCAAATTCCCTCTTTTTCCTCCTCTTATCCGGATTCCCAGTTTCAGCAATCCATCGATTTCCCCTACCAGCCCTATCGGATCGAGGACCACCCCGTTCCCAATCACACACTGCTTTCCGGGCCTCAAGATTCCCGAGGGAATCAGGTGCAGAACGTATTTCTTTGGCCCCAGAAAAACGGTGTGGCCTGCATTGTTGCCTCCCTGAGTGCGGACCACGATATCCGCCTCCTCGGTGAGGACATCAATAATCTTGCCCTTGCCCTCATCCCCCCACTGGGCTCCAATCAAAATTGTATTCATGACTATAAAAAGCTCCGAACGTTAATTCGGTGCGTTACTGCTCTTTGCTGTGGGACGGTAAGGAGGCCTCGAATGCGTGTCAATTGTGCCTGCATGTATCCACCCTAACGTTCGGCGCTCCCGCGCTTTTACCCCTTGGCTTTGGCTTTTTTTCTCATCGACTTCTTTGTCTCCTCGTTACATATCCGTCCCTACATGCGACTCGCTCCCCCCTCGCCAGTGGCCATGATTACCAGCGGTTCTCGCATATCTTATTTCTTGACGCGCCCTTGGCTGTGCCTTTCCCATCTTTCTCCTCCTTTTCTTTTCTCGCCCCCTTCCCTCCTTCTCCTGATCTTCCTTTTTTCCCTTCTCTCCTCTCAGCCCAGTCCGCTCCCGATCCTCTACGGTTCTCTGTCTTAAGCGGGGTCTTTTCCTCCCCATTTGAAGTATCCATTTACGGTGGTTCCGCTGGGGCTCTAATCATGGCCTCCGCCAATGGGTCCCTTCCTGGTTTATCAAATGGTTTCCCTGTCTCAACTCCTATACCCATTCGTTCTACCTCCGTTCTTCGTTCTACCTCCTTCACCGATGTCTTCTCCCTCTCTACTCCTGTCGCTACCGCCTCTTATATTTTCCCTTCCGATGTTCCGTACCAAACCGGTGCCTCGTATCCTTCCTCTTGGGGTTTCAATAACGGTCAACTCGTGCCCTCTGCCTATCGGCTTGATTCCCTCCAACTCATTTTTCCTATCCGACTAGTTGAGTTCTCTTCCGCTCTCGCCGCCCTCCCCATTCTCTCCGTGGTTGCTAATCCTAATGATTTGTTTGGACCTCAGGATGGTATCTATACCCATCCCTTGGTATCTGGAGAGGCTTGGGAACGGCCAGCCTTCGCCGAACTGTTTCCTTACCTGGGTTAATCCGGCTTCCTAATACCTTGCGGCTTGCGCTTCCATGGCGGTTGGAACCGTCGACCTGAGGAATCCCCTAAACACTCTTTTCGTCTTCCGTTCCGTAAGCGGTTTGGCGCAGCCTCGCTTTAGTATCCGGTATTCGGGATCGATGGCTCCGTCGAGTTCGACACCCTGATCCTACGGGCGGGGTGCAACAATTCCTGGCTTCACTGGGACGGCGAGGAACGCCGGCGAGGTGACTATCTCCGGGATCAATGGATGCGCGATAGCCAGTCTGCCATGGGCCATCCTTCTGCCCGCGGCTGGTTTGTACACCTGTTTCTCAACGGCCTATACTGGGGCATTTATAATTTAACCGAGCGCCCCAGCGCCTCCTTCGTCGCTCATCATTTCGGGGGTTCTTCCCTCAACTACGATTCGCGTAATGCCGACAAGATCCTCCTCGGCGACTCCAATGCTTGGACTCATCTTTTCAGCCTTCTCAACGCCGGCGTCTCCGATCCCTCCGGATGGGATGAACTCAATCGCCTCATCGATTTGCCTGCGTTCGCCGATTTCATTTTGCTAAACCTTTACGGCGGCAATGCCGACTGGGATCGTTCCTCTAACTGGTATGCGGCTCGCCGACGCGTCCCACCCGGGCCGTTCCATTTTTTCGTTTGGGACCGTGAGCGAACGTTGGAGTTCGCCGATGTTGACCTCCTCTCCGCGGACGACGATCAAAGCCCTCTTCGTCTTTTTCAGATTCTTCGCAAGAATCCAGCCTTTCAACGGATATTAAGCCTTCAAGCTCACAAGCATCTCAGCGCGGCTGGCGCTCTCGGCGCCTCTCCCGCCGCAGCGCGGTTCCCGGCCCTGTCCCGTGTTCTCGAAACCGCCATTACCGCTGAATCCGCGCGCTGGGGAGACTATCGGCGGTTTATCCATCCGTACAAGACCGGGCCCTTCGAACGTTACACCCGAGAGGCACACTGGCGCCCCGAGGTCCAACGAATCCTGAGAGACTTCTTCCCCCAGGCGTTCCTCGGTCCTCGTGGAATAACTTCAACGGGTTGAACTGTTCTCCTCCGACCCTTAAGCCTGTAGGTCCTCCCCGAGGATTCCCCGCCTCTTCCGCTCCCTATTACCAGTGGCCGTACGGATTCAACGGTAATGGCCGGTCTTCCCGCCACACAAGATAGAGAGTGTTATGGGACGTCGCCCATGCTTTGCGGAAGTGCTCCCTAGCAAATGGGCGCCGCACCTTGCTCCGCTGCACTCCGGGATCATTTACCAGGATATCTCCGGCTGGATTGAACCCCACCACAACAATGAGATGACCATCCCCAACCTCCGGCGCGGCGTTCCCCTTGAGCATCGCGTACGAAACGGAGGCAGCGACCGGAATGTCATGTTCAATAAGCAATTCCAGCTCTTGCAAATCGGTCAATCGACACACCATTGCCCTCAAGCCGGGTCGTGAACCCATATAGGCTACGTTAAACGTCCAGTTTCCCGTACCCGGCCATTGGGGGTCAAACACTCCCCGCGCAACTTCCGGCACCTCGGCATCCAACGATGGCTGATGTAGCTCGCTCGCCCACCAACCTAATAACATCGAGCTCGCTGTCGGACTGCACCACTTTTGAACACCCTCCGGATAATCCGCCTGCGATCGAGACGGAAGTGTGATGTTGTGTCCCCATGCTTTCCTGTTAGGAGCCAACATCGGCGGCGACACCTGCGTGTCTAGCAAACTCACCGCTAACTGCTTAAAATCCTTCTCGGAATCCCCGCCAGCCCACGCCACTCGGAGCTGAAATCGTCGCGTCGCCGCTTTCATCACCAGAGTATCCGTCTCAACCGCTCCCGGCCCCTCCCGTTGTCCTCCTACGCTGCTTCGCGGATGCCGGTTGGTCTCCCAACTCCAATACCCCATATGGTACCACCTCCCTGGGCGCTCCCCCTCCCAGGCCCTTACCTCGACGCCGATTGCCGCCTCGGTTGAAACATTCCAGGACGCGACAAGCTGATCCCATTGGATTGGCGGGTCGATCACCGGCGACACCAGAGTCTCAACTCCGTTTGTACCCCCCGTCTCGCGAGTGAACCCCGACAACGATTCCCACTTCTGCACTGCTGCCCCGCGATAATCCACGCCAGCCTGAATCCCGCATCCTCGCCAAAACAGTAGCCAAAGAATCAAAATTCGTTTTCCCGTCACCTCCCCATATAAACGCCGTCCCTCCGTCCTATCAATGGCAATCTGCCCGCCCCCGCCCTCCTGGCGATCCCTCCCACCCGATTAGCTCATCCTCATGGGCATTATTACGTACAGGAAGGGTTCGTTGATTTTAAGAACCCCTGGGCTTAGTTCGTCTATCAATTCGAAGTAAACTTCCTCGGTTTCCACAGCCTTTAATGGATCCATAAGGTAGGTGGGGTTGAAGGCGATGGCCATTTCCTTGCCTTTGTAATTGATGGCGAGCGTTTCCTGGCCTTCTCCAACCTCCGGCGTATTGGCGGTAATGGTCAGTTGATTCCGTCCGAAGGCTAGCTTGACAGAATTCGACTTGTCGCTGGTCATGATTTCCGCTCGTTTTAGTGCTGCTAGGAATTCCTCTCTCGGAATGGCTACCCGTTCAAGAGGTTCAGCGGGGATCACCTGCCGATAGTTCGGGTAGCTGCCATCGACAAGTTTTGAGGTTATGACTGTGTCGAAGCCGTTCTCTCCTTTCAGGGTAAAGGCGACCTGGTTTTCGGAGAAATTGAGTTCCAGACTGCCGGTGCCCTGGAGGAGACGCGTGAGTTCGTTGATCGCCTTGGTGGGGACAATGAAATCACCTTGTGATTCGGTCGGTATCTCCGCTTCGCCATCGGTCAAAGCTAGGCGGCGGCCGTCGGTAGCAACAAGCGTAGCCTTGTGGTCCTTAAGGCTGAAGAAGATGCCATTGAGAACAAAGCGGGATTCATCAGCGGAAACCGCAAACGCTGTCTTCTTAAGCATGGCTCGAAGAGTCTCCTGCTGGATAACGACCCTGCGGACCTCTTTGAATTGGGGTAGCGGCGGGTAATCCTCGGCAGCCAGGCCGTTGATCTTGTAAAAGGAAGATCCCGACCGGATGGAACATTGCTTTTTCTCATCCAGCGAAAGTTCGATCTCGGGTGATCCGAGCTCCCGGACGATGCCAATGAACTTCCGCGCTGGAAGGGTAATGGCTCCAGGAGTGGAAATCTGGGCGACGACTGGGCATGTGACAGAGATATCGAGATCGGTGCCAGTTACTTGGAGGCGGCCGTCGCGGGCGTTGAGGAGAATGTTGTTTAGGATCGCCATGGTGGTGCGGGACCCGACAACGTTTTGGACTGCTTGGAGCCCGAGCATCAGTTGATCTTTGCCAATCGTAAGCTTCATGGACTAAGTATTGGTGTCTCTTTCTGAAAGAAAAGACCGTATTAAGGCTCGTGAATAACAGGAACAACTACCGACGGAGGCGTGGGAGCGGTCATTTGGGGCCAAAACAGTTGTGAAGAACTTTGTGAAGGACCGGTGAAAACGGAGAAACGGGAGGTTACTGACAGGCAAACGGTGAAATATCCGCAGAGAGAGGAATCCAAAAAGAGACTCGGGGATACCCATCAAAGGGTTTCGATGTAACCGCGGAGGGGGGCGAGGTCCGGGTCGGAGAGAGCCATGGACTTGAATTCCTCATAGGGCCGGAGCTTGAGAGCCCGGAGGAGCCATTCGCGAGCCTCCGTAAGGTTGCCGAGACGGCAGGAGTAGCAGGCAAGATTGTAAGGAATGATGGACTCCTTAGGGAATCGATAAGCAAGAGGCAGTAGCAATTCCCTGGCTTCCTCGGTCCGATTCAGTTCGTGGAGGCTGAAGCTTTGGTGGATCCAGCCGCTGGGACGACCCGGGTCGATTTGCGAGACCACGCGGGCAACGTCGAGCGCGATATCCCAGGCCCCCTGAGAGGCATACAGACGCCAGCGCAACTCCAAAACATCGGGGTGAGATTCAGCAGCCCTGGAGAGGTGACGGAGTTCGCGGGCAGCGTCGGCGGAGCTGCCGAGCTCAAGCCACCCTTCCGCGGCGAGAGCCAGATGTTGGTCAGGAAAGTCGAGGGGACGCACAAAGGTAAAAAGACAGGCCGACAGAACTTAAAGCAAAAACGATCGGCAAAAGAAAAATCGTTATGGGGTCGGTCAATAGTATTGTAGTAATTTATCCAAGGAAACGGGCACCGGAAAAAGGTGGTCCAAATGCCCCTCACGCCAGAGCCCGATCCCAATGACGAAGTCGAGCGAGGACCTCTTTGGTTCCAGGCGATCCCGTGGACTTACGACGAAGCATAGCCCGGTTGAGGTTGAAAACCTCGAGAACATCCTTGGAAAAAAGGGACGAAACGGACTGGAACTCCGGCAGGGTGATCCGATCGAGAGGCTTACAAAATTTCTCAGCCATGGCGACAACCGCGCCGACGGCGTGATGAGCGTGACGGAAAGGCATCCCCTTCCGAACCAAGTAGTCGGCGAGGTCGGTGGCCAACAGCAGGGGGTCCGAAGCAGCCTCCAGGCAACGAGCGCTCTGAACCGTAACATGATCCAGCATGGAGGACATAATTCGTACGCAAGAGCGGACGGTATCCGCGGAATCGAACAACCGTTCCTTATCCTCCTGAAGATCACGGTTATAAGTCATGGGTAGACCCTTCAGGAGAGTCAGCAGGGAAACAAGATTCCCAATGACTCGACACGATTTCCCGCGGGTCAACTCGGCAATGTCAGGATTTTTCTTTTGGGGCATGAGAGAAGAACCTGTGGTATAAGAATCCACTATAGTGATGAACGAAAATTCCGTAGTGGCCCAAAGTATAATATCCTCTGACAGTCGGCTTAAATGAACTGCAACCAGAGCCACAGAGGAGACAAATTCAACGACATAATCTCGGTCACTGACAGCGTCCATAGAATTCTGAGTGAGGCGAGGCCGGCCACGGGAATCCACAAAGCCGAGCAATCGGGCCACTTCCTCCCGGTCGAGAGGCAATGTGGATCCAGCAATGGCGCCGCTGCCGAGAGGGCAGACGTTGACGCGACTGGAACAGTCCGAAAGCCGCTGACAATCGCGCTCGAGCATCTCGACATAGGCTAAAAGATGATGAGCAAAGAAGACAGGTTGAGCTCGTTGAAGATGGGTATAGCCGGGGATTAGCACTGAGGCGTTACGCGAAGCGAGAGAGACGAAACTACGTTGGAGGCTGTGGATATCAAGAGTGAGAGCCGAAATTTCATCGCGTAACCACAGGCGGACATCGAGAGCGACTTGGTCATTGCGGGAACGGCCGGTGTGCAGCTTGGCGCCTGCGGGTGTCCTGCGGGTGAGTTCGACTTCAAGGTTCATGTGAACATCCTCGAACTCAGGTTTCCATAGGAAGCGGCCGGCGGCTATTTCCCGACCGATGGCTTCGAGGGCACGAATGATGGAGGAGCATTCCCTAGGGGACAGGATCCCTATTTTCGCGAGCATAAGTGCGTGCGCTTTTGAGCCAAGGATGTCGTGGCGCCAGAGGCGCCAGTCGAAGGAGATGGATTCGGAGAAGGCAGCCACCTCGGCAGACGGGCTGGAGGCAAACCTTCCGGAACGGGAGACGGGAGAGATGGAGGAACGGGATTTCTTAGTCATGCAGAGGAAGTAATGAGGACAGAAATTTGGAAATTGGGCAATCGCGAGTCAGGGGGTGATTAATCCGGCAAAGAAACATTCTAGCTGCAAAGGGCAAGAAGATGGCGAACACTCGAAGAATGACGCAGATCGAAGTGGAGATATATCGGCAGCTATGTGAATTGGAAGCAGCTGTAGCGGGAATGAGCGGCGATGGAGCCAAGCCGGATTTCGTGGGGATGTTCAACAGGCTGGATGATCTGGGCAGCAGACTTCCGAGCAGTGCCGCACCCGACCTGAGGCATTATATGAAGCAGAAGAGCTACAAAAAGGCGCGGCATTTTCTCGAGGGCAAAGAGGGGGAGAATGTGAAAAACAGAAATGACTGAAGCGGTAGACGATGTCATTGGAAGAACGTAAGGTTTTATCCGTAAGAATCCTCAAGGTGGAGCGTTCTGCACAGCGAGTGCGCCCCGAAGAAACTGAGGAGATAGAATGGATGGATGGGCGCTACTCACCGTGAGAGTAGATGAGATCACGATCGGGATCGATCAGCCAACGGCGTCCAACAGCCTCGAGATCAGGGGTGATCGACCATTTGTCAGATTCCGGAGCTGTGGTGTGGGATCGGTTTGCACCTTTTAGTTGCATACATCCCCGGTTGTCGCCAATGAGAGTGATAAGAGACAGTTCGTCGGCTGAAAGGACCGCTTGGGGGAGGGAAGCGAGTTCGTCGGCCTTGGATTCGATCGATCGAGTACCCTCGCCGATTTCCTGGATAAGGGTAGGAACGACGCATTGGACGGGGGGTTGCTGGAGGTTCCAGGCGCAGGCGAGTTGGAGGAGGGAGAGATTGTGACGCTGGGCGATTGGGCGCAAAGGATCGAGCTTATGCCAGGCGAACTCGACCCATCCAGCAGGTCGGAACGAACGATGATCGGAGGTACCGAAATAATGGCCCGGGCGGACGTCCCCGTGGAAGAGACCACCGTAGTCGACAACGCGGGTAATCAACCGAATATTATACTGAAGCGCAGCGGGCAGAATCAACGAAGTGGGCCAGGGTTCGAAAGGATTTAGAATGACCATGGCCCAATCGATCAGAGAGCCGAAGCGCTCGAAGGCGAGGATCAGATCGAGGGAGAAGCCGTTGGCTGGACCGGGAGCGATCCCCAGGCGATCCGCAAGCTTGGCCTGGCGCAGAGCATCCATTCCGAGCCAAACAGCATCGTTGGAATATCCAAGATAATCGGGATTGTGCAGCAGCAAAAGGTCGAAACGATCCGTCTTGCACCGCTCAAGAGATCGTTCGGTGGCCATGCGCAAGTAGCCGGCGAAGTCGGACGGCGAACGCAGCTGAGGGTTCGAGAAACGGGGAAATCCCTTGGAACCATCGCGCTTAGCAGAGTAAAAGTCGTGACCGATGGAACCGACGAGACAGTAGGAATCCCGGGGGATGCCAGCGAGGGCACGACCGAGAAGGTCGTCAGCTTGCCCACATCCGTAGACATCCGCAGTAAGGAAAGTGCGGAGGCCCTGGTGGTAGGCATGTTGAACCAAAGCAATCCAGTGTCCTTCGTCGAGGGCCAAGCCGTAGTGCATGAACCGGCCTCCGTTCCAGGCCCCAAATGCAGTCCGCGATGGATTCATGGCAGGAAGGTGACACAGTGGGATGCGAAAGCAGCGATAAATGAGGGAAAGAATGGCATAATCTAGCAAAGAAAGGATGGGATGAAGTAGGTTGCAAATTGAACGTAGAGAGTTAGAGACAGAGGAAATTACTAATAACACTATTAATGTTATTAATATTAGATAGCTGTATGTATGTTTATCCTAAGAAATACGGGGTGATTGTAGTCGGCGCGGGCCATGCGGGAGTTGAAGCAGCCTTGGCATCGGCCAGAATGGGGTGTGAAACTCTATTGTTAACGATAAACCTAGACACAATTGGTCAAATGTCATGCAATCCAGCAATTGGTGGATTAGCAAAAGGGCATTTGACGAGAGAGATTGATGCTCTCGGAGGCGAGATGGGTTTAACCACCGATTTGACGGGGCTACAGTTTCGTATGCTCAACACAAAGAAGGGCCCATCGGTGTGGGCGCCCCGGGCGCAATGTGACAAGAAAGCCTACCAGTTTAGAATGAAATGGGTTTGTGAACGGCAGAGCCACTTGGATTGCAAGCAGGGGCAAACAATACGGTTGCTTCATGAAGGTGGGAGGGTATTCGGAGTTGAGACGATGTTGGAGGTACAGTTTCACGCAGAGGTAGTAGTCATAACGACAGGGACTTTTTTGAGAGGTTTAATGCATGTAGGGATAAATCAACAGGCGGGAGGCAGAGCGGGGGAAGCTGCGGTGATGGGGTTGTCGGGATCGCTCAAAGACGTGGGCTTGGAGTTAGGAAGATTGAAGACCGGCACTCCACCCCGGCTGGTGCGGAAGTCGAT
Source organism: Pedosphaera sp. (assembly GCA_009695205.1). Taxonomy (GTDB): domain Bacteria; phylum Verrucomicrobiota; class Verrucomicrobiia; order Limisphaerales; family UBA9464; genus SIBK01. The sequence continues at coordinate 10,716 of SIBK01000025.1, read as the reverse complement.
TGATTTCACTCGATGCGAGACTCAATCGGGAGATGAACCTGTGCCGTACTTCACCTATTGGAAGGAGGAGCTTTGGAGCCAGAGAAATGTTCACTCGGAACATTCGAATACTGGAGGAGCTGGGAATCCGAGCCGTAATTCGGGAGTGAATTTAGGGTTGGATATGAATCCGACGCCTCCGCTCGATTTGTTCCACGTGGAACAATCAACCAGCCCGGGGATCTCCCAATACCCTCCTGGATCAATTCTTTCCCAAATCGGTGGGCAACTCCCGTGTTACATAACCTACACATCAAACCGGACCCGAGAGTTGGTCTTGGCCAATATCCACAAATCCCCGATGTACTCTGGTGTCATCGAAGGGGTTGGTCCCCGGTATTGTCCCTCGATCGAGGACAAGTTCGTTAGGTTTGCCGATAAGGAAAAGCATCAGATTTTTCTCGAACCAGAGGGAATTCATACGGACGAAATCTATGTGAATGGATTTTCAACTTGTCTGCCATTTGAAGTGCAAGTTGAGATGGTGCGGAGCATCCAGGGGTGTGAACACGCCGAGATCATGCGGCCTGCGTATGCGGTTGAATACGACTTTGCACCCCCTACCCAGCTTCACCCCAATCTTGAAACAAAGGTATGTAGCAATCTGTTCCTAGCCGGCCAGATAAATGGAACCTCAGGTTACGAGGAGGCTGGAGCCCAGGGGCTAATGGCTGGCATTAATGCGGCCCGTAGAGTTCAGGGAGAGGCGGAAATCGTTCTTCGGCGTGATCAAGCCTACATAGGAGTTCTCATCGATGATCTCATCACCAAGGGCACCGTGGAGCCGTATAGGATGTTTACATCGCGAGCTGAATATCGACTCCTGCTCAGGCAAGACAACGCAGACCTACGCCTTAGTGATATTGGCCATGGGATTGGATTGCTCCCGGAGCATCGTCACCGCCGATTGGTAGCGAAGCGATTTGCAATAGATGCGGAACTGAAAAGACTTGAGACAACTCGAGAAGGGGTGGATACGCTGGCGCAACTGCTTCGTCGACCCGAAGTGAGCTACGATAAGCTTCCTAAATCAGATCGGTCTCTCTCCGATGAGATAACCCAACAAGTGGAAATTTACCTTAAGTATGAGGGCTATATTCGCCGCCAGGAGGCTGACGTGGAGAGGTTCAAGACCCTTGAGGAAAAGGAGCTGCCGAACTGGCTGAACTACGAAACGGTCCAGGGACTTCGCACCGAAGCGCGAGTAAAGTTGTCGAGTGGTCAACCACGAACGATAGGTCAGGCATCGAGAATCTCAGGTGTGTCGCCGGCGGACATCAGCCTATTGCTGGTACATTTGAAGAAGGGAAAAACCTCGATGAACCCAGCGGCAACAGGAACTCAATCTTGAACCCGGAATAAACCGGCTGACACTGCGAGTGGCCTAGCCGCTGATCAAAATTATCGACGAACGGCTGAGGGGCCTCTGACCGCCAGCTGGGAAGATCAAGGGTCAATTGCCATGACCGTAGGGATTCGAACGTGGACGTCTTCGAATCTTTGGCCATGTTCACTAAAGAGCAAGGACAGCGTTAAATCCACCGAGACTCCAGTATCAACGAGGCAACCGAAGTCGATTTCCAGACAAACGACCGATGCTGTCCAGGTTCCGAATTCAATCGTACCACGGATGCCACCGGCGTAGGGATTATCGGGAACTAGAAAGGTGTGATTAACCCAACCGGCCAATCCATTTGCAGGAAGGCAGGCGCGATGGAGGCGGATAATTGGCTCAACAACGTCGTCAAGGAGAAAGAACGGATCCAAACGGAGAATGATCTCGAATCCAATAGGGCCCGCTTCGGCCCGGGCAAAGCTAGCGACAAGCAATTCAACAGGAAATTCTTCAAACTTCATCGCTGGGTTAACCATAAAGTACCACAACTATTTTATATTCAACATGTTACAAAATAGATCGGAAACGGGTTGGTCATGAAACAAGAAACTCAAGAACAACGAAAAACAGCATCAATCGTGCCGAAATTCATTACATGAGTCGACAAATTCTCGTGAGCTGAGTATGACGATTACGACAAATCCCCCCACTCATAGATTGGGCTTTTGCCGAAAAACCGCCAGATGTTCCGCAGTGCGCACAAGCAACGAATCACCGAGTGGAACGGGTGTGGCCAGCGTTACTTCTCCGAGATCGTTCCTAGCCAGCACTTCGAACGAATCGCCAGCCTTAACCACCGAAATAATTCCGCGCTGCGAAGTAATGTACAGGCGCCCGTCGGCAGCCACGAGACTGGCGTAATAGTCGCCGATGGCTCCAAGGCGTTCCTCTTGAAAGAGAGGTTTGCCAGTCTGCGGGTCCAAGCAGGTGAGCATCCCCCCGTTCTTGACCATGTAGAATCTCCCGCGGTAGAACAACGGCGAGCCAACGTACGGAAGCCCTTTCTTAAAGCGCCACAACACGCAGGCGTCGGACAACATTCCCAGGGCGTTGGGTGTTACCGCGAAGGCCTGGTTCTCCACTCGAGCGAAGATGTCGGCCATGGACTCCCATTCCACACGTTCGATGAAACTGCTGCGGTCGCCATCCATGTGCTTGAAGCGTTGCTTTGCCGGCCCAGCGGGGAGTTCATCGAGGCTGAATTTACCGTCCCTATTCGCGTCGTGCTCCGAGAGGAACTCATCGAATTTCGGCATCGCAATGTGCTCGGCGTTACGGTCGCCACCGGTTGTCCAGCTGGCCGTGAAAAGCATCCCAGCGCCGACAACGGGTGATGTGCACGTAATCCGGGCAAGTCCGCTAACGCGCCAACGCTCTGTGCCAGTGCGAGGATCCAAGCCCTGGAGCCATAGTGTCCCGGGGACCACAAGATCGGTAATTCCTTGGTGCTCCCAGAGGAGTGGTGTGCCGAAACCCCTGCGCATTTCGGGGCGTTCGACCCGCCAGGCGACCTCGCCAGAGCGTTTGTCCAACGCGATCAAGTGGGAACCTCCGTCCTGGTCGAGCAGTTGGACTAGGTTTTCGCCAGCAAGCACGGGCGATGAACTCGAGCCGTATTCCGTTTGGGTAAGAGCCATCGGCCGGCGCCACAATTCACGGCCCTCGAAATCGTAAGCCAGCACGCCTACCGAACCGAAGTGGACATAGATGCGCTCACCGTCCGTCGAAGGAGTGGCGGACGCGGGATTGCCGAGAAATTGGTGGACCTCCTCGATCTTGTTCGGGACGATCTCGCGCTGCCAGAGTTCGCGGCCTGAATCGCGATCGAAGGCGAGGATGAGCAGCTTCCGTTCAGCGAACGCTGTTAGGAAGATTCGTTTACCCCAGACAATGGGCGACGAGTTGCCCGAGGGCACGGCGATCCTCCAAGCAACGTTGGTGGAGGGGCCGAACGACACCGGCGGATGGGCGTCGATCGCACCGACACCGAGCCCGCCAGGGCCGCGGAACTGAGGCCAGTCCACGTCAGCGGCACGGGTCGAGGAAGCGAAGAGCGCACCGAGAATGAGCGTTAACGCCGAAGTGAAGGGGAGAAAATTCACAGCGGCGTCAAGGCATGTTCAGACCTCAGGATTACAGCCCCTTGGAAATGATGAGCGTCACGAGATCACCCACGCGGTTGCTATAACCCCACTCGTTGTCATACCAGTTGATCAATTTGAAGAATCGCTTGTTGAGTTCGATCCCCGAGCTCGCGTCGAAGATCGAGCTGCTTTTGTCGTGGATGAAATCCGATGAAACCACTTCGTCCGCCGTGTACTCGAGGATGCCTTTGAGGTAAGTCTCGCTGGCCTTCTTCATCGCCGCGCTGATCTCGGCATAGCTCGTGTCGCGCGTCGTCCGCACGGTAAGGTCCACGCAGGAAACAGTTGGGGTCGGGACACGGAACGCCATGCCCGTCAGCTTTCCTTTAACCTCAGGGCAAACCAAGGCGACGGCTCTCGCCGCGCCGGTGGTGCTCGGGATAATGTTGATCGCCGCTGAACGTCCGCCCTTCCAATCCTTCTTCGACGGTCCGTCGACGGTCTTCTGGGTCGCTGTGTAGGCGTGCACCGTGGTCATCAAACCTTCTTCAAAGCCAAAACCTTCCTTCAGGAGAACGTGTACCACCGGAGCAAGACAGTTGGTCGTGCAGCTCGCATTGGAAATGATGTGATGCTGGGCAGGGTTGTACTTCTCATGATTCACCCCCATCACAATGGTGATGTCCTCATTCTTGGAGGGAGCTGAAATGATCACCTTCTTTGCACCCGCCTTGATGTGGCCATACGCCGACCTGTCGCTCGCCTTGTCCGCATCCGTGAATAGGCCGGTGGATTCGATGACAATGTCCACGCCGAGCGCTTTCCAGGGGAGTTCCCCCGGCGTCTTCGCACTCACCACCAGAATGTCGCGACCGTCCACAATCAGAACGTCGTCTTCCAACTTGTCAGGCGTCGATTTCTTAGAACCCACCGTTCCGCCAAACCGGCCTTGGGTAGAGTCGTACTTGAGGAGATACGCCAAATTATCGGCCGGGACGATGTCGCCGACGGCGACGACCAGGACATCTTTTCCAACGATGCCCTGCTCGACCATCGCTCGAAATACCAATCGGCCAATGCGGCCGAAACCATTGATTGCAACTTTTACCATAAGAGTTGGTTTACGTGATACAGAGGGTCCGATAAAGAACGCGCAGAGTAGCCCCGTGAAAAGGTCGGTCAACGGGGATTTTTGGGAAGCACGGCCGCTCCGATCTTTGACGCCTAAGGACTCACCACCGGTGGTGGGGTTCCACCAAGGCTCGCGGAACGCTTGCTGCCGCTCGACGTAGCCTCCCCAGAAACGAGTTCGTCGGCAGCCTCGAAGAAGCCGATGAACATCTCATCCCACGACTGGAGGCCGAAGTGTATCCGCTTCTTAGGATCCGGGTTTGATGGATTGGCCGCCGAATTATCGAACGCCCCCGTCACGAGTAGCCAAGCGCCCGCAGGCACATGACGCGGCTCAGCGAATTGATACATCAGCTGCCACTTGAAGTCATATCGCGACACATTGAGCAGGGTTTCCCGCTTGCCGTCGGGCAGCAGCAGCTAATAGCGCATCCATTTTCCGCGAAGGTGCATGTGCGGCATCAAGAAGTAAACCACCGTGGGTTTCTTAAATGCATAGGTCGCCTGATGTCGAGCCTCATCCGAACCGGGCGGAATGTGAAGGGCCGGATCTTCGGCACGGCGCGTTTCGGCCTTAAACGGTTGAGGCCCGTAAGCGAAATAGAAGGCCAGCTGCGACTGGGCGGTCAGCGGCCAACCGCATGTCGAGTAATGAACTTCGGCGGTTAACGTAGCGCCAGAAGGCAGCCTCTTGGCGACTCCGTTAGGATAAGGCAGCGGCGGCAAGCCGGGCGCCCAACCACCAACGTGAACTCCATGGCCCGTGCCGTCATCCGGAGAACCGGGCCACTTCGCGTAGAGGATAACATGGTGCACCACCTTGCGGTTGCTCGGTTTGACGTACATCGCCGCAATCCAGACTTCATTCGTAAACTTCGTGTCGAGCTTCAGGTTACGATAGTCGAGGACTCCCGTTGCTGGGATCTGCTGCACTTCGGCAAGCTTCATCACAGCGTCCGGTTTCCCGAGCACCCATCCTTGCAGAGGTGGAAGCGGCTCGGTCAGAGGATCCATCCCGTCTCCCCGCGACGCTCCTGCCTGCGTCCAGCGGATCAACGTCTGAACCTCATCGTTGGAAAGCCGGTGCGCATTGGCAAACCGGCCATGATCCGGGTCGGCGTCATAGGGAGGCATCTGGCGGGTCAAGAGCACTTCTTCGATCATGCGCGAGTAATTCTTCACGCGATCAAAGCCGTCCATTGCCCACGGTCCAATGCCGCCCTCTCGATGACACTTCACGCAATTCTGCCGGAGTATCGGCGCGACGTGTTGCACATAGGTTACTTAACCACCGACCTCGGTCGCGGAGGAGAAGGTAAAGCGGCAACCTTTCGACGGGCTCTTTGCGGTGGTGACCGGCTTGCCGCCGAGGAATTCGTCGAGCGGCGTGGCAAGGAATCGTTGCCCGGGCTGACCGCAGTCAGCGCCCTGACCGAGTAGGTCGTCAATCGCCCCCTGGTAAAACACACTCCAATCGTCCGTGCGAATGGCCACGACCTCCGCCGTCCGCTGAACGCCGAAGGAGAGTGCCACAGCTTGACGCGGGTCGCGCAGGTAGGAAAGTTGCCGGACACCCAACTCGTTCGATTCGTGTCGTGTGTCCTTCAGTGTGTCGCCCGCGTACGTGTTGATCAGTTGGAACTCGACACCCTGCTCACCGAACTGCCGACGTAACTGGTGCAGTTTGGCGACGCTCTTGCGCGCAATTGGACAGCCGTTGCCTGTGAAGAACAGGACGACCGCCCAGCCATCCGCCCGGCGCAACGAATGGTTCTTACCGGAAAGATCCAAAAGGTTGAAGTCGGGCACCTCGCGTGAATTGGTCCCAGCGTAGGCATCGGTGACTAGGGGTGCGGCGAGCAAGACGCCCGAGAGAGCGGAGCAGCCAAGACGGAGAGAAAAAAAAGTTCATTTTAGGAACAGTCGACCGCAAACTGCCTCCTTCAAAACGAGGAGGCAATACTTTCCAGCGAGACCCGGCGAAACCGAGTCTTGAAAAATCGAGGTCGATTCGAATGGGCGCTGACACTTCCATTCCCGGATGGGATCGCAAACGATCGGTTTCAATCGTCGTTTTCATACACACCGACCCCACTCGACTATTGGCACGATTAGTGCTTTACTTTTGTCAACTATTATTGTAACTTCGTTGCCAGCTAACCGCAGTATTGGAACTCGATCTATGAATCGTTCATCGCTATCCTCCTTGAAACTCAGCCTAAGCGCCCTAGCGCTTGCTGCCATCTTCATCCCTACCTTCGCAGCGCCTCCGCCCGTGCCTCCTCCCGCGCCCCAGGTCGTCAAACTCCTGAGCCCGGACCCGATAGCCTTCGCCCCGAATTCTTCTGGCGCCTTTACCATTCTACGGGCTGACGGCACGAGCTCCGATTTGATTGTGGCCCTCGAAATCGGCGGAACCGCGGTTAACGGAGTCGACTACGAAAAATTGCCGACTGACGTAACCATCCCCGCCGGAGCCCTCGCCGTCGATCTCGTCATTCGGCCGCTCCTCAGTGCCCCATTGTCAGCCGAAAACAAGACCGTTGAACTGACTCTCAAACCGAACCTAGGGTACATCGTCGGAACAAAGAAGCCGTCAACTGTAACCCTCGTCCAGGACCTCTTCAATGACCTTCCCCCCGTCGTCTCAATCACTACGCCGAAGAGTGGTGCCGTTGTCGCGGGGCCGGTCATTGAGATTGAAGCCAATGCCGCCGATACGCAGGACGGCATAGCCCGCGTAAGCTTTTTCGTAGGCGATACCCTCGTCGGCGTCGCTACCGCGCCACCTTACTCCGTGCATTGGACGAATACCAGCGGCTTGAAAAAGTACGCTTTGTTTGCAAAAGCTGTCGACAAGATCGGCCAGACGTCGCTGTCGAAGGCCGTCGAAGTAACCGTTTCAAATACCCTGGCGACGGTGGTCCTGACCGCACCGAAACACGGAGCGGTCGTGGTGCCTGGAAGCATCATCTCACTGAGTGCCACAGTCACGGGCAGCCCGGGACCGGTAACCAAGGTCGATTTTCTTGCAAACGGGCGCGTGATCGGAAGTGCGGCGACGGAACCGTACAACTTCACTTGGTTAAACGCCAAACCTGGGCACTACCAGGTAGCTGCCCGAGCTGAAGACGCATTTGGAGCTGTCGGTGAATCAGACCAAGCGGCCCTCTATGTTAGCAACACGTTGCCTGTGGTCGCCATTACCGGTCCCAGCGAGGGCAGGAGGTCAAACGTCAAGAACGGCATCCAGTTTACAGCCAACGCCACCGATCCAGACGGCTCCATTTCGCGGGTCAGCTTCTACGTCGATCACAAGTTCTTGGGCAACTCCAGCAATGCACCCTTCCAGTTCGTGTGGACGCAGCCGACGCTGGGCAGTCACTTGCTGATTGCCCGCGCCTACGACCTGGCTGGTTCCGCTGCGAACTCGCCCGGCGTTACCTTCGTCGTGACAAACCAGCCGCCTGCTGTTTCGCTCACGTCACCTTCGAACAACCAAATCATCACACTTCCGACGCCGGTGAATGTTTCGGCAAGTGTCACGGCGGGCGATGCCGCGGTGGTGAAGGTCAATTTCTGGGCCAACAATAAGCTGGTCGGCAAGGCAACCAAAGCGCCCTATCAGCTGACTTGGTCTAACCCGGCTCTGGGCAGTTACGTCCTCTCAGCCCATGTATTGGACAGCCAGGGGGTTGTCACGATTTCCCAGCCCATCCTGATCCAAGTGAAAGCCGCCGGCCTCTAAAAGAGGGGCACGTAGTCGCGGACGGAAGTCCGCGCAACCCCAAGTCCTGCAACCGTTAAACCTCTTGAACCCCGTAATCGAGTAGAAAGAAAAAGCACATTACTATTGACCGACCGCGAGGAGCTGTGATGTTCCTTTAGGCAGGGTGAAACAAGCGGTGACGCGCTCGCCCTCCCGAATCCAGGTGTTCCCAGCAAGCTTTAGCGGCGACGCAACCTCCTTCAGGTCGGTGAATTCTGAATTAACGAGAAGGCGTGGCGCTTGGCCAGACGACATGGCGAAACGCGCAGTGAAATCGGGACACGCGAAGGGCGCGCGGAACTGAACTGCATTACCCTCGCGCTCGATACGCGTCAATTCGCGCGCAGCCCAATACCGCGACACTTCACTGAGCTTCATCCATAGCAAATGGTCGAAGCGGGCGTGCAACCTCTTAACCACTTCCTTAAAAATGTTGAAACCGACCTCGTAGCCGTTGAACCAGACGCCAGTCCAATGTGCAAGCATCAACGCTGGCTCGCCGCGCCCGATGACGTCCACGATCCTCCCTCGCTGACCATCCTCGCTGATGAACTTGTCCGCACCACCCGGGTTCGTGCAGTCCCAGCCGCCAGTCCAGTCACCAGTGCAGCCGATGATGCTCACCACGCAGCGCGGGTCCGGCCCTTCGAGTCCACTGGCATACTCAACGCGAGGCACAACGCTTTCGTTGCCTTCGCTGAACAGGTGGCGAAAATAGTGAGGGATTTCCGCGCCGAAAACATCCCGCACAGCTTGGAGTGTCGCTTGCGCCAATTGCGGCAAGGCCTTGTTGCCGAAACCGCCCGGAGTCGTGATGCCTTCACAGGGCAGGCCGACTTCCTTGAGAATCCGCAGTGCGTACGCCAGATAGGCGGCGATTTCATCGACACTTCGACCGGTGGTCCACTCCCAGTTCTCCATGAATTTGGGCGATAGCTCCGGAAATGGGTGACCATTCTTGAGATCGATCACCCGCGTGTGTGTAACCATCTCTGGGTGAATGTCCCAATTAGGCATCATCACTGTGCGCACTAACTCGAGCGATTCCTTTAACTCACGTGGTGTCCAACCCGGCAACATGCGGTCAAGCCGCCCGACACACGCCGGAAACGGCACGATGCTGTATTTACCTTTCACCCCCGCGCCCGAGCACCATTCGCCGAACTTGCGGACGAACGCGTCGGGGATCTCGACCGGCCAATCGCGCCACGGCCGGTGATACGTCTGGGTCGCACCGGCGAAGGCCTCGTTGAACTGTGGCATGGCGAAGCGGTTCAGGTTCACCAAACAGGTCGAATCATCAATGATGAGACCCACGGGAACTCGCGAGCGAGGATTGAGCACGGTGACATCCGCGGCGTGTGTCGGACGGTCGCCCGGCACTTGGGCGCGTAGAAAATCAGTCCCGCTGAAACCAGCAGCTGCGACGGCGCCCGCAGCGAGACGGAGGAAGTCACGGCGGTCGGAGCAGAGAGGAGGGCGAGCTGTCATGGGCTGTTGTCTACCAATATGTACCGCCAAGGCCAAGGTCAGATGCGATGTCGCACTTGACCCTCTCAACCTCAAGGATCTCCTCATCCATGCCATCAAACCCGAGGGTCGACGAATATTTAAACCGTTTCAGGAACGAGGTTTGCGCGGACTTCCGTCCGCGACTACGGGGCAACGGTTCATGGGTAGGGAATTTTTCCAACGAATAGAAATGAATTGGGACCATGAACCGTTCCTGAGACGTGGTTTGCGCGGACTGCCGTTTGCGACTACAAGGCGACGGTTAATGGGCAGGGAAGTTTTCCAACGAATGGAAATGAATTGGGACCGTGAACAGGAGCACCCCCTCTAACTCGACCTACGGCCACCCTCCCACCGCTCGGAGAGGGGGGGAGAGGGCAAAATGAGGGGTCACTTAGATTCCACGAGGTCAGAAGTCCTAAACCCATTCGCTTGCGCCGAACCGATTCAACCAATCTCATTTTCTGAAGCCCCAGCGAAGACGGGTGTCGAATCGCTCAAAGAAGTGACGGACAGCATCCGGCATCCTCTGAAACAAGTACCAATTCAATGCCGATCTCATCACTAATAACGATATATCTATGTAGCGGCTTGTGGAAAATATGTGCCGCCCAAATAGCATGTGAAACAATTAATGGCTCTTCAGCAGAATCTGTGGGTGATTAGAGAAGTTTTCTTGGGAGAGTGATTGCGAAACCGAGCAAATTCCTTCTGGGAGCGCCCGGACCCGGGGCTGGTTTGGTAACTCCGTCCGCCCGTCGGCGCGAGCTGAGGCTCAAAGCACG
>SIBK01000134.1 GCA_009695205.1 Pedosphaera sp. | reverse complement strand
ACAGATTTTCTTCCCGAGTGTGCAAAAACAGGAAAACGGCACTTTCTATATTTAGCTTAATCATAGCGTTTTATAGAATAGTCGGGTAGCTGTTTACGGTTTTGTAAACCGTGGGTCGTCGGTTCAATCCCGACAACTGGCTCCAGTTCCTACAAAAGACTTACAAATAAAACTCGGCTCTCTAAAATTCCTGAGAGTTGACTTTTTCCGACGCTGTCGTGGTTGAAGAGTTCCCAGTCGCGAAGGAAGGTGATTCCGGATTCCTGGCCCCACCCCGGACGGTGTGGACGGGTCGAAGTGACCGTTTATCGGCGGATCCGGTCCGACGGACAAGCTGGCTTCGAGGTTGCCAACTACGCCAACGGCAAGAGACGACTTGAATCGTTCCCGGATCCGACAAGCGCCTCGGACCGCGTCAACCAGCTCGCCCGCCATTTAGAACGAACAGGAATTGGGCGCCGCTTCGATGACCAACGAGCAGGCCGCGGATTTCGCGGCCGCCGTCCAAACTCTTGCCAATTTCAACCTCTCCCTTCCTGCGGTCGCGTCCACAGTGGCCGAATGCCTTCAACGGGTCGGCGACCTCCCGAACCTTCACGCAGCCGCCAAGTTCTACGCCACCCGTCACAAGCAGACGGAGCGCAAGCGGGTGACGGATGTCGTCGCAGAGCTTCTGCAGGTGAAAGCCGCACGCAAAGCCTCATCCCGATACCTGAAAAATCTCCGCTCCCGCCTCAACCGGTTTGCCGAGTCGGGCCGATCTGAGAGGGATGCCACGAAGCGTTCTACGTTGCCCAGCAAACGACCGCAACGGCATCCGGGGTAAGTGGAAGGCCAACTCCATGCGCCACTCCTATGCGAGCTACCGCTTCGGCCAAACCAGCGACGCCAGGCGAGTGGCGGGCGAACTCGGCAATAGGGCTGTCGTTGTCCATCGGCACTACCGCGAATTGGTGAAGGTCGCCGACGCCGAGAGTTGGTCCGCTATCCGGCGTGGCACGGAAGCGAAAGTGATTCCGATGGCTGCCGCCTCCCGCGTACTCCGTGCGCGCGGATGCTGACGACGCCACCGGAACAGCCAAGGTAAAGCACAGTTATGCAAGCCACCGCTCCTGAACGTATCACAATTGACCCGCGGGTTTGTCACGGCAAGCCTGTCATCCGGGGAACCCGCGTCCCAGTGTCCGTTGTCACCGGTTCCCTGGCTGGCAGGACACTTCCTGGAAGGCTTGCCATCGCAGGTTCACACAGGGCGCTATTCCCGCCGCCGCTTACGTGAAGCGGCAAAAGTAGAAGCTCACCGTCGAAACCCCTTTTCAGGGCCACTGCCAGAGCCGAAATGTTTGGTTTCCATAGCTGCGCAGCCACGCGTCAAAAACTGGATTCGCCACAAGCGGTCAGGTCTGCGCTTGAACTGTGGCAGGTAGTCCGATCCGCCCTAAAACAAGAGGCGATGCTGGCGGCTTCGCGGGTCACGCTGTGAGCACCATAAGATTTCGCCCTCAATCGCAATGCACAACCGTCGGGCAGTTCACTCGCACGGTGGATGTGATCCGCGTCGTCTTGATAGCGGATGAGTTTCATAGGGGGTTGTTTTTTTTCGGTCAGTATCTGAAGTTCAAACTTACAAGGAGTTTCACAGTGGGAGAGAGACCTTGAGCGTGATGTTCTTTCTCGCCGTCCGGTCTTCGACGCGCAATTCGCCACGTTCCAGCGTCACGTCGTCCACTTTTGAAAAACCCGACGGCGTGTGCGTGTAAAAAATCAGAAAATCCGTCTCGATCTTCGACTTTGCCGGCAGCCAGCGGTAGGTGGGCACGCCAAACATCGATCCGGTTGAAATGACTTCACGCCGAGGGAGGTCGAATGGCTGCGTCCCGAACTCGAGGCCCCGCGCCAATTGATTCGTCGCCGGATAGTATTCCCACGTCTGAAGCCATGGGGATTGCTCGCGCTTGAAAACGTAGCCAAGAAGCAGTCGTTTGCCAGGATGCAGGGCGGTTACGTAAACGAATTTGCGGGACGGATCAAGCGCGGTTGTTGTGTGGTCACCGGAATTAGGGGGTATTGGCGCAGCGCGCAGGTCGATCTTGCGGCCATCGATCGATGGAGCCATCGGCCACGTGAAATCTTCGAAGGTGGTGAGACGGTGCGGCAATCCGCCACCGTTGCCTTCGTACTTCCGTGTTTTGGAAGGGCCCGCGGAAACATCCACGACAGTAACGCCTGCCTCCAGGAACGGCGAGCCGATCGTCGCATGCTCCGCCCAGTTGATTGGGCGATCGAAACCCATCAAGTTTTCGAGCTCACTATGAACGTAGACAACATTCTCCGAGTCGACGATGCGTATCGTGCGTGTCAGGATCTCCTCGACGATCGGCAACGTGACGGACTGACTTAGGATGGACATGCCGCCGCTCTTCACGTGAGTGCGCGTTATCCAGGGCAGCGAGTGCGCCTCACCGTGGCCTGTCAAGCCAGCGGCCTGCTCTTCTTTGGATGCCGAACCAAAGCCATCCACGCAGACAAAATGGCCGCGTGAATTTCCGAAATTGGCTGGTTTCCCCGCATCGCGGGCAATTTGCGTCGGATTCCAAAGAGGGCTCAACTTTGCTGGATCATCGCGCAGGATGAGGTTCGCCAGAGCTCCGCCAGCGACCATGACGGTAAGTTCCAACGTGTCGTTCGAAACAATCAACGCCGGACGATCTTCAAAGACTGTCGTCGACTGCGCGAACGCGCCGGCAAGGGAGGCAATGGCGGCAAAAAGAAATAAGACTCGCATGGTGCGTTTATAGGGTTGATTGAAGGGGAAGACAATCCTGATCGGGACGCTCAATTCCGGCATATCAACCAGCAAGTCAAGGAAGCATTATTGGAAAACGATTCGAACCAAATCCCATGAATACACCCCCACCCCTGCCGCCGGCCTTCACCGACCACCGCGGCAGCGAGGTAGTCGAAAATCGGCGAGTCGGCAATTGGGGTTTAAACCCGGGATCAACAAACTCCTCGTCGTGGGCTCGAAAACGGCGTTCCTCGCCGGTGGGGGAACGCCAAGCATCCAGCGACGCCACAGGCCACTTGGAGTTTATCAGAAATACCGACCGACCGCCCGGACGCCAGTACCGGTTGCGGAAGAATTCCACCTGGTGATCAAATCCGCCCAGCGAAACCAATACACAATGCGGTGAGTCAACGACGGTATTGCTGGCGATTTGCGCTTCGATGTGGTGTCCCTCAATTCGCACTGCGGCTACAGCGCCTTTCGGGGCGAAGATATAGTTGCCGATCACTGTCAGTCCTGAGATTCGACACCCATCTTCGGCACCCAGTTGCAAACCCGCGTACCCGGATCCTCGTCGACCATCCCCCCAGGATATATTGCCTGTGACCCTGCAGTTCCGATCTGCATACGGAGCTCCGGAGTAGGTGTAAACCAGGAATCCGGGCCCATCATTGTCATGGGAAAAATTTCCTCTCATTTCCGAATCCTCACAACCACCATCGAGATCGAAGCCGCCGCCATCGCGCCAAGCAGTTCTATTGCCAAAGGATTCGCAGCCTTCAATCAATATACGGTGCGAGGCGTGCGCCCAGATGCCCATCGGCCCGCCACGTTCCGATCGGCATTCCGTCCCGTTGCCCCAAGCGATGCATCCGCGGATCCCGCCCCCATCCACGCCATCGATCAAAATGCCGCTACCCGAGTGGTGGCTGGGTTCCGATGGGTCTCCGGAATTCTCGGAGCTGCGACAGTTTCGGATTTCCACGTCGTGATGCGGATGGTGGCTGCGGCCAGTCGGATTACCGCCATAAACCATGATGCCGGCGTGTCGATTGTGACTGGTCTCACAATCGGCAATGAGCACGTTCTCGAACCCGTGTTCGCGCTGCGCCGCGTCGATCATGATGCCGTGCCATGCGAAACCGCGGGCAGAACATCCAAGAATCCGGATTCCGACCACGCGCTCGGTGGTCGTTCGAACTCGATCGAACCGGATACCATCGCCATCGTTCGTTCGTCCGGCCTGCAGTACGAGGTTGCTGAGGGTGATCCACGGCGTGTCCCGCACCAGAATGCCAGAGCCGCCGCCGGCGGCGAGAGTGGCCCGCCCATGCCCATAGCTGGAGAATGTGACTGGATGATCCACGTTGCCCCCAGCGAGACGATCCACCAGCAGGTTACCTGAAAAGCTCGCGCCAGCGCGAAAAAGGAAACGATCCCCGTGTTGGGCACCCAGATTCGCCAAGTGCCGGTTGACCCGCTCCACGGAGCGCCACGCTGTACCGGGAGTTCGCCCTGTGTCATCGTCGTTGCCCGAGGGACTAACAAAGTAATCGGCCGCCCGAACGCTGCTTAGCAGGGCGACGAGCGCCCAGGCAAAGAATCTCACGATGCCCTATTTCCTTTGGACGGCGATTTGAATATCCTCCAAGGAGACGCCCAGGGCCGCTCGCGCAATGGCATCGATCGATACTTCGGGCCCGCTCAAGTGAATCGTGCGATGCACATGTGTTAGACTTTCGCCCGGTTGCAGAGCCGCTGCGGGGGAGGAGGATTCGAGTTCGTAGAAAGGTCCCAACGGCTTGACACCCGGCGCCGGCGCACCGTCATTGTAGCTGTTCGCCGCGTCGCCACCAAACGGATTGTCCTGGATCTTCCACAACGAATTCACGTAATCGGTCACTCCCTGTGGCTGCGTGAACTGGATAATCGTCAAAACCTTGTTGGCTGCATCGTAGCTGCCGAGCACGGCCTTGCTGCGCTGTGGGTTGATACCGATCTTGCTTCGATAGTGGCCGTCGGCACTGAAGTAAATTACATCCTCTTTCACCTTCAATCGATCTGCCGGGATGCTTCCGAAATAATCGGACGTTACCTTCACACCTAATTTCGATTCCGGCCCTGAATTGATCGGAACTACAATCGTTGTGGCGGGGGAAGGATTGAACATACCGAGTATCCATACGGAAAGCAGGCCCGTCTTTTTCTCCCAGGGGTGTTTACCAGCATTCGTGATCTTGTTGATCGTTTCGAAGGCGACGACTTTGAGATCATTCCCAGCCTTGATACCCAACCTTTCCGAAGCCCTTGCAGCGGTGAGTAGTTTGACTTCTCGATTCACCGTCACGTCGAAACGCGTGCCCGAGTAGTTCGTCACTGCAAACGCCGCCCGAAAAGTCGCGGAGGATTTCGATTGCTTCACGACGTCGTACGGCATGGTGTCCATCGTCGCTGGCGTGAACCAGTCCTTGAGTTCGAATTTCGCACCCTTGGCAAAAAAGATGGAAAATTGCCCCCCTTCCGGTCCCATCCAAAACCGATCCTCACCGCCGAAGACATTGATGTGCGGTTGGATTTGTCGCGACGCAATGAGTTCGCGATTGATCCAACCGAAGCTCATGCCGTCATCGCCGCGAGCGGTACTGGTCATAACACGTCCCTGCCACGCGGGCGATACGGCCACTTTTGCGTTGCCGGCGCGATCACTCAGCAGCACCAGCGATGTGTGTTTGCGTAGAAAGGCGACGTCATCGCTGAAGTTGGCAGCGTCGGTTGTGGTCAGGGAAGAGTCCGACGCAACGAGTGCCGAGGCAACCACGCTGGTACGGAGGGAGTTCATAAGGTTTTGGGTGGATCTCATTCTGTGTTGGCGGTTGTAGTTGGAAGCATTGAACTGGGATTGCCTGTTCCTCCGGACGGGCGGACCGCACGACCGATTGCACCGCATCTCATAAGTTTCATACTCCTCGTCGGGCTGGTCATGCGTCCACACGGTGTCGGGTCGACCCCAGAGACAGCGACGGTAGACCCTGCGCGGAAGAGTGTCGAGTGTGGAGCGGGCGGGGTGATGGAAGCAATCAACCCCATTTCGACTCAGTCTTGCTGCCTAATCTCCGCCGGTGGATACAAAGTTGTCTCACACCCCGGTGATTCTCATTTTGCTTTCCGACGATGCTCAATTTGCCCAGAATACCTTGTCAACCCGCAGCGCATTTAACCGCTTGTCAGTCCGTTCCGGTCGAAGCGACCATAAAACACACAATGATCCACACTCCGTTTCTCCTGGCCCTCTGCCTGATCTTGGCTTTCGCCCATCAAACCAGGGCTGCCAATCCCGTTCGTGTCGTGGTTTGGGACGAGCAACAGCCGCAGCAACGCCTCGTGTATTCGAATTTTCTGGGCAATGAAATCGCGGCCTACCTGGCGCAACAGCCGGGATTGAAGGTGACGTCCAAACGTCTGGGCGACCCGGGGCAGGGGTTGGGCGAAGAGGTCCTCGATTCGTGTGATGTGCTTCTCTGGTGGGGGCACCAACGCCAGAAGGAAATCACCCCGGCTGTCGGACAGGACATCGTGCGGCGGATCAAGTCTGGCAAGCTGGCCCTGATTGCGCTTCATTCGGCGCACTGGTCCACGCCGTTTGTTGAGGCCATGAAAGAGCGGGCGCGAGAGGATGCCCTCAGGCCGCTCAGCCCCGAGGAGCGGCGCCGTGCGGTGCTCGTGGAAACAAACCGGTATCCCAATTTCTTCACCCCACCGAAATACGATGACTTCGTGACCCCCTTCGCCTGGTATCGTAAACAGCCGGACGGCATGGTCCACATTACGTTGGCGACCCCGAACTGCTGCTTTCCCGGGTACCGACCGGATGCCATGCCCAGCCATGTGCGCACACTTCTGCCGAACCATCCAATTGCTCGGGGCATTCCGAGCGAGTTCACGATTCCACAGACGGAAATGTATAATGAACCATTTCACGTTCCGGCGCCGGACGCAGTGATCTTCGAGGAACGATGGCAGCCCGGTGAATGGTTTCGCAGTGGAAGTCTCTGGAAATTAGGTGACGGCAAGGTATTTTACTTTCGTCCAGGTCACGAACTGTACCCCGTGTTCAAGGAAAGGATCTGCCTGCAAATTCTTGACAACGCCGTCCGGTGGCTGGCGGGAGGATCGAAGACTGAACAGTGAAATCGAAACAATGAAAGGACCGAGAGCGCTCTTGCGAATATCGTCCTCCTTATTGCGAGCGGCACCGGGGGCGGCGGCGCGATGATGCGAAGAAGTTATCGTTTGCGTCCGAAATCCGCATGCAGTAGATACGAGCTCGATCTTCCCGAAAATCAAGAGACCTCCACGCGCCCATCGTCCCGCGGCGTTCACGTTGATCGAACTCCTTGTGGTGATTGCCATCATTGCGATCCTTGCCGGCATGCTGCTGCCCGCGCTCGCCAAGGCGAAGCAGAAAGCCAATACCGTAAAATGCGTCAGCAATCTCAAGCAGATCGGTCTGATGTTTAAAATGTATGTGGACGACCAGCGCGGTGATTTCCCGGTCGCATCGGCATGGGGCTCCGTCGGGGGCAAATACCAGTCGAATGGGTACGTCGGTGGCGCGGCATACGATTATGGCGCGAAAGAAACCAACCGACCGCTCAATGTGTACGCCGGTGCTCCGGAGGTGTGGTCCTGTCCCGGGGACAAGGGAGATCACTTCAATCAAGAGGCATTTGTGGGAGCGGGGAAGAAGTATCGTTCGTGCTTCGAAGCTTGGGGGAACAGCTATCTGCCTCAATGGACTCCCAGCTATGGCCGCGATTATTTTGCCGTGGAATCCGTGATCGGCGACCGTGCGGCGCCCATTCTCCGGGCTGGCATCAAGGAGTCCCGAGTCACGGTTTCCCCTTCCAATAAGGTCCTGATCGGCGAATGGCCATGGCACGCGAACCGGCCGGTGGACAAGGAACCCAACTTTCGCCTGAGTCTTTGGCACAACTATCAGGGACGACGGTACGAAAACATGCTGTTCGGCGACGGGCACGTGGTGAACTACCACTTCCCTTTGGAGATGGTGAACATGGGCGGCCAAAAACCGGACCCGACATTTAAGTGGTGGTGATCCGCGGACTAAACTGGGCGCCTGGCATGACGATTGATCCCGAGCCGCCTTCCGTCAGTGGTACTCCTGGATCGTTCGCACCTCGTAACCGCTCTTCTGGAGTGCCGCAATTCCCATCGCCGCCGCCCGAGCCCCACTCAACGTGGTCATTATGGGTGTGCCCGTCAGCACCGCGGTAGTTCGGATCTTTACCTCATCCGCCCTGGGAGCCGCCCCGCTGGGAGTATTGATGACCAGCTGGATCTCCTTGTTTTTGAGGAGGTCAATCGCCGTTGGACGGCCTTCGTTCAACTTGAAAACGCGCTGCACATGGAGTCCGGCCTTTTCGAGGATGGCTGCCGTCCCGTTCGTAGCTACCAACTGGAATCCGAGCCGTGCGAATTCCTTCGCCACTTCGGCGACATTGTCTTTGTGAGGGTCACTCACGCTGATGAAGACACGCCCCTTGAGCGGTAGAGGCGAATTGGCGGCCATCTGAGACTTGGCATACGCGATTCCGAGGTCGGCATCCAGCCCCATCACCTCACCCGTCGAGCGCATCTCCGGCGACAGCACGATGTCTTGCTCAGGGAAACGGTTGAAGGGAAATACAGATTCCTTGACCGCCCAGTACGCCGGCCGTTGCTCCTGCGTAAAGCCAAGTTCCTTCAATGTTTTCCCGGCCATCACCTTTGCCGCGAGTTTTGCCATCGGCACCCCGATGGCTTTGCTGACAAATGGCACCGTCCGGGAGGCCCTCGGATTCACTTCGAGAACATATACCACGTCTCCTTTTACGGCGTACTGCACGTTCATTAATCCCACGACTCGCAATTCCCGAGCCATCGTGTGCGTATATTTCCGGATGGTTTCAACGACGCCCGACGAAAGCGTATGAGCCGGCAGGACCATGGCCGCGTCTCCGGAGTGGACGCCGGCAAACTCGATATGCTCGAGCATCCCGCCAATGACGCTGGTTCCCTCCGAGGGATCTTCAAATTGCCCAACGTCAGCGATGCAATCCACGTCCACCTCCGTGGCGTCCTCGAGGAATTTGTCCACCAACACGGGCCGATCAGGCGATGCCTCGACCGCGAATCGCATATAGTGCTGCAGCTCTGCATCGGTGTACACAATCTGCATTGCCCGCCCGCCCAATACGAAACTGGGCCGGACCAGCACCGGATAGGTCAATCGGTGCGCGGCTTCCAGGGCCTCCGCCTCATGGGTCGCCATTCCATTCGGCGGCTGTGGAATTTTGAGCCGGTCGAGCATCGCCGAGAACAGCTTTCGGTCCTCCGCGATTTCGATGCTCTCGGGGGATGTGCCGATGATGTTGACTCCGTTTTTCTTCAAACTCATCGCCAAATTTAATGGAGTCTGCCCCCCAAACTGGGCGATCGCTCCCCAGCATTTCTCGCGTTCGTAGATATGGAGGACGTCTTCGAGGGTCAACGGTTCAAAGAACAGTTTGTCGGAAGTGTCGTAATCGGTGGATACGGTTTCCGGATTTGAATTCACCATCAGCGTCTCAAAACCGTCCTCCTTCAAAGCGAAGGCCGCGTGCACGCAACAGTAGTCAAACTCGATCCCCTGGCCGATGCGGTTTGGCCCTCCGCCCAGAATCATGACCTTCTTCTTCGACGAGGGCGTCACTTCGTCGTCTCCCCGGTCGTACGTCGAGTAGTAGTACGGCGTGTAGGCTTCGAATTCGGCGGCACAGGTGTCCACCAGTCGATAGCTTGGCACCAATCCCTGCCGTTTTCGTTCGGCACGGATCTGGTCCTCGGTGTGGCCCGTGAGGTTTGCGATTTGGCGGTCGGAGAACCCCAGCGACTTGGCTTTGGTTAACTGTTCAGAAGTCATGCTCAATTCAAAATCCTGCGAAGTAAGCCGGACGCCGGCCGGGCTGTCGAGTGGATCGTCGCCTTCCGGATACGCCCAGGCGCGTCTACATCACTTCGCTCGTCCCGATCCCGAGACATGTCAACCCCTGTTTCAACACCTGGGCGGTCAGACCGCAGAGGACCAACCGGGTATGGCGATGAGGTTCTTCTGCCTTGAGCACAGGACATGCTTCATAAAATCGCGAATAACGGCCGGCAAGGTCCGACAAATAATTGCAAAGATAGTTCGGCCGACATTCTTCACCCGTCGCCTCCAGAGCGATCCCAAAATCCATCAACTGCCGAGCCAGGCTCAACTCCGCCGGTTCTGTCAGTTGCAGTGCATGGATCGGCCCGTCGACCGGGGGTAGGCCGGCGTCGCGGACGACCTTGGACGCGCGCGTGTATTGGTATTGCACATACGGTGCGGTGTTGCCGGTCAGAGCCAGCATTTTGTCCCAATTGAACACGTAGTCACTCTGCCGGTTTGGCAGGAGATCCTGGTATTTTACCGATCCGATCGCAACAATCCGCGCAATTTCCCGACGATCCGCCTCGGGTAGCTCCGGACGCTTTCCTGACACCACCGCAAAGGCCCGTTCCTCGGCTTCGTCCAGGAGATCAGCCAGTTTTACGGTGTCGCCGCTGCGCGTCTTGAACGGCTTCCCTTCGTCACCCAGGATTTTCCCAAATCCGATGTGCCGCAACTGCACGCCACCGTTTGCCTCGGGCTGCCAGCGGGCAAAGGCGAGGAACAACTTTCTGAAATGCGGGGCCTGACGATCATCCACGACGTAAAGGACCTCGTCCGGTGACCACGTCTTCAGCCGGTAATCAAGGGTGGCGAGATCGGTGGTCATGTAGTTGAACCCGCCGTCGCTCTTCCGAACGAGCGCCGGATCGGCCTGCCAATCGCCGTCTTTGTTGACGAGGAAGGGGTCTTCCTTCGGTGGCAGAGAACCGTCGCTGAAAATGCCGACCGCCCCTTCCGATTCCCGGGCAATTCCCCGGGATATCAAGTCCTCAACGGTCGCCGCCAGCCACGGGTTGTAGAAACTCTCCCCGAGCGTGTGATCGAAGCGAATGTCCAGTCGTCCGTAGATCGCATCGAATTGCACCTGCGATAAACGGATCATTTCCTTCCATAGCGCGAGGTTTTCCGGGTCGCCACGCTGCAAGAGAACCAGCTCTGCGCGCGCCGCCTCTTGCTGGTCTGGCTGTTCCTTGCACCGTGCGCTGACGAGGCGATACAGACGTTCCAATTCAGCGATTGGATCCTTCTTTAAAGCCACGGCATCCAGCTCGCTCTTCCATCCCAGCAAGAGCATCCCGAATTGCGTCCCCCAGTCACCAATGTGGTTGTCGGTAATCACCCGGTGACCGAGCAGCCGTAGCGTTCGCGCGATAGCATCGCCAATCCCCGTAGACCGGATGTGGCCAACGTGCATGGGTTTGGCAACGTTTGGCGCGCTGAAATCAATGACGATCGTCCGCGGCCGGGCGGTCGGAGTAAAAAACAGATGGCGGCCGGCTACGGCACCGGCGAGAACGTCGGCGATGGCGGCGGGGTGCAGGCGAAAATTGAGAAATCCCGGGCCTGCGATTTCAATGGGTTCGCAGAGGTCGCTGACATCCATGGCGGAAACAACCCGGGCCGCGAGCTGGCGGGGATTCGTTTGGGTCGCCTTGCCGATTGCCATGAGGGCATTGCTTTGGTAGTCGCCGAACTTTGGATCGATGGCAGGGCGTACACGCACCGAGGCGATGTCGGCGTCTGGGCGGACAGATCGGACCGCGACTTGGAGTCGTTTTTCGAGAATTGCGTGCAGCACAGGGACGAGAAGGTAACCGAGGAACGCGACAGGAAAAACCAAAGTTGATCGGTACCGGAGTCCACGGAGTGGGGCACCGCGCAGGAGGAAGGAACTGCGGGCCGCGCTGCAAAAGCGGGTCAGCGCACGTTAGCGGAGAATTCCTGAATGATCTGCATCATGGCCGCCGCATCGGGCGCCGCGAGGATGGCCTTGTGGAACGTGTCACTTCGCAGAACTTTGGCGATGTGCGCCAGGGTGTGGAGGTGTTTCTGGAACTGGCCTTGAGGCACGAGAAAAAGCATCACGAGGTGCACCGGCTGGTTGTCGAGGGATTCGAAATGCACTCCGCGCGTCGAACGGGCAAACGCCCCAGTGACCTCGGGGATCAGATCGGTCGAAGCATGGGGAATCCCGATCCCGAAGCCAATCCCGGTGCTCATCGACGTTTCCCGCTTCTTAACTGCCGCTATAACGGCTTCGCGGTCTGCCGGTTTGACTCGTCCGGCCTGCACGAGCTGACCAATCAGCTCGTCGATGGCCTCCCAACGCGTGGAAGCGAGCAGCTCGGGAACGAGCTGGCCGGACGAAAGAATGTCACCAAGATTCATATCGGACACTGAGGACTGCCTGAAGAACTCCGCCATTTCGCCGGAGTGTAAGGCACCTTTCAAGTCTGGATTTCCTTTGGGCGCATCCCGAAGTTGTTGGAGATTTTTAGTTCCAAAGGATGGATTCGTCGTGATTTTTGAAAAGAACGTTGAGGCCATTAGGCTGCGGAGGCCAGGACGCTTGCAGAATTGACCCCGGCCTTTGAAGCGAGCTTGCAACTGTCCACAGAGCGATTCGACG
>SIBK01000024.1 GCA_009695205.1 Pedosphaera sp. | reverse complement strand
CGCCTTTCACCGCCTCCAAAGCCACCTGGGCCTTGAAAACCCCACTGTGCTTTTTTCGTTGTCGTTTCATCGTGCTCTTCCAGTTGTCCTGATGGTTTCTCTTCACTCACCATCTAAACCCCTGGTCTAGTTTTTGGGGAGCACTATACTATTCTGAATTTCAGAAGGGCGGGATTGAAAGCAAGTAATCTTTGCAACAAACTTCGCGTTACCGGCTGAGCAACCGTGCGACCCGATAAACTCTTTGTGTTTCGACCGAGGCATTGATGCGGGTGAGCGAAGTTTCGAATGCCAGCCCGGGGCCGTCTGGATCGTCCGTAAATCGCAGATTGAGATTCGCCGTGGACTGAATCTTGTAATTTCTGATAGGACACCCAACTTTCGGCGTGGATTCACCCTGCGCCGCTGGTTTCGTTAACAGGATTTTTCGGCTGGCCGGGCCAACAGAAAACGGCGATCTCTCCGGAGGTAAGGTCGGCGTGATACCCCGAGGAAACAGGAGCAACTGTGACCCGTTCGATCAGGTCGGGGATGAGCGGGAGACCTTCGTATGGCAGGCCGGTCACGGGATTGCTCGTATAACCATGGCCATTGTCGGCTCCGAGGGTATTGTTGCCAAGGCTGCCTGGAGAAATGTCCATCATGATGCCATCGTCCACCGTCAATTCGCAGCTATTAAGACAGGCCAATGACAGCATTCTCAAGTGTCGATATTTGTCATTGTTTGTAACTTTTCGACTGCGTTGAGATTAAGTACGGTTGGAACTGTAAAAATCAAATTCGATTGGGGCGAAACCGCTGCTTTCAGGGGTGAAACCGTTCCCGGGCGTGGTTGCCGCGCAAACCGATTCAGCGATCGCCGCTTCCCTTCCGCCGGGCGTCACTGGTAGCCTCCCGGGACTTGTGACGCTTCCGCAGGAAATCGCCCGCCGCCGCACTTTCGCCATCATCTCGCATCCGGATGCGGGGAAAACGACGCTAACCGAAAAGCTTCTGTTATACGGTGGAGCCGTCCAGTTGGCCGGATCCGTTACTGCACGGAAAAATCAGCGGGCAACCACCTCGGACTGGATGGAGTTGGAGAAGAAGCGAGGCATTTCGATCAGTTCCACCGTCCTCCAATTTGAATACGAGGGTTACCACATCAACCTGCTGGATACCCCCGGGCACAAGGACTTCTCCGAGGACACTTACCGGGTGCTCACGGCAGTCGACGCGGTGATCATGGTGATTGACGCCGGCAAGGGCGTGGAAACTCAGACGCGAAAGTTGTTTGAAGTCTGTGCGCGTCGAGGTGTGCCCATCTTCACTTTCATGAATAAGCTTGATCGCCCCGCTCGGGATCCGATCGAGCTCCTGGACGAGCTGGAGCGTGTATTGGGCATCCAGTCGGTGCCGATGAATTGGCCGCTCGGGAACGGGTCTGATTTCCGCGGAATCTATGACCGCCAGGAGAAGAAGGTCCACCTGTTTGAACGTGTCACCGGCGGCATGTACCGGGCGCCCGTCGAGGTGACCGGTCTGGAGGACCCGACCGTCCGGGAACGCCTAGACGACGCTACGTACCACCAGGTTTGCGATCAGATTGATCTGGTTGAAATCGCCGGTGCCGCGTTTGACCATGAGGCCGTGATGGCGGGAAGGTTGACGCCTGTCTTCTATGGATCCGGCGTCAATAACTTCGGAGTCCAACTGCTGCTCGACAGTTTTCTGAGATATTCCTCCGCACCGCGCGGCCGCGCGGCGGTCGGGACCGGGACAGGCCCCGGAGGCGCGGACCCAGTGTTGGTCGAGCCGACGGACGAGGAGTTCACAGGGTTCATTTTCAAGATTCAGGCGAATATGGATCCGCGGCATCGGGATCGCATCGCATTCGTGCGTGTCGTGTCGGGTCGTTTCGAACGGGACAAAACCGTTCTCCATGTGCAATCCGGCCGAAAGGTGCGTCTCAGCAGTTCGCACAAACTTTTCGGGAATGAACGGGAAACAGTCGATGAAGCCTATCCGGGTGATATCATTGGGTTGGTGGGGCACGATGGATTTGGAATCGGGGATACCCTTACGGCAGCGCCCGCGATCCGATTTGATGAGATCCCGCGCTTCACTCCCGAGGTCTTCGAGTACTTCCATAATCCGAACACCGCGAAATTTAAACAATTTCGTCAGGGGCTCGACCAGTTGCTTTTAGAGGGCGTGGCGCAGGCGTTTCATTTGAAGGACACTGCGAGCCGAGTACCTTTGCTTGCGGCGGTGGGACCGCTGCAATTCGAGGTGCTTCAATACCGGCTTGAGACGGAGTACGGTGCCGAAACGCGTCGGGAAGCGGCACCGTTCAGTGCCGTCCGCTGGCTTCCGGCCGGCACACTTCCGGAACAGCTCGACACGATTTCCCTCCCGACCGGGGGGCGGTATGCATTTGACGCCGACAACCAAGCTGTCGCGTTATTTCCGACCGAATGGTCCCTCAACTATTTTGTGCAGAACCACCCGAACCTGCCGCTCAGCCCCCTGGCTCCAACGCGGAATCCCTAATGGGCTCGGTCAATAGTATTGTACTATGAGTCTCTAATACTACAATACCATTGACTGACCCCAATGGTGAGTTCATCACGCTAATAGTGCTGGAACCCGTTCACCGTGTACGTCGGTCAGTCGGTAGTCCCGTCCTTCAAATCGATAGGTCAGTCGTTTGTGGTCAATCCCCATTAGGTGCAAAAGTGTGGCATGAAAATCATGCCAGCTCACGGGATCCTCCGCGATGTTATAACCGAAATCATCTGTCTTCCCTATGACGATCCCCGGTTTGACGCCGCCGCCGGCCAGCCAAAGAGAGTAGCAGCGGGGGTGATGATCCCGCCCAAAGTTCTCTTTGCGGATCTCGCCTTGGGAGTAAGCGGTGCGACCGAACTCGCCACCCCAGATCACCAACGTGTCGTCGAGCAATCCCCGCTGCTTCAGATCCTTCACCAGAGCGGCGCTCGGCTGGTCGGTGATGCCCGTCTGCCGTTTGATGCCTTCGGGCAGGCCGCCGTGATGATCCCAGTCCCGATGACAGAGTTGGATGAAACGGACGCCCCGTTCTGCCAAACGACGGGCCAGAAGGCAATTATTGGCGAAAGAGGCCTTCCCGGGCTCGGCTCCGTACATGTCCAGGACAGCCTTAGGTTCCCGGCCTATGTCCATCAATTCCGGCACGCTTGTCTGCATCCGGAACGCCAGTTCGTAGTTATCAATATGGGTTGCGATGGCGGGATCTCCAAGTTCGCCAAGCTGCATCCGGTTCAGTGCTTGCATCGAGTCGATCAGCTGCCGACGGGAGTTCTGGCTGAGACCCGGCGGATTCGATACATAGAGCACAGGATCGCCGGTTCCCCGGAACTGGACGCCCTGATGGTTGCCCGGAAGAAAACCGTTACCCCAGTAGCGGGCCTGCAACGGCTGCCCGCCGCCGCCGCTGGTGAGAACCACGAATGCCGGCAGGTTTTCGTTCTCACTGCCAAGCCCGTAGCTCAGCCATGCTCCCATCGTTGGCCTCCCCGGCTGCTGATGCCCCGTGCCGATAAACGTCACGGCTGGATCGTGATTGATCGGGTCGGTGTGCATCGATCGGATCAGGGCGATATCGTCGACAATACCGCCCGTGTGTGGCAGCAGTTCGGACATTTCAACGCCATTCTTTCCGTAGCGTTTGAAGTTAAAGGGCGAACCAACGATTAGTAGCTGCTTCTGGCCGGCGGTCATGCCCGTGATTCGTTGACCCTGGCGCACGGAGGCGGGCAGCTCGGTGCCGGTGAGGGTAGCCAGATTCGGCTTCGGATCAAAGAGATCGAGATGCGAGGGCGCTCCGGACTGAAACAGGTAGATGATCCGTTTCGCTTTGGGAGCGAGATGCAGATGTCCCAGAGCACCGGGTATTTTGAGGCCGGGTTCGGATCCGGCGGCAGCGGTCCTTTGGTTGAGAAGGGAAGCCAACGCCAACGCTCCCATGCCGGTGCTGCTTTGCTTGAGGAAAACCCGGCGGGAATGCAGACGTTCGGATTCGGCGAAAAAATTCATTTGGTTATAGTTTCACTGAGGTTGAGAAGCACATTCGCCACCGAGGTCATGGCTGCCAATTCCGGTTTGTCAACCGTCTCGGGTAACTTCGATTCCCCGACGGCCAGTAATTTGTCCGCCGCGGCGGTGTCTTCTCGGTACGCCACTCGTTGCGCTTGATAGGTCTCCCGAAGCACAGTCAACTCTTGGGGCTTGGGAATACGCCCCAAGGTGTGTCGAAATGCCAGAACGAGCCGTCGTTCGAGATCATTGGGTTCCTCGCGCAGGACACGTTGCGCCAGACCACGGGCACATTCGACATACGCGGGATCGTTCATCAGAACCAACGATTGCAGCGGGGTTTGCGTTCGCTGCCTGAGAAAGGTGCACACTTCGCGGTTTGGGGCGTCAAATGTGGCAAACGACGGGTAATGGGCCGATCGCCTCCAGAATACATACATCCCGCGGCGATAGAGCAGGTCGCCCTTGTCCTGGTCGTATTTCGAATCCGTGCCATCCCAGATTCCCGAGGGCTGATACGGTTTGACGCTGGGACCTCCAATCCGGGCGTTGAGCAGTCCCGACACAGCCAGCGCATTGTCACGGATGAATTCGGCGTCCAGTCGAACGCGGGGCCCGCGGGCTAGCAGACGGTTATAGGCGTCGCGATCCAATTTTTCGCGACTTACCACAGCGCTCTGTCTATAGGCGGCGGAAGTGACCAGCAGGCGGACTAACTCCTTCACGTTCCACGACGTTACGTCCCGCGATACTCCGGGTTCGTCGGCCTCCGGCCGATTCCAGACGCGTCCGCCATCTCGGAATTGGCACGCCAGCCAGTCCAGCAATTCCGGGTGACTCGGCCATTCTCCCTGGGCCCCGAAATCATTGATCGTCTTGACCAAGCCTGTGCCGAAGAATAGGCCCCAAAAGCGATTCACCGTTACTCGGGCCATCAGCGGATGGTTCTTTGCCACCAGCCAACGGGCGAGTCCAAGCCGGTTTGTCGGACTCTCCGACGGAATGGGTGGCAGGAAAAGGGGGGTTCCCGCGGACAATTTCTCACCCGGATTCCGGAAATCCCCGCGGATCAATAGAAACGTGTCCCGGCTGGGTTGCATGTCTTCCATCACCATGGTGGTCGGAATCGATGCGACCAATTCTTCCCGGGTCTTCCGCGCGTTTGCGACGGCTGCCTCGGATTGGATTAGATCGATCGCATAATTCTCCCGATAGAATCGGCGGAGGTCGTCTTGCTCTTCCGATGTCCGTTTGCCGCCGGTCCGGACTACGATCGGGAGAAATCCCCGCCAAGCCAATTGACGGACATCGTCGGTGGACAACGCGCGCGGATAAAAGAGAAAGTCATCCAGTAGCCCGGTGAATTTCGCGTCCATCTTTCTGGATCCAAATCGAAGCGGCTCGTCATTGATCAGATCGCCGCTGAGTTTATCAGTCTGAGTCTCAAGATCCCGTGGCCGCCCGTTGACGTGGATTCGAACTCCGGAGGCTTTGCTGGAACCGTCGTAAGTCACCACGACGTGATTCCATTGTTTTAGACCAAACTGCTCGCGCGTTTTCACCTTCAACGCATCGTCCGGTCGGCTTCGTGCGAAGTGCACCTCGAACCTCCGGTCGGTGACGAGAAGATCGATGCCTCGGTACTCGGGAGCTGCGGTCTGTTTACTAGCCACACACCCGTCGCCTTCAAAACGGACCCATCCACCAAAACTAAACGCGTTCGTGCGGCCGAAAACAGGAAGGTTGTCTGCGGGAATTTCGACATGCGTCCTCCCTGAAAGCCTCAAGGCTTTACCGACGCGACCATCGACATATTCGGGTTGTTCACTGACGACCCATCGCGCCGTACTCGGGGGCGGGGGCGTCGTAGTTATGGTTATGGTTGCGGTCCTGGTCCTGGTCGAGTCGGGTGCCGTCGAATGGGTGTTTCCGCGGGGTGTGATGGATTCATCCATCGGAAAATGTACAGTGCCGGGTTCGTTTTCGAGTTCCCGTGGCAATCGTGCTTGGGTCAGGCGTTCCCATTTTTCCTGTTTTTCACCGATTTCATTTTCACGGTCTTGGAGCGTCTTTTCGGCGTCGCGCACGCGGAATTCGGCTTCAACAAATTTCACCGCCTGGTCGGGAGCCGGCACCGGAATGCGGGGCGGAGGGTTATCGGTCCGGATTCGGTCCAGTCCCTTTTCGGGCACGCTGTTGAAGAAGGCGTACAAACGGTAGAAATCTCGTGTTGTGACGGGATCGTACTTGTGATCGTGGCATTCTGCGCAACCGACCGTCACTCCTAACCAGACATTTCCGAGAGTATTCACGCGATCCACGACGTACTTGTTAAGATACTCGTCCGGATCGGCCCCTCCTTCATCCGTGGTCATGTTGTTTCGGCAAAAACCGGTCGCGACACGTTGCGATTGAGTTGGGTTGGGCAGCAGATCCCCCGCGAGCTGTTCCACAGTAAACTGATCGTGCGGCATGTTCTCGTTGAATGCCCGGATGGTCCAATCCCGCCAAAGCCACATGTATCGTGTGCCGTCAAAATGATACCCGCTGGTGTCCGCAAAGCGCGCGAGATCGAGCCACTGCGCGGCCATGCGCTCGCCGTAATGCGCTGAACTCAACAGCCGGTCGATCACTTTTTCGTACGCACCCTTGGAACCGTCCGCCAGAAACGCATCGACCTCCTCAATGGTCGGCGGCAATCCGGTAAGGTCTAGGGTGGCGCGACGTATCAATGTGGGGCGCTCCGCTTCAGCTCCCGGAGTCATGGGCTCCCGCTCCAGCCGACTCAAAAGAAATTGATCCACCGGATTCCGAGTCCAACGGGTATTCGCCACTGCCGGTTCGACAGGCCGGTCCGGAGCCACGAAGGACCAGTGCTGCTTCCAGGTTGCGCCCGCATTCACCCAGCGGGTTAGCAAATCGATCTGTCGGGCCGTCAGGGGTTTTCCTTCCTTCGGCGGAGGCATAACCTCGTCTGGATCCGAATTCCGGATCCGGGTGAGCAGGGTGCTCTTGGTGGGGTCACCCACAACTAGCGCACGATGGCCAGACTTGAGTTCCTTGAACGCCTCCTCCTGCGAATCCAGGCGCAAACCGCCCTTCCGCTTGGCTTCATCCGGCCCATGGCATGCATAACAGTGATCGGAGAAGATCGGCCGGATGTCCCTGTTAAAATCCACATCCACAGCTATGGCAGCGGCCATGGCCGACGTTGCGGTGGCGAGAAATCCACCGAAAACGGCGAACACACAGGCCCATCCAAGGCTCGGCGGCGACGGTCGACCCGCACGGTTTGAAAACCGCGCGCACTTGATAGCGGTCAGGGGCACGGCGCGAACATAGCGGATGCCGACTCGATCCGACAACTCCCGCGGCAGGGAAAATTGAGGGAAGGGGAGGGGATGAGGCTGTAAGCGCGACATTTCTGGAAATGCTTGGCTACTGCTACCGACGATTGTCGCTGAATTCCAATTGCGCACGACGAGTCCTTTTCCGACACTGTCGCTCTACAAGTATGGCCGTCAAAGTTCGCATTCCAACACCGCTCCGCAAGCTGACCAACGAAGTCGAGCTCGTTGAGGTGAAACCGGGCACTGTCGCGACCGCGATTGCCGAACTGCAATCCCGCTACCCCGGAATCCGAGATCGGCTGGTCGATGACGCCGGGCAGGTCCGCCGGTTCGTCAACCTGTACGTTAATGAGGAGGACATCCGGTTCCTCCAGAATAGTGACACACCGATCAGGGACGGAGACGAAGTGAGCATCATTCCAGCCATTGCCGGAGGCTAACTTTCTTCGCAACGAATTTGCTCAAACGGACGATCTTGTTTTCCCAGTCCTTCCGATTTCTTAACTCATTTTTCTTTTCTCATGGCTGGCATCAAAAAGGCATCCAAAACCCCCAAAGCGAAGGTTTCCACGCTGGAACAGCGCCGTTTCTGGCTCAGTTATCCTCCAAAACAGATCACGCGACCGGTGATCTGGGAGATGAGCCAAAAATTCCCCGTCGTCTTCAATATTCGACAGGCGAGTGTTACCGATGAGATCGGCATTCTTTGCCTCGAACTCGAGGGACAGCGGGAGGATCTCAAAGCTGCCATCGCCTGGCTCGAGAAGCATCGGGTCAAGGTGGAACCCGTCGAGATCAGCGTCATGGAGTCATGAAAAAATGACCCCATGCGCTTTACTGGGCTAAGCATTCGCGATATCCGGTTTCCGACCTCACGACAGTTGGACGGTTCGGATGCCATGAATCCGGATCCGGACTATTCCGCAGCCTACGTCGTGCTGCATACCGAGGGTGCGTTTGATCGCAGTTCCACGGGGCCGATCCATCCAGGATCCATCGAAGGTCACGGACTCTCTTTCACGATTGGACGGGGCACGGAGGTCGTCTGTGCAGCCGTTCGCGCTCTGGAACCCCGAGTCGTTGGCCGTACACTCGAGGAGTTTGCCGCGGCACCCGGCGAATTTTGGCGCCATTTGACATCGGACAGCCAACTGCGTTGGATCGGTCCGGAGAAAGGGGTTATTCACCTGGCGACCGCGGCTGTGGTGAATGCTCTGTGGGACCTCTACGCCAAAGCTGTCGGGAAACCGCTTTGGCAACTGCTCGTCGATTTTTCTCCGACAGACCTGGTTGCCTGCGTTGATTTCCGCTATTTGACGGATGCCCTCACTCCACAGGAAGCACTCGCTCTCCTGGAGCGTCAGGCGCCGGGGAAACGAGACCGTATCGCCCGAATTACGGCGGACGGTTACCCCGCGTATACCACGAGTGCGGGGTGGTTGGGTTACGATGATAATCGACTTCGCCGGCTGTGTCGCGAGGTGGTGGCCGCCGGATGGAGTCACGTGAAAATCAAAGTGGGCCGCGATCTTGCGGATGACATCCGTCGCTGCACGATTCTTCGGGAGGAAATTGGTTGGGAACGTCGGCTCATGCTCGATGCAAACCAGGTCTGGGACGTTCCTCAGGCGATCGAATGGATGCACGAGTTGGCACGTTTTCGGCCTTGGTGGATCGAAGAACCGACGAGTCCGGATGACATTTTGGGGCATGCCGCAATTGCACGGGCCTTGGAACCGTTGGGGATCGGGGTGGCGACGGGCGAGCACGGCATGAACCGAGTGTTGTTCAAGCAGCTGTTGCAGTCGCGAGCCATTCAATTCTGCCAGATCGATGCGTGCCGGTTGGGAGGAGTCAACGAGGTTCTCGCTGTGTTATTGTTGGCGGCCAAGTTTGGAGTGCCGGTTTGCCCCCATGCGGGCGGCGTCGGCCTGTGCGAACACGTCCAGCACCTGGCGATGCTCGACTACGTGGCGGTGAGCGGCTCGATGGAGGGACGCGTAATCGAGTATGTGGATCACTTGCATGAGCATTTTGTGGATCCGGTGCAGATGCGAGGTGGAAACTACCAGGTGCCACGCTTCCCCGGGTACAGTACCGAAATGAAGCCCGACAGCCTTGCCGCATACGAATTTCCTGACGGACCGATCTGGCGAAACGCGGCTCCTTAGTGTTGAGCGTTTTCACTTTGGCACTCCGTGGAGCCACGTTTTCAGAGGGCCGCGGCAATCGGAAGGGAAAACAAACTCGACGAGGGATGAATGTTTTTGACGCACGCATCGTCTTCCTTATCGTTTCGCAGAAAATTCGCTATGAACTCTCACAAAACTTCCTTCCTCCCCGCCCGCGTACTCGGTTTCGGCCTCACCGTCTTCGGACTCTCTCTTGGGACCACGCTTTTGGGCGCTAGCCCCGACCTCAGCAAGATTCCACCCGCCTCCAAGAAAGAAGGAGTGACCTTCGCGAAGGACATCCAGCCCATCTTTGAAAAATCCTGCTTCAAATGCCATGGTCCCGAAAAGCAGAAGAGCAAATTGCGTCTCGACTCGCTGGCGGCAGCTCTGAAAGGCGGCGAGAATGGCCCGAATGTGATTCCCAAGGATAGCGCGAAGAGCACGCTCGTTCACAGTGTGGCGCGATTGGTGGAAGACGACGCCATGCCGCCGGAAGGCAAAGGGGATCCGCTGACCAAAGAGCAGGTTGGCCTTATCCGCGCTTGGATCGATCAGGGAGCAAAGTAGGCCGCAGTCGCCGCTGCGTCCTCCTAGGATGCTCCGCGCCCATCCCCTAGGGCCTCCTGATCTGCCCGTTGCGCCATCTCGCATTGCGCTTCTGGTTTACCGTGCCATGCGAATTCGGAAGAATTTCGCAGCCGCACCGGCATCAATTTGCATGGTCTGGACCTGCCCGTCGCCGACCATTTGCTCCAGCGTTCGCCATGAACCCGTTTCTAGATCCTCTGCCACCTCGCCCATGCACTGCTCGCCTTCCATCGCAAGCATGGACAGGTGGAGCTTGCCGCCCTCTAAAACCACGGACGTGAATCCGGGGAAAATAGGGGTGTTGCTGGCTGGGAGAATGTAGACGAGCACGGGCAACGATTCATCCGTAGCGCCCCCGGATCCTTTCTGTGTCCCGACGGCGACAATCGAGTAACTGCCCCCGGCCACTTTAGACCACGGAAGCCGGAAGTTGGCCCCCGCCCCCTTGCCTAGGGGCTGATCGTTAGCGAAGTATTCGACCGATGCAGTCTGGGCCACTGTCCCCTCGCCCGTGAGCACAAGGTCCGCAGGGCCCCGCGGTGAGTATACCGAACACGCCAGGTGTTGCTCCAGTCACCATCACGTGCAACGGATGCACATCGAAACAAGTTGTGCAGGTGGAAGTATTTCCAGCCAGATCGGTGGCCGTAAACTTGATGCATGTGCGACCAGCGGTCAGCACCAAGCCTGGACCCGGTTCCTGCGTCACTTTGATTTGGTTGGCCGGAGTGCAGTTGTCTTTTGCCAGAACCTGACTCGTCAGGTTCGGCAGAGTATAGGTCCAGGCCCCACACTCTTGTCTGGCGGACATGTGATCATCGGCGGCGTTTGGTCGCCTACTTCGATTTTGGTCTCACAGATTGTCGGGGCGCCGTTGCCGTCGCTTACACACACCGAAATCACGTGCATGCCCGGCGGGAGATTAATGACTAATACGACTAAAGTTGGTGACGACGACACGCCACCCGGTACCGTAGCCATCTTCACCGGTGTTCCGTCCAATTTCCAAATAACCGTGAGCGGATCACCATCCTGGTCTTGTACCACCACAGTATCCGTAAAGTTCTGACCTCTTTGGGATCACACAGCAGCACGGATGGACGGCAATCTACAGCGGGCGCATGATTTCCATCCTTGCACTTCAGGAAAATACAATGAACGAAGGAACAACACGACAAGAGATTCCTGTCATGCAATGCCAGGCGGAAGCAGACCATGTCGCACGGGCTATTGGTCACCGAAATCGGGACATTGACCACAGTGGATGCCCCGACACCCAATCGAGGATTGAAGACGACAACGTTGGAATTGACGGAAGCGCACCTAGCCTACTCCGGAATGACATAAAGATACTTCGCGGCACGCCGCTCAAATTTTGGAGATTGAAAATCCAAGAGATGGATCCGGATGCGGCATCGCATTTCACAACCTCTTTGGAAATTACCGCGCAGCAATCCGGTACCTTAAGACACTTGGCGACGATGCAGCAATCTGCGTAGTCCGGTTGGTGGTTCGCGTTTCGGAAACAAAGCTGGTTGGTGGTCTGTTTCGGATCGATGGTAATAATGACCTTCGTGGAGAATCCCTGGCCTGGCGCGAGAGGCGGATTGATGTCAATGATCGGTGGATTGATAGTGACCCCAGGCGGCAGGTCGAGGAAGACGAGGTGCCCATTGGTGAAAGTCCCGGTATTGGTTATACAGAACGACCACTGAAACGTGTTTGTTGCGAGGCACTCGATGCGTTCGTCATGGAATGTAAGACAGTCGCAACAACGGTTCACCTCGACGTCGCCGAGCGATAACTTGTCGTGAGTAGTATAACTGCCATCAAAATCAATGACCCAACTATTGGAAACTACGCTGATCGGAGTCGGGAAGATCTGTAATCCGTAGACTGCGTTGCCGGTGTAAGGAAATGGCGAACTGTCGTTGATCAGGGCGTCGCCGGTCACGAACGGGTGACCCTCACAATCATAGTCCACACCTCCAGCCGATTTGACGCGGCCGCTGGGTTCAACAAGTTTTCCCACATTCAAGATCTGGCTTTGAGTCCACGAGGTTCCAAAAGCGTACTCGATTGCCTGAGGGGAGTGGGATTCACTGGCGAGATCGGTGGGTGTGGTAGCACAGATGCTGCGTTCGCCGATGAGCATCGTGCAGGACTGAGAGAATGCTATGTCTGTGATTACAGGCTCCGAAGTTGGATACCCGCTGTTTGGCAGTAGTCCCAAAAGTGAGAACTCCTTTTTGGGTCCTTTGGGGCCCGTCGAGACTAAATCTCCATTGGGCTGCAGACTGACGGACCAGACCTCATTCATTCCGGGACCGCCTGCAACGGGTGCCCACCAAACTGAATAGTAGAGCCGCGACTGGTAAACTTGGACCCCGAATACGCGTCGTCCGGAGGAGGTCAGATCGCCCGGCACGGACGATGCGTCCGGTATCTGAGTACCGTCGACGTTGGGGATTCCTGTGATTCCATGATCGTAGGGCACACCGACGGTCACAATTTCGCTACCCGTGTTGCTCAGCCTCCGGATAAGCCCGTTGTCCAAATCCGTCACAAAGACCTGTCTGTGCGCTTTGTCAAAGCAAATGTTTCCCAGAGATGCTTTCCCAATCTTCTTGGACGAAGCGCTAAAATCTTGAAATACCGAGATTCCAAAAGTTGATCCGGAGAGCTTATAGACACCTCCATCTCCACCAGGATCTCGTCCATTTTCATAATAAATAGACGTTGCAGTGACGTAAACATTCGGTGGTGTGCTGTCATCGAGGGCAATGCCAAATACTTCGCCCAGATTCTTGGCATTCCAGCGAACCGGCACCGACATTTCATTGTGCCACATTGCCGGACCCCAATCTCCACCGGAACTTCCGTAGGGCGCGCCCACACCGACGGGATCCCGGGTGTCTATCATTGCGACAACGTAGGCATCGATTGCTAAGTCTGAGGGCCCATTGCCGCATGGCACCTAATTGTCAAAGCGACTTGCGGATGAACAGGTCACCACGGACATGCCGCAATCGAACATGAACGGTTTGTTGGGCTCCGCAATGAATGCCACGACTCCATCCACATCGGGTGCGTTAAAAAGAGTTCCCGTCAGTGTAATCGTCTTGGTCTTTGCCGGAATCTGATTCCAGAAGGCGGATCCGTGTGGGTGTTTTCCGGTTTTGGGGGCGTGATGAATTTGCCGGTGGGATTGTCCAGAACCATCTTATACGCTCCTGTGACTCCATAAACGGCGCAGTATTGGCATCGTTTCCGATTAAATTCCAACCAAATGCTGGAGCGATGACATTGTTCGCGGCATCCCGAAGTTCCAGCCGATAACTGCCCTGACTGGTGGGCATGATGTTCCAGAGCCCGAAGACGATAGCGCCGGACGATTGTGTATAGGGGCTCAGGTCATACGTCATTGACCATGTCGCATTTGGCGCGCCTTGTCCGAGAAATCCAGGAACGATGCCGTTCGCTCGGAAAAGGGTCGTGAACAGGCGTTTCCACGGCTGAGTATCATCCCTAGCTGTCCCCGTCGACGTTTCCGTTATATATCCATTCCCGTTAGGGCTGGTGAACTTTCCAGTATACACAACGCACGTCCGAAGACACGTGCAATCCAATCACTTTTTCACCGACGACCTCATCACGTGCGAGGAGTTTGTCGAGGAGTTGTTGGAGCGAGGCTACGCCATCCGGGCTGTCAAACACGGAGGAGTGGATCTGCCCAAGCGCGATTTCGATCGCATCATCAAGACGGGAGCGGGGATGCTGGCCTCGAGGCATATCTGCGCATCGCTTGGCATCAAGGGGGAGGAGGAGAAGTTTCGATTCGGATTCACGGCCTGAGCCAATCGTGAGGGCCACACGACCCCATGTAGCTGGATTTCCGAATATCGATGTGACGTGGCGGAACCCTCTCCGTGAACCGTAACATCGTAGTCGCGGACAGCAGTCCGAGCAAACCACGTCCATGCAAGGGTTCATGGTCCCAATTCATGTCGATCCGTTGGAGATCTTCGCTTTTCATGAGCCGTCCTGTCGTAGTCGCGGACGGCAGTCCGCGCAAATCTCCTCCCAGCAACAGTTCATGGAATCACGGCGCGCCCTGTGAAGTTCGGTGGATTCTCTCCTCGGGGGGAGAGTCTGGCACGCCATCCACGCCGTGCTCGTAGCCAACACCACTCCGAGCCCATGAGATTGTCCGTTCAAGAATCCCCGTTCCAGTTCGTGGCCGCCCTATCGATGGCATTCGCCGCAACGCTCCTATTTCCCCCCTGCGGCGCGAAACAGGAGTCCTCGAAGAGCAATTTGACGAGCCTTCCCGTCATGAAGGTGCGTGTGCAGACCGTTTAGAGTAAACCGCAGACCCTTCTCGAGGAAGTCCTCGGCACGGTTCGTGCCAAACGGCACGCGAGACTCGAAGCGAAATTGAGCGGGCGGATAACGTTGTTGCCGGTCGTTTTGGGGCAGCGAGTCAAGGCCAGCGAACGGCTCGTGCGGCTCGACGCCGCTGAAATTACGGCCCGTCTGGATCAAGCCGTAGCATCGCTCCAGCAGGCGGAGCGCGATGGGAAGCGAGTTGCATCGCTCTTCGAGCAACAGGCAGTCACCCGGGCTGAATATGATGCCTCGGAGGTGCGCCATCGCGTTGCATTGGGTGGAGCAGCGGAA
This sequence comes from Pedosphaera sp., assembly GCA_009695205.1. Lineage (GTDB taxonomy): Bacteria > Verrucomicrobiota > Verrucomicrobiia > Limisphaerales > UBA9464 > SIBK01. The sequence continues at coordinate 38,054 of SIBK01000024.1, read as the reverse complement.
GCAAAAGCGATGATGAGTTATGTTGAAATTCTCGCGCCGTTCGACGGCGTGGTGGCAAGGAAGTGGGCTGAGGTCGGTGACCTCGCCCTGCCGGGAAAGCCGTTGATTTCCATCGAAGATCCGTCGGCATTGCAACTGGAAGCCGATGTGCCGCAAGGCATCCTATCACACATTCAACAGGATGCGCGGCTCGCTGCACGGGTGGATGGCGTGAGCGGAGAAGTGACCGGCTAGATCAGTGAAATTGCCCCCTCTGCAGGTACCGGCAGCCGCACCGTTCGGGTAAAATTGAACTTGTCGGAACAGCCGGGCTTGAGTTCAGGTCAATTTGCACGGCTGCTTGTGCCGGTCGGCGCCATCCGTTCGTTGCGCGTGCCCGCGGCCGCGGTCCTGCAAAGAGGGCAATTGGAAATTGTTTTCGTGGTGGCGAATCAGCACGCGCAATTTCATCTTGTGACCATGGGCAAACACTTTGGAGATGCCGTGGAAATCCTCTCGGGACTGGATGGGGGCGACGCCGTGGTGATGGATGGCATGGAGGCCTTGACGGACGGACAGCCCGTGGAGGCGAAGTGAAGGCGGCTATCCAGCCGGTGAATTCTGAAATCGGATTCGCCGGCCGCATCGCTCGGGCCTTTATTGACTCGAAGCTCACGCCGCTCGTGCTCCTCACGTCCGTGCTGCTGGGCGTGGCGGCGATCTTCATGCTGCCGCGCGAGGAAGAGCCTCAGATCAAGGTGCCCATGATTGATGTCCTGGTGGCCTTGCCTGGCTTCAGTGCAAAGGAAGTCGAAGAGCGCGCCACGCGGCCAATGGAGAAATTGCTTTGGGAAATTCCAGGCGTTGAATACATCTAATCGACCTCACGCCCCGGCGAGAGCCTGGCTATTGTGCGGTTTAAGGTTGGGAGGACGTCGAAAAGAGCCTGGTGAAGCTGAAGCAAAAGCTGGAATCCAACTTCGACCGTATACCCCACGGCGTCTCTCAACCGCTCATCAAGCCCAGGTCCATTGATGACGTGCCCATCTTGGCTCTGACGTTTCATAGTGCCCACCATGACCACCTCTCATTGGGGCGGTTCGTGGCGCAAGTGGACGATGCGGTGAAACAAGTCCCGTGGGTGGCCGAAACCACGATCATCGGTGGGGCGAGAAGACAGTTGCGAGTGCTGCTGGATCCGCTCCGGCTCCCTTCTCGCAATCTCAGCGCGATGGAAATCCTGCCCATGCTCACCCAAGCCAATCGACAGAGCGTCGCTGGAGGATTGACCCGAAATAATCAGGAGACGATCCTTGAGACTGGGGAATTTCTGACCACCGCGCAGGATGTGCGCAACGTGGTGGTAGGGGTGTTTGATAATAAACCGGTCTATCTGCGTGACGTGGCGGAAATCAAGGATGGCGCCGCGGAGGCGCTGCAATACGTGTTCTTCGGATTGGGCCAGGCACGGTCGGCGAGTGCCGTGGAACAACCCGGGTTACGTTGAACATTGCCAAGCGTTCGGGTGCTAACGCCATCTCGGTCGCGCATGAGGTGTCGAAGAAACTGAACCCACTGAAGGGACGCTTTCTCCCGAACGACGTGGAAATTACCATCACGCGCAATTATGGCGAAACGGCGGCGGAGAAATCGAACGCACTCCTGCTGCACATGGGCATCGCGGTCCTCGGCGTTTCCCTCTTGATCCTGCTGACGCTGGGTTGGCGCGAATCGTGCATTGTGGCCATTGCGATCCCGTCCATGCTCGCGCTGACGCTGCTGGTTTTCTATCTCTACGGCTACACGCTCAATCGCATTACCCTGTTCGCGCTGATCTTCTCCATCGGGATCCTTGTGGATGACGCCATCGTGGTGGTCGAGAACATCGTGCGACACTTTCATCTGCCGCAAAACAAGGGCCGCAACGGGTCGGTCATCGCGGTGGAAGCCGTGAATGAAGTTGGCAACCCAACCGTACTCGAGACTTTTGGACTACGGAATTTACGCCGGCGTCTCGGCCCCGTTCAACTTCAATGGACTGGTGCGCCACTACTTCATGCGCCGTGGCGCGAACATCGCCGACCTGCAGATCAATCTTCTCCCAAAAGGAGAGCGCAAGGCCCAGAGCCACGACATTGCCAAGCGGGTTCGCCCCCGTGTCACGGAGATCGCGTCGCGTTACGGAGCGCGCCCGCTGTGGCCGAAGTGCCGCCCGGCCCCCCCGTGCTACAAACCCTGGTGGCGGAGGTTTACGGCCCAACCGAGGAGAGTCGGTTGGCATTGGCGAATAAGGTTATTGGCGTGTTCAAGAGCACGCCCGGGGGGGTGGACACCGATTGGTATATGGAGGCCAATCAACCGAAAGTGCGATTGGTGATCGATAAAGAAAAAGCCGCGTTGAGCGGCGTCAGCACGGAAACGATTTCCGAGACATTGCAGATCGCCGTCGTCGGCGTGCCCGTGGACTTGCTCCATGTCCTGCGCGACAAGGAGCCCGTGAACATCGTTTTCCAACTACCCCGATCCAGCCGCACAACACCGGACGCGTTGCGCGCGTTGCGCGTCCGCTCCGGAGCCAATCCGTCCGCTCCTCTCGTACCCTTGCGAGAACTCGTCAACGTCGAGCAAACCACCGTCGACAAGAGCATCTACCGCAAGAACCTGATCCCCGTGATCTAGGTCATCGGCGACGTGGCCGGTGTCGTGGAGAGTCCGGTTTACGCCATTCTGCAGATGAACGAGGCGCTTCGTGGCCTCAACACGCGCGAGTTTGCGGGTGCAGTACGCTTCCGCCCAATGCTGCTCACCGCGATGGCCGTCGTCGTGGGCGCGGGTGTCATTCTCGCCGATTTGATTTTCCAGGGACTCGCGATTGCGTTGATGGCCGGAGAGATCGCCTCGCTGCTCATCAGCCGAATGTCCGTGCCCGTGCTTTACTTCATGGCAAACACACCGAAACCGAAGGCACCGTCATCGCCTGCCGATTTGCGAGTGGATCGGGATGCCTCGTGGTAGTTTGGCGAAGTTGCCCTGAGACCGGTCAACCGTTGATTGCAAGGGCAACGATGAGACGGACGCCAATGGGCACGGCGGCGGAGTTCCGGCTTTCGACATCGGCGAGATACGTGGCGTGTATGCGGTGGTCGAGTTTCTTGCTTGCGCTAGACGGTGAAGCAGGGGAGACAAAAGGGCGAAATGATTGCGACTGTCCGCACCCAAGGCCCGAGGATCTTCCCCTCTTCATGATGCGGCTGCCTGTTGGGGAAATCCCTAAAATAGGCGCTGTGATTGCGTGGATCGCGGTATCTGCGGCGTTTAGGTTCTCTTTGGTGGCGGACGCCACGAACAGCGCCGCACGTGTGGATCTGGTTCGCAGCTGGCCTCAATGGCGGGGGCCGATGGCCAATGGAGTCGCGCCCCGAGCCAGTCCTCCGATCGAGTGGAGCGAAGAGAAAAACATCCGATGGAAATTTCCGCTCGGTAGCAAGGCGCATTCTTCACCGATTGTGGTTGGCGATCTGCTGATTCTCATAGCGGCCGCGCCGGTGGGTGGGGCGCATCCCCCGGTTCTTGACACCGCTCCAGGCGTCCATGACAGCCTCCCTGTGACGCATCGTCATCAATACAGCGTCGAGGCCATCGGTCGGAGGGACGGGCGAATCCTTTGGAAGCGGGTGCTCCGGGAAGAGTTTCCGCACGAAGGAGGGCATGTAACGGGGAGTCCCGCGTCCAATTCACCGGTGACGGATGGAATATCGATTTATGCGTTTCTGGGCTCACGAGGTTTGTACTGCCTGGGTCTGGATGGAGGAATAAAGTGGCAGAAGGACCTCGGCCGGATGCAGACATTGCATTCACATGGGGAAGGAAGCTCGCCGGTGGTGCATGGCAGTGCCCTGATCGTTGTCTGGGATCAGGAGGGAGACTCGTTTTTGTACTGCTTTGATAAGGTCACGGGGATGCAGCGATGGAAGGTGCCGCGCGACGAAAAGACGTCGTGGTCGACACCCTTGGTTGTTGAGCAGGATGGCAGGTCCCAAGTGATCGTCAGTGCCACGAAGCGCGTGCGGAGCTATGATGTGGAAACCGGGGTCCTCATTTGGGAATGCGCCGGCCTCACGGACAACGTTGCGTCTTCACCGGTCGCGGCTCACGGAGTAGTGATCACCGGCAATAGTTATTACAAGCAAGCAATGCTCTCGATTCGGTTGGCGGGTGCCCGGGGTGACATCACGGACTCGGACCAGGTGGTCTGGAGACTGAATCGGATGACCCCTTACGTGTCGTCACCCCTCCTGTATGACGACACCCTGTACTTCATCCGGCACAATCAAAACATTCTGTCGAGACTGGATCCATCAACCGGAAAACCTCGCGGAGAGCCGGTGCGACTGGACGGAATTCGTGATTTCATCTTTGCATCACCTGTCGGAGCGGCCGGCCGGATTTACATCACGGCTCGGGATGGCAACACGGTGGTGCTGAGCCATGACGCCACGAATGCGGTGCTGGCGGTCAATCATCTCGATGATTCATTCAGCGCTTCAGCGGCGTTGATCGATCGAGAACTTTACCTGCGTGGTGAACGATTCCTTTACTGCATTGCAGAGAAGTAGGTCCATGTGGATCGGTCTGAGACGGCTTCCATGATTCCACCACGCCTACCGGATCCGCCTCCGATCTTGGGGACACCTGTCCCCGGTTCTTCGCAGCCACCACAGCCACCCCGGCCACCGTTGTCGCCATTGCGGCGTTGGAGCCGGGTATTGGTGTGGGTGGCATTTGGTTTGGTGTTGACCCTCCGATTTTTCACCCCAACCGAGCGAGTGCCCCGAAGTCGCGGACCTTTTCCACAGGGGGTTCCGATAAACGAAGGCAACCCGTTTGGGGGCGGAGAACGTGGGCAATGGGGGCGGCGGCCGCCTACCCGGGTCAATCCACCCGTAACAGTTATCCCTGGGGATCTGTGGCGGATATCCATTGAGATTTCGTCGGGTGATATGGCGAAACTTGGAAGTTATTTCTGGAGTAGGCGTGGGGGCGGGGGAGATGCGAGGCCAGAGGTTTCGGCGACCATTCGAGAAGGCGGCGTTGTGTATACCAATGTCACGGTGCACTCAAAGGGGTCTGCCGGCAGCTTTCGCTCGATCGATGACAAACCAGCCCTGACGTTGAACTTTTCCAAGAATGCGTCAGGCCAACGCTTTCATGGGTTCAGCAAAGTTTCCCTAAACAACTCGGTGCAGGATCCGACCTATGTTTGCGAGGCCTTGTGCCGTGAAATCTTCGGTGCGGCTGGCGTTCCGGCGCCACAAGCCGACCATGCCACGGTGCTTCTCAACGGGCGCGATCTCGGGCTGTATGTGGTCGTCGAAGGATGGGGAAAACCCTTCCTTGGAAAACATTTCAAGGATGTTGACGGGAATCTTTACGACGGCGGTTTCGTCCGGGATATCGATTCGGGACTTGAGATTAATTCAGGCGATGATGGGGAAGGGCGGGAGGATTTGAAGCGGCTCCTGGCCACGGCTTCCGATCCCGATGTAGAGAAGCGATGGACGCGCCTGAATGCCATCCTTGACGTGAACCGTTTCGCGAGTCTCCTTGCGCTGGAGGTGATGCTATGTCACTGGGACGGATATGCACTGAATCGGAATAACTATCGAGTCTTTCACGACCGTGCAACCGGCCGGCTGGTGTTCATGCCACATGGTTTAGATCAGATGTTCGGAACAGACGGTCGCATGAGTCCAAACAGTTCCATTGAACCACTCATGCGCGGACAGATCGCGAGTGCGTTCGTTTCTGTTCCGGAGGGGAGACGCTTATATTTTGATCGAATTGCGCAGTTGCAGGCCAACGTTTTTCTCGAAGACCGCATGACCAACCGTGTTCATGAGCTGGCACGCAAAATCCACTCGACGATTGCGGCGTACGGAACGGAATTGGGGGTGGAACACGACGCTCTGATCGCTGACTTATGCGAACGCATTACGGCTCGTGTCGCCAGCGTTTCGGAGCAACTGAAGGCACCCCGGGAGCCCGCTGAGTTTGGCGCCGATGGAACCTTCGCTACTACGGGTTGGAAAATGCGCGTCAATCCCCAAGGGGGAGGGGCCGTTCCCCATTTTGAGCGAAGTGAGGTGGATGGGATTACGCTGTTACGCATTCAATTGACGAAGGGACGAGGGAGTGGCTCATGGAGGAATCGGGTTCGGCTCGGCGCGGGCCAGTACCGATTCGAGGGCCGGGCGAAAACCAGTGGGGTAGGGGGGAAGGGTGCCTTTTGCTTGCGCATATCGGGTGACCGCAGGGGATATGTGAAGGGAACAGATGGGGAGTGGACACCGCTGAATTATTCGTTTGGGATTGGCGGAGGAGTGGGTGAAATCGAGCTCGTTTGTGAGTTTGAGTCTGAGGTTGGAGAGATTGCTTTCGACGAAGGGTCGTTGCGATTGGTGAAGGAGTGATTCCCTCTCCAAGAATCGTAACGTCGTAGTCGCGGACGGCAGTCCGCGCAAACTTTAAGTTCGGTGGATTCTCTCCTGGGGGTTGTGGTGAGGTTGGGTGTCTTACTTTTCCAAAATGAGAACTACAGCAGTTTATCGAACTCTCTTTGACGTTTCGCGCGGATATCAGCGATCGTTGCTGTCTGTCATGCACCTCCTATTCCGATTTATCCGCTGTAGTCGGCTGATTGTTGCTCTGTCACTCACTCTGGCATCCCTCGGTCCGCTGAGTGCGGAACCGCCGCGCGTCGTCACGGTCAGTCCAGAGCCGGGCATCTTGACTCAACTGTCGTCTATCACGGTGACCTTCAGCCAACCTGTTCAGGGCGTGCTCGCCGCCGATTTTCTACTGAACGGAGTGCCTGTCACGGGCGTCACGGGTACGGACGCCACCTACACGTTCACCTTTCTTCAACCCGCCTTTGGACCGGTTAACATTTCATGGGGCACACTTCACCAAATCAAAGATCTGACCGCATCAGCAGAGCGTTTCGTCCCCAGCACCTCCGGCTCAACTTGGGCGTATGAACTGATTGATCCTTCGGGCCCCGAGATTGTGCAAAGTCTTCCCACACCCGGCGCCGCGCTTCGCAGTTTCAGCGCGGTCGACATCACTTTTCAACGACCGGTCTTTGGACTCGAAGCTCGAGACCTCCAGGTGAATGGAGCCGGAGCAACCAACGTTACGGGGCTGGGAGCTGGGCCCTATCGATTCTTCTATCCATACGCGAAATCAGGGTCCATCACCCTGCAATGGGCTCCGAATCATGGAATTGTGAGTGACGACCCCCTTGGAGTGCCTTTTGAAGGAAGTTCATGGACCTATACCGTGGATCCCGACCAACCCCCGCCGGAGATCATCATCAATGAGATCATGGCGGAAAACCAAACAGGCATAATGGATGAAGAGAAAGATCCGGAGGATTGGATCGAGCTCTACAATCGGGGAAGCACAGCGGTGAATCTTGACGGATGGACGTTGAGCGTGAGCCGCGAAGAAGAAGGGCAGTGGATTTTTCCGCGAGTCGAAATTCTAGCCGGTCAGTTTCTCGTCGTGTGGGCTTCGGGCAAAGACCGACGCGAAGTCACCGGGTCGAGATGGCTGCACACGAGCTTCAAATTGAATCCCACGGGAGATACGCTGCGGCTCTTCGGTCCTGAACTTCCACGCGTTGCAGTCGATGAACTCGAGTATCCGAAGCAAGCGCCCAACTATTCCTACGCCCGTCAGAGGGAAGGCGGGGAGTCCGTGGGCCGTTTTTTCCTCTCCGGCACTCCGGGCCTGCCGAATGGTGTGAGCGCCATCACCGCCAAAGTGGATGAAGTGCATTTCAGCGTTGAACGCGGATTTTTCAATAGTCCCTTTACGCTTAGTCTTGCGACGCAAACCCCCGGCGCTGAAATTCGTTTCACAACGAATGGCAGTCCGCCTAATGCCACAAATGGCGCAGTCTACATCTCGCCGATAAGAATTGATGCGACGAGAATTATTCGGGCTGTCGCACTGGCTCCCAATTCGTTGCCTTCGCAGGTACGCACTCACACGTACTTGATGAACCTTTCGACCTCCCGCCGCCTCCTGCCCGTCCTCTCACTGGTAACCGAAACCAGCAACCTCTACGGCCGAAAAGGGATCATGGAGTTTAGCCCGCGAAATACCGATAAGCACGGCGCCGCTTGGGAACGGCCAGTGTCTGTCGAACTCATTCGACCCGACGACAACGGCGGCTTTCAAATCGACGCCGGCTTGCGCGTCGCCGGCGGTGATTACATCCGAGGACTCTATAACTACAAATCGACGACTCCACCGGAGGGCAAGTATTCATTTCGCCTCTATTTCCGTGGAGACTACGGGCCAGGCCGTCTAACTTATCCGTTTTTCCCCGGTACAACCGTTGATTCGTTTAACACGCTTCACCTGCGCGCCGGGATGAACGACCCTTTGAATCCATTCATTCGTGACGAGTTTATCCGCACTCTATCGACGACGGTTGGCATTCCGGCCTGCCACGGCACGTTCGTGCACCTCTTTCTAAATGGCGTTTACAAGGGATATTATAACCCTTGCGAGCGGGTCGATGAGGATTTCCTTCAAGCATACCACCAGGGCGGCGACCTCTGGGATGTCATGGGACCCAATAGCGCCGCCATTCGCGGGACAACAGCCGCTTGGAACCAACTTCGAACGGCCGTCCGCAAAGATCTGACTGTGCGGACAAACTACCTCGACGTCGCCGACCGAATGGATCTTGCGAATTTCATCGATTACGTCCTGCCGTTGATTTGGGCAGACAATGATGACTGGCCACACAATAATACTCGGGCTGCCCGCGAACGAATCCCAGGGTCAAAATTCCGCTTTTATCCGTGGGACGCTGAATTTGCGTTTACCAGCCATGGGGTCACCTACGATACGATCGCAAATACGCTCTCCACACTGAATCCGCCTTGGGGGACAACAGACTACCAGGCAATTTTCAACTCTCTAAAGAAGTCGTACGAATTCCGGCTGCTTTTTTCGGATCGGGTTCATCGGGCGTTCTTCAACACCGGACCGCTGACCGACGCAAAGATCCGCGGTGTTTACGATCCGATGCGCGCCAAAATGGTCCCGATTATCTCAGGATTTGATAACGTCGTCGGTTCTTGGATTGGTTCTCGGCGAAAATTCCTCATTCCGATATTCCAAAAAGCAGGCTTGTTGGCATCATCCAACGCTCCAATGTTTGAGCCTTTCGGTGGACGTGTCCCGGTCGGCTACCCGCTCACTTTGACGAGTGTGCGTGGAAAAATCTGGTTTACCACCGACGGGTCGGATCCGCGAATCGCATTTGAAGGGATTCCAAACCCCACGGCCGCCCTTAACTCCTCAGCCTTCTTAATCACGAATAACGTTCACCTTCTCGCGCGTTCCCTCGATGGCACTAATTGGAGTGCCGTCTCAGAAGCCACGTTCGAAGTTGCGCAACTCAATTCCCCTCTCCGCATCTCTGAGATCATGTATCGTCCGCCCGGGGGTGAAGAGTACGAGTTCGTTGAACTTCATAACACCGGTACGATACCCATGAATTTGGGCGGCTACAGCTTCAATGGAATCCAATTCCGATTTCCGACTCCTTACCCGCTCTTGGCGGCAGATGCCCGGTTAGTCGTCGCCAGTGATTTTCGTACAAACGACTTCCATTCGCGCTATCCGTCTGTACGCGTCGGAGGTTGGTTCGGCGGTTCGCTGGCGAATGGCGGTGAAACGATTGAACTGATCGATCCGGCGGGCAGAGTTGTCACCTCGGTTTCGTATGAGAATCGTGAGCCATGGCTCCAATCTGCGAACGGGGGTGGAAGCTCCCTTGAATATATTACTGCGAGTAGAGACCCGAATTCACCCGCAAGTTGGCAGGCGTCACCGGCCGGAGGATCCCCAGGTCAACGACCCATTCCTGCCACGGCGGTTTCATTTATAGGGCTAAATGAGCTTTTCCCAGGCACCGCCCGCGACTGGATCGAACTCGTGAATCGCGGTCCTAAGCAAGTCGATGTGTCGGGTTGGTCGATTTCGGATGATTCGAACCCGCGTCAGTTTGTGTTTCCGCCAGACACCCAGATGGCACCGGGCGCATTCTTGCGGCTGGAATGTGATGGAACACCCAACGGAGGCGCTTTGCATACGCCCTTCCAACTCAAACGCTCAGGCGAAGCGATTGCCCTCTATGATCGTCAGACGAATCTTATCGAAGTCGTCGACTACGGTCCAGTCCCCGATGGCTTTTCATACGGAAAGCTTGCGAAAGAATCAGGCCTAGAATGGCACTTGACGCAGCCGACATCGCTCGCTGCCAACGTCGCTAGCGAACTCGATTCACCCAAAGATGTCAGAATAAATGAATTTGTCGCCAATTCAGGCACTGACGACGATTGGATTGAATTCTTCAATCCTGGAAACCTTCCAATCTCGCTGGAAGGGTGCTACGTCCTCACCAGTAATGCGCTCGCTCGGATCGCTTTTCCCGTGTTCATCGGCCCGGCGGGCTTCGTCGTCCTAAAGGCCGATAACCAACCGGGCGCCGACCATTTGATGTTAAAGCTAGGTGCGTCAGGCGGTTTGATTCAGCTCGTCGATCCGTTCAGCCAGGAGATCGATCATGAGATCTATCCCGCCCAAACGAAGGACGTGCCGCTCGGACGGCTCCCGGATGGCACAGGTGAGTTCCAACGATTGCCGTTCAGTGCGACACCCGGTGCGCGCAATTACCTAGCAGCGCTCGGCCAAGCGCTGCGCCTGAGCGAATTCATGGCTGTACCCAGCAATGGCCCCAGCTGGGTTGAAGTCGAAAACGTCTCCGCGAACTCGATTCTCTTGGACGATCACCAACTTAATTGTCTGCGTCCCGGAGCTCCCGATGTTGAATGGGTTTTTCCCCGAAAGACGCAGCTCCCAGCAGGCCAGCGGCTGATCATCTATTGCGGAGACCTGCCGATAGGCTTTAAACCCATCTCGGGCGCGCAGTATTTTCCAGTCCCGCTTCCAACGGAAGGCGCTGCCCTCACACTCACGGACCCCCTGAATCGAGTTCTGGATCGTGTTGAATATGGCCACCAACTTCCCGACAAAACCGTCGGACGCAGTGACAATCAGTGGACTTTGCTTTCGGATCCAACACCCGGACTGGCAAATTCCGCACCCGCCAGCCTCGACCCGGGTCTCAATCTCCGTCTCAATGAATGGCTCGCCTCGAGCACGAATCACGGGGATTTTATTGAGCTTTTCAATAGTTCTGCCCTTCCCGTCGATCTAAACGGATGGAACTTGACGGACGATCCTACGGTGAGTGGTTCGACAAATCACGCGTTTGGCCCATTGCACTTCGTTCCAGGGCACGGTTTCCTCAAGTTTCTGTCCGACGGACATCCCACACTCGGCCCCGATCACCTCCCATTTCAACTGGATCGTTTCGGTGAAACGGTTCGCCTTCTCAATGCAATACATCAAATCGTCGACACCGTTGATTTTATTATCCAGTCGCAAAACGTCTCGGAAGGTCGCTACCCGGACGGCGCTGGGTTCATTCTTCGCTTTCCAGGATCTGTTACAGTCGCCGCTGCCAATCGGCGGTTGCCAATGGATCTCGATGGGGACGGACAAGACGACACGTGGGAGATACTCAATGGGCTTGACCCGAACGATGTCCGCGACGCTTTTGCCGATGCAGACGGCGACGGTGTGAGTAATCATGATGAATACATTAGCGTAACTAATCCTAACGACATTGAAAGTGTTTTGCGACTCACGTGGGATACGAGTCGACCGGGCCAATTGCTCTTGCGATTCATAGCCCAACCAAACCGTGCCTATCGGTTGGAATATGCGTCCAGCTTGAGCGATTCAACATGGACCGAACGGCTCGCTGTTCCGAGCGGAGAGGCACAGCACGAGATAGAATTCAGCGATCCGACGCCGCAACCTGCCGTTTCAGCGCGACTTTACCGGGTCCGATTAGTCACGGACGGACATTAGGATTCCGGCGACTCATCGAGGGAGATTGCGCCTTTTCGTCGATTGGTTTCTGGTGAAGGATTCGCCCGAACCTCATCTATTACCATGCTGTTGAACAATCCCGTTGGCCATTTTCGCTTTTTGGCCGGCATCGAACCCTACTCCTGCGGTGTGGTGGCTGACTCAGGTTGGGAGATTGTGCGTGTCACTCTCGCCGAGTTGATGCCATGGCGTGAGGGTTTTGACTTCATCGACGACTATTTACGCAGTGCCCGCTTCGAGCGATCCAGTCTTTGCGCAATGGAACTGCGTTCTCCTCAACCCTTCGCCATGGATGGGTTCATTGAATTCAATCGCTGTTACCGAGAAGTGTTGGAGCAATGGAATCTGCTCGTGAATGGGGTGAATCCAATCGCGCGGACAAATGTCGCCCCGCTCACGAACCCACCCACTTCCGTTTCATTCCATGCTTTTTCGTTCATCCGCCCGAACGCCGATCTGAAGCGTCCGACGTTCGTCGTCGCCGGCGCGGGAGAATTGCGGGAAGGAATCCTGGAGTCGGATCGCGTCGTTCGACGCGGGGAGGTGTCGCCTGGCGCGATGCTGGAAAAGGCGGAGTACGTCCTCGGCGTGATGACGGAGCGATTGAAGGGCCTTGGGATGAGCTGGGATCCAGCGACTGCGGTCAACCTCTACACCGTCTACTCTCTTGAAGAGTCGATGCGCAAACGGATACTAGACCGGATCGGTCCGGCCGCGCGCCACGGGCTTTGCTGGCACATCGCCCGGCCTCCCGTGCTTGAGATCGAATTCGAGATGGATGTTCGGGGCCTGGCCTGTGAGCTGACTTTGTGACCGCATCTGCGCTTGAGTACCCGCCTTGTTCAGTCAAAGGTTTGCTTAATCCCATGATCGAAGGAATTACATGATGCATTGTACGCGCCGGTCCTTTCTTGCCGGAGCCACCGCGACACTCGCGCTGGGCCCGAGTGCATGGGCTGCGGGACATCGTCGGCCGCGAATCGCGGCACTCACCACGATTTACCACAAGTATTCGCATTCCCAACACATCGTGGATCGGTTCCTGGACGGCTACGGTTGGGAAGGACGGCATCACCGGCCGGCGATGGACGTCGTTTCGCTCTATGTGGAGCAAGTGGGAGACGATGACCTAAGCCGGGAGCGGGCAACGCGACATCCGCTGTTGAAGATATACCCAACGATCGCGGAGGCACTGACCCAGGGTGGGAGTGACCTAGCCGTGGACGGCGTGCTGCTGATCGGCGAGCACGGCAAATACCCGGTCAACGAGAAGGGCCAAACGCTGTATCCGCGCTACGAGTATTTCCAGCAGATCATGGAAGTGTATCGCCAGAGTGGCCGAACCGCGCCGGTGTTTAACGACAAGCATCTTTCCTGGAACTGGGACTATGCGAAACGGATGGTCGACGCGTCCAAGGAACTCGGCTTTGGATTCATGGCCGGTTCATCCTTGCCGGTCACGTGGCGGCAACCCGCCGTTGATTTGCCATTTGGCGCGCCCGTCGAAGAGGTCCTGGGCGTCTGGGCCGGCGGGCTCGATGGAGGAGACATTCACGTGCTCGAAGCCATGCAATCGATCCTCGAACGCCGACGCGGGGGTGAAACGGGCGTGCGCGCGGTTGAGGCGCTTCGTGGCGAACGATTCTGGAATGCCATGGCGGCCGGTTCTTGGAAGGCAGGCGGCTGGGATCCCCGCCTGTTCGAAGCCGCTCTCGCCCGCAGTAATCAACTCCATTCACCTCGCGCCACTTACAGCAACGTTTTCCCGACGCTGGACGACTTGCGCCGACTGGCTCCGGACTCCTACGCCTACCGCTTCGAATACGCCGACGGATTGAAGGCATCAATCGTGCAATTCAAAGGCAATGTCGTCGGGGATTGCAACGTCGCCGCTCGGATCAAAGGGGGTAAAATCTTCTCCGTTCTGTTTTATCTGCCGTACTACACACTGCGGAATTTTTTCAGCCCGCAAGTGCATCACATTGAGTCGCTCTTCCTCACCGGGAAATCGCCCTACCCAATCGAACGAACGCTGCTCACGACAGGCATGACTGCGGCGGGAATCGAGTCGCTATTCCAAAATCAACGCCGGCTCGAAACGCCCCACCTCATGTTCCCTTATAAACCCACCCGCCAATCGACCTTCTGGAGGACTTAATGATCACCCGACGTACTTTTCTCGGCGCCCTGGGCTCGGCAACGCTGGCCGGAACCGTCCTTCCCGCCAGGGCCGCGTCGATTGCCCCGAAGCGGATTGCCATCATCACCACGGTCTGGACGTATCAGTCCCATGCTCAACATATGGGAGACCGGTTTCTGGTCGGTTACCCGCGGCACGGTGGATGGCATCATCCGCCACTCCAGGTCGTCTCTCTCTATGTCGATCAAAAACCCACCGGAGACCTCAGCCGTCAGCGCGCCGCTGATCATGGATTCACGATTTATCCCACCATCGCTGAAGCTCTGCGCTGTGGTGGCAGGTCGTTGGCCGTCGATGCCGTGGTGATAATCGGTGAACACGGTGATTATCCGCATAATCACAAGGGACAGATTCTATATCCGCGCTACGAGTTTTTCGAACAATGCGTGGGCGTGTTTGAGCAGGACAGACGTTCCGTGCCGGTCTTCAGCGACAAACATTTGTCCTACAGCTGGGAAAAGGCGGGGAAGATGGTGGCGGATTCCAAGCGGCTAAAGTTTCCGTTCCTTGCGGGGTCATCCCTTCCCGTGACGTGGCGCCTGCCACCCGTCGAAATTCCGTACGGCGCGAAACTGAACGAAGCGCTCATGGTGGGCGTCGGCGGTTCCGACCCGATGGATTTTCACGCGCTGGAGGCAATGCAGTGCATGGTTGAGCGACGTCGGGGCGGTGAGACGGGCATCAAGTCCGTGCAACTGATCGAAGGCGATGCGGTGTGGCGAGCGGGCGAAGAGGGTCGTTGGTCCAACCGACTGCTCGAGGCGGCGCTCTCCCGTTCCGATTCACTCCAAGGTGATTCCGAACTCGACTCCCGCCCGCAAGATCTCGCCAACAACGGTCAACTGCCCAAGCTGGTCAAGAATCCTGCGGCATACCTGATCGAACGAAATGACGGCCTGCGCACCACGTTGCTCATGCTCAACGGAGCTCTAAGTGATTTCTGCTTTGCCGCCCAACTCGCCAACGGGGGGATCCTGTCGACACAATTCTTCCTGCCTCCGACCCCGAACGTCACGTACTCGGCCTGCTTAGTGGCGCAGATCGAAGAGATGATTGTCACCGGCCGCGCACCCTACCCGGTCGAACGAACGCAGATCGCCAGTGCCATGCTGGATCGCTGCCTTGACTCGAAAGTTGACGGTCACCGGCGTATCGCGACACCGGAACTGAACATCCACTACCGAGCACCGAGGGAATCGCGGTTTGGCGGTTAGGAATCGTCCCGAATCAGGGCGGTGATCCGGATTCCACCGCATTGAAATTGCGCGAACATTCACCGATTGAGAATCCGGGTTGATCACTACCCATATTTACGGGAGTCTGCCGCCGTGAAAACAACCGTAGAGATCCCGGATCAATTGTTCCGAGAGGCCAAAACGGCTGCGGCCAGTCGTGGCCTCTCGCTCAAGACGTTTTTAACCGAGGCGCTGAAAGAGAAGCTCTCCGGCCCTCGACGCAGACGAGGCGACTGGCCCGTACCACCGCCCAAGTTAGCTGAGGGCGAGGTGCGGCGCATCCAGTCCACAATTGACGGGGAGTTTTCCAAACCGGAGAACGACATTTGGATTGCCTCTCAGTGCCGACAGCATCGTCTCCCGGTGGCCAGTCGCGATGGACATCTCGACAAGGTGCATGGCCTAAAGCGTGTGTCGTGGTGAGTTGCCGTTCCGCTGGCAGCAAATTCAGATCGCCCAACCAGCCACTGGCTATAACGTTCAATCTTCATGAAGTCCCGGTACCTTGCAGCACTTTGCCTGTTTATCGCAGGCGGTGTGGTCGGCTACGTGGCTGGGTACCGAAGCGAGCGGGCGCTCAACGTGGCTCCGGAGATCAAACACGCTCCGTTTTTTTCGCCTGCCTTGACGGGAATCGATTCGAACAACTGCGGTGCGAATACTCTCCAACCGTCAGCCGATGGATTGCTGGGTTTGTCAGACTTGCCGGGTGAGTTGCGGAAACTCCTGCGACTCGGGCTGAATTCCCGCGGCGATGCCATTCGTGAATTGGTCGCGCGCCTTCCTCTCACTGCGTTTCCAGGAGCTTGGGTCCTGGCTCGCGGTGCTCTCGACAACCCATCCTTTAATCTCTTAGACGAAGCGCTCCGTAAACGCTGGGTGCGCGAGGATCTTGCCGCGGCGTTGGGCCACGCTGGGTCGTTGCCCAGCCATGGCGGCCGTGCAAATGCCTTGCGAGCCGTCTATACGGCCTGGGCCGGCCTCGAACCTGCTGCCGCCCTCGAATCCGCCAAGGCTCGTCCTCAGACCGATAATCGACTCGCACTCATTCGTTCCGTGCTGCAGGTCCTTGCTCAGTCCGATCCCGAGCGGGCTCTGCGTGAGATCCGCGCGCTCAAGATCAGCCGTTTCGACGACCTCGTTCGAGAAACCCTCGTTAGCCTGGCCCGGACGGATCCTGTTGCAGCGATGCAGGAACTTGCAGGATGGCCGCTCGACAAAAGATTCCAGGCCCTCGAGGGCGTGCTCGTGGAATGGATCCGCAACGATGCCGATGCTGCGGTGGCGTGGTGTGAATCGCGGCCATCCGAATTCGAACGTAAGGTAAGTCTCGCTCAGGCATCCAGAGCCATATCGGCGACAGATCCCGAGCGCGCGATGAAGCTGGCGTTGAAGTTGGGCACGGGTGACCTCACTCTAGATGCGTTGAGCCAAGCCTTCCAAGCGTGGTGTGGCCAGGATCTGATTGCCGCCGAGCAATGGCTTCAAGCACAACCCGCCGGCGAGATTCGTCGAAAGAGCCTCGCGGAATTTGTACGCGCTGCGGTTACTCAGGACCCAGCGCTGGCCGCGCGATATCTTGATTCCAAGGCGTCTCCAGAGGACCGCGTGGAGGTGGGAGGTTTTCTCGCTGCGCAGTGGGGTCGCTTGGATCCGATCGCTGCGAGTGCCTGGGTCGAAGGACTTCCCGCCGGACCCGCCCGTGATCGGGCGCTGAGCCAACTGTTGAATGCCGAGGCAGAGACCGATCCGGCTGGCACAATTCAAAAGGTCTTACACTTGCCCGCCAGTCTGCAGAAGAACGCTCTCGGGATGGTCTTCCGGGCCTGGCAAGAGCGCGATCCCGACGCGGCGATCGCCTGGCTCGAGCAGCAACCCATGAGCACACTTTCGGAAGCGATTTCGCAAGACACCCTGGAGTCGCTGGCAGAACGTGATCCCCGTTCGGCCGCCCGGTTGCTGCTGTCGCTCTCCTCACTCGATCGCCAGGTCGGCTGGATCGACAATATCGTGGTACGCTGGGCCATTTCGGATATGCCAGGCGCGGTGGAATTCGCGAGTGGGCTTCCCGATGGGACCGTCAAGGACAAGGCGCTTAGGACGGTCGCTGATTGGTGGTCCGAGAGCGATCCCAAAGCGGCACTGGAGTTTTCCGTGGGCCTGCCGGACGGAGAGGCTCGTCGGGACATTCTCAACAACGTGGTGCGCATCGCTGCGAGTCAAGGCGCGCAAACCGCAGCGGACTGGGTCCAGGAACTGCCACCCGGAGAGGGCAAAGATCAGGCGTTGAAGTCTGTCGCGAAGGAATGGAGCCAGCAGAACCCGAAGGCGGCGCTGACTTGGATTGAAACCCTCCCCGCCGGTGAGGTTCGACGGGATGGATTGGCGACTGCGGTTGGGCATTGGGCGGAGGCCGATCCGACCGCAGCTGCGAACTACGCGACGCATCTCACAGACCTGGGAGAACAGGCGCGGACGGTTGAAAAGGTACTTGGCGTGATCGCCAATTCCGACCCGCAGCGAGCAACTGCCTGGCTGGCCGAGTTTCCGGCCGGCGATTTGCGCACGGCCGCCACGCCACTGATCGCGAGTGCTTGGGCGCAAAAAGATCCGGAGGGGGCCGCGGCCTGGCTCCTCACGCTCCCTGCCGACAACGCGCGGTTCCAGGCCCTCCAACCGATTGTCGACAAAGCGGCCGAACGCGCGCCGCAGTGGGCGTGGCAATGGGCTTCAGCGCTGACCGATCCCCGGGAGCGTACCGAGGCGATAACGCGCGCTGGCGGGCGTTGGATGAAGTCCAATCCCTCCGCGGCTCGGGCGGCATTCGCAACGACCGAAATGCCGCCCGAGGTTCGGAGTCTCCTCGACGCCGCGAAACCGTAAGCGCTCCCAAGCCCCGAGCCGCCCCCGATTTCGAGATCCCGCCCAACAGGAGAAGGAGAAGGAGAAAGAGAAGGGACATCGGTGAAAGTGCCCGTGCTGGCCGACTTCCAGTCCATCGCACATTCCGGGAAAAGTGGAGTTACCGGTTGCCACCCGCAGCACGCTGGTGATTTCCTAGGGCTGCGTATGAACTCTGCTTCGCCAAGTCGCCCACTGTCACTCACCCATTGGTTGGTCATCCTCATCGCGGTCATCGGTTTCGCGTTCGACACCTATGAGTTGCTGTTGTTCCCGCTTATTGGCGGGCCGGCCGTCGCCGAATTGCTCCAACTTCCGGCCAACAACCCGCTCGTCACGGAGTGGCTCGGCAAGATGCTCTGGGTCACTGCGCTGTGCGGAGGTGTGTTTGGTCTGCTCGGTGGCTGGCTCACGGATCGTTTCGGGCGCAAGACGGTCCTCGCGGCCAGCATCGCGCTCTACTCGTTGTCGCCTGCGATGGCGGCGATGAGCACCACCATCGAGCAGTTTGTGTTCTTCCGGTGCGCGACCTTCGTAGGGGTGTGCGTGGAGTTCGTAGCGGCCATCACATGGCTCGCGGAGCTGTTTCCAGACATGAAGCAGCGGGAGAAAGCGCTCGGATGGACGCAAGCCTTTGCCTCCATCGGCGGCCTGATGGTCACGGGCGTCAATGTCTGGATCCTTACACACGCCAGCACGTTGGCGGCGCTTCCAATCACCGAGCCGTTTAACGCCCACGCCTCATGGCGCTACTTGTTGCTCACCGGCCTGCTGCCGGCGCTACCGATCGCGCTGCTGTTGCCATTCGTGCCCGAATCGCAGGTCTGGGTGGAGCGACGTAAATCCGGCACGCTGCGTCGTCCGCGCTTCGCCGAACTCTTCTCGCCCGCGTTGCGCCGGACGACGCTTGTCACCGCCGGGCTGTCAGCGTGTGCGTATGCTGCGGCCTTCGGTGCGCTACAGCTTACGCCCACGCGCATTGTCCCCGGCCTGCCCGACCTCGCCGAGCAGCGCAAGGCGCTCAAACCCCTCCAGGACGAGGCGCGGGCGCTCAATCAGCAGTTGCTCCAGACGAACCTGCCCGCCTTCACAGGAGCTGTCGCCACAGTGCCCGCGTTGAAAGAACTCGCCGGCAAGCGCGCCAAGGTCCGCCAAGGAATCAACGCCGCCCGCCGCTCGCTGGAAAGCGACAAGACGGCCGATGAAAAGAAAACCCAATTCAAAACGCAACTGAGCGCTCTCACGAACAACCTGGCCTCGCTTGACCAGGAGCTCACCGCGCTCACCGCCGGAAAGCCTGAGGCAAAGAAGGCGGTGATCGATCGCGAGAAAACCCTCGGCCAACTCGCCGCCAACCGCGCGAAACAAGAGCCGGCAGACCTCGTGGTGAAGGCGCGCGGAAACCAGGTGCAGCTCTGGCAGGAACTGGGCGGCCTGTGCGGCCGAATCGCGCTCGCTCTCCTCCTCGTCACCGCTCTGAAACGTGGCCTACTGCTCCGGCTTTTCATCGGACCGGGGATGCTCCTCTTCGCGCTAACCTATGTGGACCTGTTCCAAAACCGGCCCGAGATGTTCCAGTGGGGTGTCGCTCTGTGCGGATTTATGACGGTGGCCCAGTTCAGTTACATGGGTGAATTCTTGCCGAAGGTCTTCCCGCTGCATCTGCGCGGTACGGGCGGCAGCTTTGCCACCAACGTCGGCGGCCGGATGATCGGCACGTCCGCTGCCTTAGTCACTACCAACGTGGTTGCTCCGCGGTTGTCGGGCACGACCTTCGAGCAAGTGGCCACTGGCGCCGCGATTGTCGGTACGACCGTGTTCGTCCTCGGGTTCTGTCTCAGTTTCCTTTTGCCGACGCCGAAGGCGGAATCTACCGAATGAAGAAGCACCGCTCGTCGTTCCTCTATCTTTCTTCCGGGGCGTTCTCCTGTTGACATGCCCCGTGGCGCAAGCACCTTCGTCACTGTATGGCTTCTCCAGTACTGTCTGCACTTACCCCCGTGAGAAGTAAGGTCCTTGCTGTTCTTTTTTTCGCCACCGCCGCCGTATCCCATGCCGTGGACTGGCCGCAATACCGCGGGCTCAACCACGACGGTTCCAGTTCCGAGACCCTCCGCACCGACTGGTCGAAAAAGCCGCCCTCTGTGGTCTGGAAAAAGACGATCAATCCCGCTTGGAGCTCGATCACCGTCAGCGGCGGACGCGTTTTCACGCAGGTCAATCGGCTGTTTTCCGGCGAACCGCGCGAGGTCTGCGTCGCGCTGAACGCCGACACCGGCGTGGAGCTCTGGGCTACGGCGCTCGACGAGGCCGTTTATCCGCATGCTGGAACCGGCAGCACCGACGGCCCGCGTTCGACGCCTTCCGTCGAGGGTGACCGCGTGTATGTGTTCACATCGTATCTCCGCCTGTTCTGTCTGTGCGCCAATACAGGAGACGTCGTTTGGAATCGCGATTTCATCTCCGAATTCAGCGGAACCGATGTCATTCCCTGGCAGAATGCAGCGTCTCCCTTGATCGTCGGTGACCTTATATTCCTCAACTCAAACGTGGCCAACCAGTGCTTGATGGCCGTACGAAAGTCGGACGGGGTAACGGAATGGAGCGGGCAGACCGACACCATGACCCACGCAACGCCCGTCTATGCGACCGTCGCCGGCACGCCGCAGGTTGTTTTCCAAACTTTGAGAGGATTGGTAGGCGTCACCCCGGAGACCGGAGCTGTCCTCTGGCGCTACGGCTTCGCGCCCTCCAGCACGTCCACCGCCTCGACGCCGATCGTGGCAGATGATTACGTGTATGGATCCTCCGCCTACGCCAAGGGCGCGTGGACGGCCCGCGTGGCCAAGTCCGGAGCCACGTTTTCAGTCAAGCAGGCCAACTATACCCAGGCGAACTCCGCCTACCAGAATCATTGGGCTACTCCAGTCCACCACGAAGGTTTTCTCTACAGCATCGTCGAGCGGAGTTCCCACAGTTTAGCCTGCTTCAGTTTGGCCGGCCGCACCAACCGCTGGATCACCAGCACCGTTGGTTCAGGCAGTCCCGGCTACGCCTCGCTGATCAAAGTTGGCGGCAAACTGGTCATCCTGCGGGAGAGCGGTGAGCTCGTTCTGGCGGAGCCCAACCCGGTCGCCTACACGGAAATCGCCCGCTACCAAGCCCTCACCGGGACTTCTTGGAATCATCCCGCCTTTTCCAATGGCCGAATCTACGCCCGTAGCAACAGGCAGATTGTCGCACTGGATGTCGCTGCCACCGTGGCGCCCCTGCCGAGGCTGGCGTTGACTGCGGTTCTGCTGCCGTCCGGAGACCAAATGCACCTCGAAATTGCTGCGCACGACGGCAGTCTCCTCGAACCGTCTGACGCCGGTCGGATCGAACTGCTAGCGGCGCCCAGTTTAGCTGACGGAACATTAGCATGGGGGCTCCTCACCGCCTCGTTCACGGTCAACGGCGGCAAGCTCCAAGCGGATGTGCCATTGCCAACCGATGGGACCTCCCGATTTTACCTTGTTCGCGAGCGCGCCACCTTGCGATGAACCATTCCCGCGTAGTCGCGGACGGCAGTCCGCGCAAACTTCATGGTCCTAAATCATGTCCGATCCTTGGAGAACTTCCCTTGCCATGAACCCCCGCCAACTCTCTTTCCTTCGCCATCCTCACCTCCGCCGCCCGCCGCTAGCCTTCACATTGATCGAATTGCTGGTGGTGATCGCTATCATAGCGATTCTGGCTGGAATGCTTCTTCCAGGATTGGCCGCCGCGAAGGAACGCGCCAACCGCACCGCCTGCGTCAACAACATCCGACAATTCATCCTCGCGACGCATCTCTATGCCTTGGACAACCAGCAAGAGCTTCCGCGCGGTGGAACGGATAAGGCGGACCAGAAGGACACTCATACGCCGGTCTTCTCCACACAGACACAATCGAACCTGCTGCACTACTCCCCCGACCTGAAATCGTTTGATTGCCCGAATCTCCGTCGATGGATGCAGCGACCCGCATGGCGGAACCACCCCGACTACGGCATCGCCATCGGCTATCACTATCTCGGCGGCCATGCGAATACGCCCTGGGCGCTTATCGAGGGCGTGACCAATACCTGGATCTCGCCCCAGAAAGCCTCCGATGACCCCAGCTTAGTGTTGGTTGCCGATCTGAACGTCGATTCGCCCGCCTACCAGCGCATCCTCGCACCGCATACCGCGCGCGGTCCGTTCATCGCCGAGGAGAGCTACTTCGACGATCATCCCGCCGCGTTCGATCAACGGCCCTCCGACTTGGGTGCGAAAGGCGGCAACGTTGGCCTCCTCGACGGTTCGGTCAGCTGGAAGGATATCCGCCAGATGCGCCGCTACCGAGGTTCGCAGATTTGGGGTGCAGACGGCTGCTACGGCTATTGGTGAGGTGCAACGGCCTGAGTCTGGATCGAAAACCTCCGCCGAAGACAGCACGACACATCCGTTCCCTAAACTCCGTAGTACGTCTCGTACACGCGTGCGGCTGCCGGACGCGCGGAGTCCCATTCCCAGTTGATTTCGGTAAAACGATCGGGACTGAGGCTTTTCGCGTACGCACTCGGATTGGGGTTGAACAGGGATTCGACCAGAAGTTTTCCAATTCCGCCGGAGCCCGAAATTCCATGCGCGTTGCAACCTGCCGCCATTACCAATCCCGGCACCCGGGATGATTCGCCGATGAGAAATTTTCCATCGGGAGTGAAGGTGGGCCAGCCCTTGCCAATCCAGCTTTTCTCGATGGTCCGCGCGCTCGGGAACAGCTTGCTGAAGCGGTCGCTGAAAGAATTGAGTACCGGCCAGTCTGTGACGACCGGTGGCGGTGCGTTGTCCGCCGAAAATGCACGCGGATCGGTGCTCAGCGCTCTGGGCTCCCACCCGCCCACCAATAATCCGCCGTCGCGAACCCGGCCGTAAAGCGTCAGCTCTGGAATTCGAAAGCAGGGGAGATCGGGTGTCAGTCCGGGAATTGGAATACTGACATAATACTCATGGCGCACCGGGACAATGGGCAATTCGAGTCCCGCAAGCCGGGCCACGTGATAGGCGTTTGCGCCGGCCGCGTTGATCAGATATCGGCATTCCGCGTGGCCTCGATTGGTATGTATACCCGTGACACGTCCGTTCTGAAGACGGACCGTTTCCAAGGCCGTGGCGGTGGCAAAACGGACTCCCATTCGGGCGGCATTGTAACGGTAGGAGGCGGCGACGCTACGGGGCGTCATATATCCATCACTGGGACACCATAGGATCCCCTGCGCGCTGGAAAAATCCATGGAAGGCCAAAGCCGGCCCGCCTCGTCGTTATCGATCCAATGCGTCTCCAAACCAGCCTGGTCCGCTGCCTGCTGAAGTCTGCGAAATTCGGCCACGCGCGATTCAGTGAGGGCGATTCGCAGTGAGCCGGTTTCGTGCCAATCAGGTTTCACCTCGGAGTCCTGCAATTCGCGAAACGTCTTCACCGAATGCATGGCCAGCTGGATTCGTTCTGTGTTGTCGCGCACTTGCCCGCACAAACCAGCACCCTGAGATGTGGTGACATTTCCGACGTCGTCGTCGCGTTCGATCACCAGCACGTCCCGTTTGCCCGCCTTCGCGAGGGCATAGGCGCACCCCACGCCAATGGCTCCGCCACCGACGATGATGATTTCTGCATTGGTGACGGGGGCGATGTTCATGGCTGAAGGGATTTTAGATACCACTGCACAAAGCTTTCCACGTTGTACTCCTTACTGGGGGAGTACGGGCCGGGCTCGTAGGCGGAGGAATTAATTCCCCGCTGCTGGCGCTCGCAGATCTCCCAGTCCTGTTCGGAAGTGAGTTGCCAGAACGGCATCAATTTTCCCAGATCATAGTCCCGGCCCTCTTGGGCATTTTCGTCCACCAACCACCAGACTCGTATAACGGTGTGTTGAGGGCCGGCGGGAAGCAACCGGGTGCTCACGCCGTGGTCGCAACTGGAGTGGTTCCAAAAATTGGGGAGTGTCCGGATCCGAAGAGTTCCCACATTGGGATCCGTGTAGGCACCCATCAGGGGCGCCACCGGGTGACCGTCCATTGTTTCGCTCACCCATCCATCCACCAGGGGTGTTCGATTTCCACTGAACCAGATCCCGCGCTTCGCATCGGGGAACGGCGTCATGCCCGTTTCGCGGTGCGTCGCGAGCCCCGATTCGATCCACCGGGCTTCCATTCGCGCCGAGGCTTCCTGCATTCGCTGACGGATGAGGGGCGTCGTGTCGTCGGCATTGTAGTGATCAAAATTCGCTTGGATATATTGTGGATGATTGGCGTTGCAATGGTAACATTCCCGGTTGTTCTCCCACACAATCTTCCAGTTCGCGTTCACCCGATAGTCCGCCGCAGCCGCCACCTTGGCCTTCTGGAAACCCTGCGGCCGCAGAAGAGGCGCCAGGCAACGGTACGCGGCCTCAAACGGCGTGGGAGTTTTCGCCAAGGAGATGAAGATCAACCCCTCGACCTCTCGAATGGCGACCGGCTTGAGCCCGAAGTCTCCCCTGTCCAGATCCGCTGGCATGCTTCGCCACGCGGCGAGTCTTCCGTCCAGATCGTAGGACCACTGGTGGTACGGGCAGACAATCCGCGACAGGATCCCTTGGGTCGCATCGCAAAGCACCGATCCCCGGTGCCGGCAGACATTATGATGTGCGTGGAGGACCCCTTTACGATCTCTCACGATGATCACGGAATCCGTATCGACCGGGACAAGGAAATACGCACCGGCCTTTCTTACCTCGCAACTGTGGCCGGCGAAAAGCCAACCTGTCCGCCAGATTTTCTCCAGATCCACCTGATAGATTTCCGGATCGCGGAAGAAGGGTTGTGGCAATGTCCATCCGGAGCGGCGTCGGCGAACGAGTGCCGTGAGGTGGGGGCTTGTGGATGTCGTGCCGGAGGTTTCGCGTGGAAGCTTCCTCCTGGGGGTTTCCAGTTTGTCCGAGGGGCGGCCGAGAGGGCGGGCTGCCTTCGCGCGATCGGTTCCTGGTAGCTTGGGGTGCATGGTATAACGGAGGTTTCCCAGGATACTCTGAGTTCAGCCGACGAGCAACGGGGTGTGGGTGGCAGAAATTCGGTCGGTTGGGGAAACGATTGATTGGACAGGATTTGTAATGAAAGTAAGAGGGGTGGAAGCAAATCCATCGCAGCCGAAAATTCAGCCGTTCTCCCTCGCCACGAGGATCGGAAAGGGCTTCGCGAGCGAACCCGCCTTGACGATGCCGCCCTGCATCACCGCCAGAAATTTCGCGCGCTCAGTCAGCACCAAGATGTTCTTCACTGGGTCGCCGTCGACCACGAGCACGTCCGCGAGCTTGCCCTTTTCCAGAGTTCCGAACTCTTCGCCACGGCCCATAATTTCGGCGCCCGTTTTAGTGGCGCATTGGATGACTTGAAGCGGTGCCAGCCCGACGTCCTTGACGAAGAAGACCAGTTCCTTCGCGTAATCGCCGTGCGGGTTCCAGCCAAACCCGTAGTCGCCACCCATGCCAAGCCGCCCGCCTGCCTTGAGGATTCGCCGCGCGCTCTCGGCGCCGCCGTCGAGCGTTTCCTGATGGCCATCGATCACTGCCTGCGGCAGGCCGAACTCCGTCCCACGCTCGACGCTGGCCTTCTCGAAATAGAGCGCTGGAATCACCGGGGTGTTGCGCTGGAGCAGCAAGTCGATCGCCTCGTCATCCATGAAAGTCCCGTGTTCGATGGTGTCGTAGCCAGCGCGCAGCGCGTTCTTGATGCCCTGAGTCGCGCGGCAATGGCCCGTGACCTTCAGCTTGTGGTTGTGCGCCGTCGCCACCACGGCGTGCATCTCTTCGAAGGTCATGCAGAGCGTGTGATGGTCATTGATGTCGGGCGACGCCGCATCGCCCGTGGGATACGTCTTCACCCACTCGATGCCGTCCTTGACCAGAGCCCGCACCGCTTTGCGCGCGTCCTCCTGGCCGTTGATGATGAAGACTAATCCTTCCATGCCGATCTTGCGGAACTCCGGGTTCCAATCCATCAGCCCGCCCGCCGAACAAATCTCACGTCCGGAAGTAGCCAGGCGCGGGCCGGGAATCAGATCGCTCTCGATGGCTTTCTTCAGCCAGACGTCGACGTTGAACAGGCAACCGCCGGAGCGTGCCGCTGTGTAACCGCACTCGAGCGCGAGCCGGCAGTTCACCGAGGAAAGCAGCGAGACGTATTCGACGGGATACTTGATGTCGAGATCTTCGAGCGCCGCGATGTTGAAGTACGTGGCGTGGAAATGCGCCTCGACCAAGCCGGGCATGATCGTGCCTCCGCACGCGTCGATTCGCTCCGCGTCCAGCGGCACCGGGGGCGCCAGCGCGGCCGGCCCGGCGTATTCGATGCGGCCATCACGGATGACGAGCGCCGCATCCGGCACCGCGGGTGCGCCGGTACCGTCAATCAATTGGCCATTCGTGATAATCGTTGTTCCGGTGGCGGTTTTCATGGCTGGGCTCCTGTAGAGGGAAAAGGGTGCGTTTCTAAAAACTCGGTGCTGAGTGCCAGCATCCTGTCCGGCTGGGTGGAATGAATCGAATGGCTTACTCCGGGCAGATCCACTCGCACACAGCTCGGGATGAGCGACATGATTCGTCTGGCTTCCGATTCATCCAGCATCCCGCCGCACGCCGGATCGGCGCGCAAGAGGAGTGCAGGACACTCGATCTTCGAGAGCGAACTGAACCAGTCGAGACCCTCCAACCAGCGCCCTTGCACCAGGGTGGCCAGGACCGCCGGGTCCATTTGCAGGAGACATTCCGCCCCGAACCGGATGGCGCTCAAATCCCGAAGCTCGCTGAAGCGCACGACAACTCGATCGCTCGGACGTTGCACCTCCATGTTCGCCAGTTCGCGCGTCAGGGTTTCCACGTCCTGCGCCGTGGGAAGCAGCCGCTCCGTATTGGAGAATTGGAGAAAGAACGGGGACTGCCGAATTCCTTCAGCCAGAGTTGTGCCCGGAGGATCTTCCAGGATGACAGCGCGAACCTGGCGCGGACGTTCTGCGGCGACGATCGCCGCCACCATCGCTCCCAACGAATGCCCAATGACAACCGCCGGCTGGGTCACGTGGGCGTCGAGAAACGCGACAGCGTCCGCCGCGAAATCAGCAACACGATAGTGGGGTCGCATATGACTGGACTGTCCGTGTCCGCGGTGGTCCGGGGCAAAGACGTGCCATCGTTCGGTCAGAGTGGGCAATAGCGGGCTGAAATCCCGCCAGCAACGCGTCACGCCATGAAAGAGAACGAGTGGCGGACCGTTCTCCGGGCCAACCGCGCAGTTCAACCTGCGTTCACCCAGTCGCAGCGTGTGTTCCAGCATCGGTTCCACAGGCGATGAATACCCAACCCCTGCGTCCACAACAGCCGGTTGCCTCGAGAAGGGATGCTCAATTTGGGACATGCGGTGTTTCGATCCATCCTAGGCAAGCGCTCCCTGCTCACAAGCTCGCTGTTCGTGAAACCCGATTATTGCAAATTGTGGAAAACCGCCAATGGAGAATAGCGGCGAGGGCCGAGAATGGCATAGGGACCGTGCCGCCATGTATATGGCTGCCAATCCTGACGGGATTTCTTTGCGGAAAATGGGCAATCTCCAGGCGCGGACTGCCGTCCGCGACTATGGCGGGATTGTTCGACGAACGAGGGGGCGCTCGCTACTCTCCTTGCGCTATGAGCAAAAGAGTTCTCTGTTTGTTGTTTCCTGGGTTTGAGGAAATCGAAACGATCACTCCCATCGACTTGTTGCGGCGAGCCGGAGTGGAGGTCGTCGTTGCGTCGCTGACCGGCGAAAAATGGGTCGCCGGCCGCTGCAACGTCACCGTGCAGGCCGATGCCGCTCTAGCGGACGTTGCGGAACAGGAGTTCGATCTGTTCCTCATTCCCGGCGGTCCAGGCATCAAAGCCGTGCGAGCGGATGGCCGCGCGGCCCGACTGGCTCAAGCTTACTCGCAGGCCGGCAAGCCGGTCGCCGCTATTTGCGCCGCGCCGACTGTGCTGCAGGACGCAGGCTTGCTCGCCGGCAAACGATTCACGTCGCACGCCGGCGTTCTTCCGGAGCTTCCCGAGTCGCGAGTGCAGGAGCGCGTGGTCGAGGATGGCAATCTCATTACGTCACGCGGCGCGGCAACCTCGGTGGAGTTCAGCCTCGCGCTGGTGCGACGACTTTGCGGTGAAGCGATGGTCGCGGAAGTTGCAAAAGGCATCATGGCGTAGGCGTCGTCGTAACTCTTCTCCAATACACCCGTTTAAAAGGATCGATCATGACTAGGAACCGAACTCAAAAACTAAGAGGCCTCCTCCTCACAGAATTGCTGTTTCTTTCATGGCTCCCGGCAGCGCTGTCGGCTGATTACCAACTCTTCGCACGTACCAACCTGATGGCGTGGTGCATTGTGCCGTTTGATGCGAAGCAGCGGAGCCCTGAGGAGCGCGCGGCGATGATGGAGCAAATCGGCTTCAGACATTTTGCCTACGATTACCGCGCTGAACACATTCCGCAGTTCGACACAGAGATCGCTGCGTGCAAGAAGCACGGCGTCGGCTTTGATGCGTGGTGGTTTCCGACGGCGATGAATGACGAGGCCCGACTCATCCTCGACGTGTTGAGGCGTAACCACGTGAAGGCGCAGCTCTGGGTCACGGGTGGCGGCAATCCTACGACGTCACCGGAAGAGCAACGCGCCCGCGTCGAAACCGAGGCGAAACGCATTCGCACCATCGCCGAGGCGGCCGCGCCGATTGGCTGCACCGTGGCGCTCTACAATCATGGCGCGTGGTTCGGTGAACCAGAGAACCAGATGCAAATCATTGAGCAACTCAAGCAGGGCGGCATCGCCAACGTCGGAATCGTCTACAACCAGCACCACGGTCACGGTCACCTCGAACGTTTCCCTGCGCTGCTCCAGCAGATGAAACCCCACCTGCTCGTGTTAAATCTCAACGGCATGACCCGCGATGGCGACAAGGTCGGGAAGAAAATCGTTCCGCTCGGCCAAGGCGATCTCGATCTCGGCTTGCTCAAGGTCATTCGCGACAGCGGTTGGCACGGACCGATTGGCATTCTCAATCACACGGACGAAGACGCTGATGCCCGCCTGCGCGACAACCTCGATGGCCTCGACTGGCTTCTCCCCCAACTCGACGGCAAGCCGGCGGGCCCGAAGCCAAAGCCGCGCAGTTGGCGTGAACCCGCCCCGCCCCTTGCGCCAAAGTAGTCCGCAGTCCAATCGTCGCTTCTCACTCTCTATGTCAAACAACCGTTCCTGGATCCGTCTGCTGGCCATTCTTTGTCCCCTGATTTCCTGCCTGCCGCCCGCCGTCGGCGCCGTCATTATCTCCGAATTCATGACCGCCAATAGCCAGTCCTTGGCGGATGACGAAGGTGATCACCCCGACTGGATTGAGTTATACAACACAGGCAGCATCGCCGTGAACCTCGGCGGATGGTTTCTCACCGACGATCCAGCCCGGCTCAGTCGCTGGCAATTTCCATCCACCATTCTCCTCCCGGAACAGCACTTGATCGTTTTTGCGTCGAACAAGAATCGACGCGTTGTCGGCCGGCCGTTGCATACCAATTTCCGACTGGCCTCCGATGCTGGCTACCTCGCGCTCGTCGAGCCCGATGGGACGACGGTCGCGTTCTCTTATGGACCGGATTACCCGAGACAGGTTTCCGACATTTCGTTTGGCACCCCGGTCAAAAGAGATCGCCTCGATCTGGTCTCCACTCATTCCACCGCGCGACTACTGATTCCCTCGAACGATCTTCTCCAGTCCGCCTGGCAGCGGTTGGACACCGATGACTCGGCCTGGTTGACGGTCACGAATGGAGTCGGGTTCGAGATGTCAGCCAACCAGCCTGAGGCCACGCTCATCGCAGATTCCGCGGTTGACTTCTCGGGAATTCAGGGTGAACAGGGCTGGATCTATGGCTACTATAATAAATCCATCGATATATCGACCGGATACAAAACGAACGAATTCGTTCCATTCCCCACCGGCATTGGCCCAGTCGGTCCCGTCAACGGTTGGGATGGCAACAAGTGGAGGCTGCGGGACCGGTCCACAGCCAAAACCGAACTCGGCCAGGAATTGACGCAGCCCAGCGGAGAGGCCAGCGGAGGCTCGGAGCTCTGGACCATTCGACGCTGGATTTGCCCCGCCAATGCGAGACTCCGCATCACAGCTCGCATTCAAAAGGAAACGAAAGACGGAACCGGCGTGACGTTTATATTCCAGCATAAGAACTCCGTTGTCGAGACCCTGCTCATCAGCGGCACGAACACGGCGCCAATGGAAAAAATCTACGAACTAACGGCGGAACAAGGCGATTCCATCGATTTTATCGTGACGCCCATCGGCGTCAGCAAGGCCAAGGATGACATTGGCGACGCCCTCCGAACCCGGTTTCAAATTGAAGCTCTCGCCAACCTTGATTCCCTAATCGTCTCACCCATCGCTGACCGCATGCACCCGCGGCAGGCAACCGCATGGTTGCGCTATGCGTTCACCGTGAATAACCCAGCGCCCCTTCATCGGCTGTTGCTGCGCATGCGGTTCGATGACGGTTTTGTCGCCTGGCTTAATGGTGTGGAGGTGGCTCACGCCAACGCCCCGGCCAACCTTGAATGGAATTCCCACGCGACCACCCACACCACCGATTACGCCGCCGGCCAACCGGTCGAGTGGGATCTCACATCCAAGATTGGCTTGCTTAAGCCGGGTCCGAACCTCCTGGCGATCCAGGGCCTCAACGTGACCGGCGAGGATCCCGATTTCCTCATCGCTGCCGAACTCGAGGCGACGACGCTAACTCTGGATCCCTCGCGCCGCCTTTACTTCCTTCCACCCACGCCCGGCGTCGCCAACGGCTTGGGCACAACCAACCTCGGCCCGCTCTTGTTCGACCCGAGCCACATGCCGGGCGAACCGAAAACAAACGATTACCTCAGCATTTCCATCCGCGTCACACCCACCTTTCACCCGATCGCCTCCGTCTCGTTGACTTGGCGTATCATGTTCTCGAACGAGGTCTCTGTGGCGATGTTCGACGACGGACTACACGCCGACGGCGTGATGGGCGACGGGGTCTATGGCGCCACTGTTGTCCCAAGTACAGCCGCCGCCGGGGAAATGATCCGTTGGTACGTCAAAGCCGTGGATGCCGATGGAAATGCGATGCGGTGGCCACCGTTTGCCGACCCCACGGCTTCCGCAGAATACGACGGGACAATCTTCTTCAATCCGTCACTCACCAATTTCCTGCCGGTGCTTCACTGGTTTATGAAGACTACCAATGGCGCGGACCGTGGATCCGCCCTATGCTCCCTTTTCTACCGCGGCAAGTTCTATGACAATGTAACGGCCAGTCTCCACGGTGAGTCCAGTCGCGCCTTTCCAAAGAAGAGCTACAACATGGACATGAACCCGGGCCAGAAATTCGTTTACGACCCCCTTCAGCGGGCCGTAAACGATTTCAACATCCTGACCACCTATCCCGACAAGGCTCACGTGCGAAACATCATCGCCTACGAAACCCACCGCAATGCCGGCAGTACGTATCACATCGCATTCCCGCTCCGGGTGCAGCTCAACGCCGCCTTTCACGGCGACTTTCACTGGATCGAGGACGGCGACGAAGATTACCTCCAACGTCTCGGACTCGATCCGCGCGGCTCTCTCTACAAGATGCAGGACAGCTTCGTGGGTACGTTCGGCGCTCAAAAGAAGACACGCCAGTTCGAGGATAAATCTGACCTCCAGGCAGCCGTCCAGGAGGTGGGGCCGGCGATCTCCACCCGCAGAACGTGGATCTGGGACAACGTTAATATCCCCGCCATGGTTAACTACCTCGCCGCGATGATTATCACCGGCGGCACGGACTGCTGTGCCAAAAATTACTACGCCTACCGCGATTCGGAGGGCACCGGCGAGTGGCAGTTTACTCCGTGGGATCTCGACCTGACCTTCGGGCGCAACTATACGGGTTCCGGCGGGTATGCCGATGATACCATGTATACGGAGGATGGTCTTTATGCCGGCGGCAGCAACCTGCTAATTGATGCGTGCTTCTCGGATGCCTCCTTCAAGCAGATGTACCTTCGTCGCGTTCGAACCTTGATGGACCAGCTTCTCCAGCCCACCAATACGCCACCGGCCAACTTCCGATTCGAGCAGCGCATCGCCGAGCTCTACTCCCTGATCCAGCCTGATGCCGACGCCGATTTTTCCAAATGGCCCACCTGGGGAAATAAGCAGACCATGGCACAGGCTGTCACCATCCTCACCAACAACTATTTCCCCAGGCGCCGGCGCTTTCTCTACCGCCAAACCGAAATACCCGCCGCCCAAAGCGCATCCCCAACCATCCTCTTCGGCGCATTTGAGGTGACCCCACCCTCCGGAAATACCCGCCAGGAATATCTTCAACTTCGCAATACAAACAGCGTCGCCATCGACATCTCCGGCTGGCGCCTCACGGGCGGCATCCAACATACTCTCGCACCGGGAACTGTCATCCCCGCTAACGGCTCGCTCTATATCACCCCGGATGTCGTCGCATTTCGCGCCCGCCTCGACAATCCCCGCTCGGGCCAGAAACTGTTCGCCCAAGGCGGTTACTCCGGACAACTTTTAGCACGGGGTGGCACTGTCGAACTCGTGGATGGACTCCGGTCCGTCAGCACATTGACCCTCCCCGCCACTCCCACCCCGGCCCAGCAGTTTCTTCGAATCTCAGAAATTCTCTTCGCCCCGCCTCCGCCTCCCATCGGTAGCCCGTGGCAGAGCGACGATTTCGAATTCATCGAATTCGTCCACACCGGCGCCGAACCTCTCGATCTTTCCCATGTTTTTGTCAGCGGTGCGGTGAATTTCGATTTCGCCTCGGGGTCGCGGCAACGCCTCGAACCGGGTCAGCGTTGTGTCATCGTTCGAAATGCCGACGCCTTCCGCTCATGCTACGGCGCCATCGCCGCCATCGCCGGAATCTACTCCGGCCGACTCTCCGATTCTGACGAACGTATCCAGGTCAGGGAACTCGGCGAAGTGGTGATCGATTTCAGTTACAAGGCTTCCTGGAGCGACAAAGCTGCCCACGATGGATACTCTCTCGTCACCGTCAATGACCGCGCCGAATGGACAGCATGGAATGATAAGTCCCAATGGAGCGCGGGCATCGTCCAAGGTGGAACTCCCGGCATCGCTGACGACGTTTACTCGAAATGGCTCAGCACCTACTTCCCGCCCGGCGATCTCTCGCAGTCCAGTCTTCTTCCATTCAGCGCCAACCCGGATCATGACAACTATTCCAATGCCGACGAATTCACTCTAGGCAGCGATCCCCATGACGCAGCCAGTCCGCTCTTTATCGAAACCGTCTCGCTCGCGGCCGATGGTGCCGTTAACATCCGATTCCCAGTGTTAGCCAATCGACGCTATCGACTTGAACGTAGAGACGGCGTCGATCGGCCTGACGCGTGGCAGTCGGTGGAAGAGGTGTCCCGACCCACGGCGGGTTCGGTGGAATTGATCGACCGACCCGCGAGCGAGATTTCGCGTCGATTCTATCGGGTAATCGCCTTCAAGACGCCGTAGCCCATCGAACATTGCATTGTCGACAGTTTTTGAGAGGTGAGGGAATCCCTTCCCTCTATTCAGGACAGGGCTGCAACCGGTTTTCGATGCATTCCTGCAAACGAATCAGACACCGCTCAATGCTCGTTTGATCGGTGCTGAATTTAAGTTCGGGAGAGATGGGCGGTTCATAAGGGGAACTGATGCCGGTGAAATCGGGGATCAAATTGGCCCGCGCCTTGCGGTAAAGTCCTTTGACATCGCGCTTTTCGCAAGTTTCAACGGAGGTGTTTACGTACACTTCCACGAATCGTCGGGGAGGCAACTTCGCCCGGATCTGATCGCGTTCGAGAGCGAAGGGCGAAATGAACGCCGCCAGCACGATGAAGCCGGCATCGGCCAAAACCCGCGCCACTTCCCCCGCTCGACGCACATTCTCACGGCGATCGATGATAGAAAATCCGAGATCCTGGCAAAGACCGGTTCGCAGGATATCCCCATCCAGTAGGTACGCAGCGCGCCCTTGATCGAAAAGTATCCGCTCCAATTGCGTGGCGAGCGTGGTTTTCCCGGCACCACTGAGGCCGGTGAACCAAACAACCATACCCGGATGTCCAAACCGCCGAGCCCGATCCATTGCCGTAACCTGGAAAAAGCTATCGCTATCCATACTTTTTCAAAAATGTTGTGATAAACTGTGCGAAGATTCTGTCGGAAGAGTGGCATGAGCAACTATTTCGATCGGCTCCCTCCCATTTTATCAAAATGTCTGCCAGCAAATCAATGTGTGCAGGCCCAGACCAATTTTTTTGGTTCCAAGATCACGGTCGAGCGCGATGGTGACGATCCAGTGCGACACGCTCGGGGTCTTCGCACCTCACTCTGGTGGCTTGATTACTATCCACTCTTCCGAGAGCATCTGAAGCAGCGGTTCCAGATGGCGGCTCGGGACGACTTCGGTGTGCTCTTTGACCTGCGGCATCCGGCGGCGGAGCGGCAGGCGCAGCGCGTGGGATCAGCAGCGAGGCGATGCGTTGGTCGTAATTCCGAGCTCGCTGAATTCCCACATTGAAGCCCGGCCTGGTGTATGGGCGCACCGACGACTTCGGCTACAACATCGTGGAAGACCCGGTGAACGTGCACGACTTGCACGCCACGATGCTCCACCTCCTGGGCATTGAGCACACCCGCTTCACACATCGCTTCGAAGGCCGCGACTTCCGTCTCACCGATATCGCCGGAGAGGTTATCAAGCCCTTGTTGGCGTAGGCTCCGCGGGATCGGTCCTGCGCCCGCAGAGAAACTCGGGGGAGGCTAAACATTCGCGCTGCGCGCTGGGGGGGAGAGGTTGATCGCTTCTAAAGCGGGCTCCGGACCGATCCCGCTCCGCTGGCGTGCTTTTGGTTTGATATGGGTCCTGCACCCGCAGAGAAGCTCTGGGAAGATTTAGCCTTGGCGCTGTGCGCCAGCAAGGTGGCCAGCCGATCGCGGCGTTGTTTGGGTAGTTATGAGAATCCCCGCCGTTTTTGCGAGACTCGTGGCGCGACACCACCGTCGTTAGCCCGGTGGATCGCACCTACCGCTTCGCGGCCCAGCGGAGCTTCTGCACCCGCTGACCGGTAATGTCACACACGTAGATCGAGCCGTCCGGGGCCACCGCTACACCGTGCGCTACGGCGAACTGACCATCGTAGTTACCCCAGCGGCCGAACGTCGCAACGACTTCCCCCTGCAAGTTGAGAACGGTAATTTTTGAGCGCTCCGGCGGGGATTTCGGCTGCTCGCCGCCGTCCGCGACATAGAGTAATCCATCGAGCCCAATCCGCACGCCGTAAGGTCGCCCCAACGCGGGTTTTTTCCATTGCGTGATGAATTTACCCTCCGGGGTGAAAACCTGAATGCGATCATTTTCGCGATCGGCGACGTAAACACGGCCCGCGGTATCCACGGTTATACCGTGCGGTGTGTTGAACTCACCTGGGCCGACTCCCTTACGCCCCCACTCGAATTGGTATTTCCCGTCGGCAGAGAATTTCGCAACGCGGCTGTTTACGTAGCCGTCGCTCACGTAAAACGAGCCATCGCTGAGCACCGCGACGTCGGTGGGTTTGTTGAAATGCGATCTATCATTGCCGCCGATTTTGTCCACGCCCCAACTGCGCAAGAGAGTGCCGTCCTCAGCATACTCGAAAACTTGGTGGCGGCCGACATCGGTCAGTCAGACGTGGCCGCGCGAATCGACAAACAAGCCGTGCGGGAGCAAGAAGGTGCCCGCACCCCACCGAGCGAGGACGCGGCCGGTCGCGCCGTCGACCCGCCAGACTGTGGCATCCGGGATAGGCGCGGCTTTTGCGGGGTTGGCGGACCAGACACGACTAGCGCGGTGAAACACCCACACGTCGCCGTGCACCCCAGCGCTGACGCCCGAGACCTGGCCCAGTGTTTCCCCCTCCGGCAGTTGCAGCCAACCATGGATGACCTCCAACTTGGCGGCGGAAACAACCGAGGCGAACAAGTAAACGCTGAGCGCGCACAGGAAACGTTGCATGAGTCGGGCTGATTGAGGCGGGTAAATCTATGTCGTTAGAACACAATTGATGGCCGCGCAACTTTTCTTCTTTAAAAGTGTCAAAGGCTGATTTTGGAGGTGGGGGTATTGATAGGAATTTCCTTTGACGCTCCGCAATTAATTCTGTTTCGATGCCTTCACCATCTGCCTAGTCATGACGGTAGTCCAGCAAAATCACTCACAACATCGGGATGCACGGGTGTTCATACGCAGTTTTGTTTTACTTTTGAATTTGAAGTAGTTTTTCATGATGTTGGAGCGAATCGCTTCCAACAGGTCATGCGACGTTTCACTTCCAAAAGGCGCAGGAAATTTGAAAAAAGTTTCGGAGGCTCAGTTCCGGTGCATTTCCACCTTCAGCCAGGCGCGAGCGTATTGCCACCAGCGCTTGGCCGTGGTTAGAGAAACACCCAGGACGCTGGCCGACCCATCCAAGGACAGGCCCACGAAATAACGCAGTTTGACGAACTCCGCCTTCTCCGGATCCAAAGCCGCGAAGCGATCCAACGCGTCGTGCATGGCGAGAAGGTCCTCGTCGTCGGTCGGCGCGGCGATCTCCACCTCGTCGATATCGACCCGCTCTTGCCCACCTCCGTGCTGCTGGCGAAGGCGTCGTCGGGCGCGCTCCACCAGAATGCGGCGCATGGCCTCCGCCGCGGCCCCGAAGTAATGCGCGCGGTTTTCCCACGCCGGTTGATCGTCGCCGCCCAAGCGCAGCCAGGCTTCGTGGACCGGGGCGGTGGGTTGGAGGGTCAGGACCGCGTTTTCCTGCGCCATCTTCGCCGCCGCCAAGCACCGCAGTTCCTCATAGACCAGCGGCAACAACTCCGCGGTGGCTTGTGTCTGGCCCTCTTGGATGGCGTGGAGTATGCGCGTCACTTCGTTCATGATCCGCCGGGTGGAAGGGCGGAATCATGGGGCTGTCCCTTCCTCCATTGCACGCCCACAGCTGAGCGGACCGCTTTGGGATGCCTGGCCAAGGAATTCCTCTTGGTGCTCAGAACCGCTGCGCTGCGGCCCGCCATACTATTCGGCGATCCGAACGCGGTAGAACCCGCGAGCGACAGGAACTGGGTGCGGCACATCCACTCGAACCTGGCCTACGGGATCGAGTGCTCCGAAAGTCAACAATTCTACCTGGAATCACCCAGTTGCGCATAACCCGCTTGAATGAACTTGAATTGATAGGAATTTCCTTTGACGCTCCGCGATTAGATCCTCATTCGAACAATTCGGCCACTTGGATGTTCGCGCCTGTATTCGCCAAGCTAGTGATATTCCTCGACCGAGCGAGGCGAAACACGCCGTTAGACTTCTGGGAGCTCAAGAATCGCTGACATGACGGCCGAAACTTATGCGGTATTCCTGAGCCCGTCGAGGCCGGAAAATGCGGGATCAAAGGTGCGGCTCACCCGCGCAAAAAAGCTCCGACGTTTTCGCGCCGGAGCTTTGCGTGCACCAAGTTTCGTGTCGCCCGGATTACTTCTGGATCCGGAAGAACC